>NZ_CP132985.1:1200000-1505765 GCF_003286595.3 Aerococcus mictus | reverse complement strand
CGCTACCACGACTTGGTAGAATTGTTGGATAAAAAGGGTTACCACCTTAAATCAGTAGCTGATCTCAATGAAGCACAAAAAGCACAAGTAAAAGAGCAATTTGAAGAACTGATTTTGCCCACCTTAACGGCTATCGGTATTGATGCCTACCGACCATTCCCACACTTGAAAAATCATGCCTTGAATATTTTAGTGGAACTAGAGAAGGATCAGAATTCCTATATTGCTGTTGTTCCTATTCCAACCCTACTCAAGCGTTACCTCACTTTAGATGACGGTGAGGGAAAGGCCTATGTTTTAGTAGAAGATGTCGTCATCCATGGCTTAAATGCACTCTTCAAGGGTTATACCATTAAACGTCGGATTCCATTTCGGATTGCCCGGAACGCTGACTTTGAATTAAATGAAGATGATGTCATGGACCTCTTGGACGTGATGGAAGACCATGTCAAAAACCGCCTACACGGGAAAACCGTCCGGATTGAATGGGATACCCGCTGGGAGAGTTCGAATGACCACAATAATGAGGATTTCTTGGAGACCGTCCAACCTTATTTGAAGGTGCCAGAGGAAGGCCTGTATCCCATTAATGGACCGCTTGATTTGACCTTCTTATTTGACCTGGTGGATGATATCAGTGAAGATCACCCTGAATGGATGTATCCCGATTTTGAACCGGTAGAATATCCCAACTACCATGGCGAAAATCTCTACCAATTAATCAGAAAGGGCGATCTATTCTTCCACCATCCTTACGACTCTTTCAAACCAATCTTGTCCTTTGTCGACCATGCTGCTTCAGATCCAAAAACAGTAGCCATCAAGATGACCCTCTACCGGGTATCCAAGCATTCGCCGATTGTCAAATCCTTGAAAAAGGCCGCGGAAAATGGTAAGGAAGTTACAGTCTTGGTGGAACTGAAGGCCCGCTTTGACGAAGAGAATAATGTCCACTGGGCGAGAGAACTCGAAGACGCTGGTTGTCATGTCCTTTATGGCTTAAGTGAACTCAAAACCCACAGTAAAATTACCCTGGTGGTGAGACGGGAAGCTGGAAAAATCCAACGCTACATCCACCTAGGAACCGGGAACTACAATGACAAAACGGCTAAACAATACACGGATATGGGGATTCTGTCGACTAATGAAGCCCTAACTAGTGATGGGTCCAAGTTCTTTAACTTCCTAAGCGGCTATAGTGAAGTACCTGATTATGAGGCCCTCCATGTTTCACCATTTGCTATTCGGGATTCCCTGACGGATTACATTGATGAAGAAATTGAAAATCAGAAAAAATACGGCAACGGGCGCATTATTGCTAAGATGAACTCCTTGACCGATAAACCCCTCATCAAAAAACTCTATGAAGCAAGTCAGGCCGGGGTACAAATTGATCTGATTATCCGGGGAATTTGTTGTTTACGTCCCCAAGTTGAAGGCCTATCGGAAAATATTCGGGTCCGTTCGATCGTAGGTCGCTTCTTGGAACACAGTCGGATCTACTACTTCTACCGCAATGGTCAAAAACATGTCTTCCTCTCTTCTGCGGATATGATGACTAGAAATATGATTCGCCGGGTAGAAATTGAGTTTCCAATTATTGACCAAGATATTGAAGCTCAAATTATCCATTTCTTAGAAGTAGAACTAGCCGATAATCAAAAAGCCAGAGAATTAGGCAGTGATGGCGTTTATCGTCATGTCAAATCCGGCGATAAGGCTATTAATTCCCAAGAACAAATGATGCAAGAAGCCGAAAGTCGCCGTAATGAGAGTGTTATGCGCATTACCCCGTCTTCACCAAATTTTTTCAAGCGGATGACTCGCTTTTTAACTAACCGGCATAAAGACGATTAAAAGAGATAATTAAAAAACACTTGCCAATACCACATGATGTTTCAGTCAGTCTGGTGCTAGATGTGGAAATCGGGCAAGTGTTTTTATTATGGAAATAATTATTTTAATTGGTCATTGTAGTGGGCGCGTTCGCCTCCAATAAACTTCGGACGGGTGCGGGCAGCGTTGACCCAGGCGGAACCGATCCGGTGGTTTTCTAAGCGCAGAGGAACAGCCACTGGTTTGAGGTGCATACCAATCAAGGTGTTCCCAATATCAATCCCGGCATCGGCTTGAATCTCTTCAATAACGATAGGATCTTGGAAGGCTTGGTAGGCCGCTGTGGAAAATGACCCGCCTGCCTTAGGTTGGGGGACCACATTCACTGTGGGAGCAAAAGGACGGGCTTCTCGTTCAGTGACAATGGCCCGGTTAAGGTGCTCACAGCATTGGGTGGCTAAGTATATTCCGGCTTGGTCTAAGCTTTGGTGGATGGCGTCAAAGACCGCTTTTCCAATTTCGGGTTGGGAGTCCGTCCCAATTCTTTCTCCCATAATTTCACTAGTGGAGCAGCCAACCACTACGGTCATTCCGGACTTTAGCTGAGCCTTATTGATTAGTTCTTCTATCAATTTCCGCGCTTGTGCTTGCACTTCTTCTTTCATGATAATCCCTTCTTTGTACTTAGTTTACGCCTATTATAGCAAAAACTATACGGAATAAGCTTAGAATATGCTGGGGAGCTTACTGCCGTGAATAAGATTGTCCCATAAGTGATGAAAAACTAGGCAGCTTTTGTTTACCATGCTAAAATGGAAGGGAGTCTATGAAAAAAGACAAGAGAGTATTGAGGTGAAAGCATGTCAGAGATCAAATGGCATAATGAAAAGGATACCGAAAAAACCGCCCAAAAATTAGCCGACTTGGTTCAAGCAGGGGATGTCATCTGCTTAGAAGGAGACCTAGGGGCGGGAAAAACTACCTTTACGGGCTATTTTGCCCATGCTTTAGGGATTAATAAGGCGATTAAGAGTCCGACATTTACCATTATGCGCGAATATCAAATGGGCCGGCTGCCCCTCTACCACATGGATGCCTACCGTTTAGAGGAAACTGGGGCAGAAGGATTGGGGATTGAAGAATACCTAGAGGGCGACGGGGTCACTGTGGTTGAATGGCCCCAGTTCATTAAGGAAGACTTAGAAACGCCTTACCTGTGGCTGACTATCCATAAGGAATCGGAAACCGAGCGCCGGATTAGCCTAGCATATAATGGTGGACGCGGTAAGGAATTAGCAGCAGAATTATTAGAAAGTTTGGCAGAATAAGCATGAAACGTGAAGAAATACAAATTACTTTAGTAGACGCAGAACAAAAACATGCCAAGGCCCTATTAGACTTTTATAAGAAGGTGGGCGGCGAATCTGATTTTCTCAGTTTTACTTCCCAAGGCCTCGGTATCAACCAGGAACAAGAACAAAGGTATTTAAAAAGTATCCAAGAAAGCTTGAATAACCGGGTCCTAATTGCCTTATTAGATGATGAAATTATCGGAGTCGCTTCAATCGGGGCCCCAGAAGGTTCCAAGGAAGAGCATGTGGGCGAATTAGGTATTTCTATCCTCAGGCGCTTTTGGAGTTTAGGCTTGAGCCATGTCTTAATGGAAGATATGCTGGGCTGGGCCAAGGAAAGCCCGATTTTGCGCTATATCCGCCTGGAAGTGAATGTCAATAACGTCCGGGCCATTAAGCTGTATGAGAAATTTCATTTTGAAGAGCTGGGACGTATTCCTGGAGGACAATATGCCCAAGGAGAGTTCCAAGACACCCTAATCATGGGTTTAAGTGTCTTAAATGACCAGCAAGAGGCAGACGATGACTTACCTGCAAGTGAAGAAGACTAATGATTAAATAAGAAAAAGAGTTGCCCGGTAAGTGTAGCGCTCCAAAAGTTGAAGTCCTAGTTCAACTTTTGGAGGTCACTATATAAGGGCAGCTCTTTTTAAGTACAAACTATCTAATCAAAAACATGCTCCAAGCGCAGAGCAAGCGTCCGCTTCAGAAAAAGGCGACAAATTCTCTTTGAGAATTTTTACGTCTTTTTCTTCCAGCGGTCTTGCTCTTTGGTGCGCTTGTCGCACTCTCAATTTTTACGACATCCAAAAGACATAGACCATAATGGCTAGCAGGAAGAGGTTAATAGCAACCAGGGTCCACTTGAGGCCGGCCTTCTTCTCGTTAAGGGCAAAGACAGTGGCGACAATCGGGAGTAAGTGGCCTAAGAAGAGGTGGTAGCCAGTCAGATGATCAGCGGGCTTTTGCAGTTGGTAGGTAGCATAGATTAAACTCAAGGCAGTCATAAGTAGGGCTTGACGACGTGATTTGTTCATGGAATTTTCCTTTCTGGTAAATCGTTAATGATGGCTAGGATAAGAAAAGCTTAAAAGTCCTTTTGGGACTAAATTAAAAGACTATTTTATGCTATCATAACATTTGTGATAAGAGTAAGGGTTTAACCTAAAAAATGACTTACTCTGATTAAGAAGAAGCGAGGGATACAGATGGATTTTCAAGCCTTTATCGATGCTTTTAGCCCAGAACATATCAAAATCAATGAGCCGCTGAAGCACTATGCCTATACGAAAACCGGCGGCCCGGCTGATCTCTTGGTCTTTCCCCAAAGTAGCCAGGAACTTCAAGCCATGATCAAAAAGGCCAATGAACTCCAGTTGCCCTTTATGGTGATGGGAAATTCCAGTAATGTTATCGTCCGTGATGGCGGTATTGAAGGAATCGTCTTTATGCTGACCCAAATGGCAGCCATTAAAGTGAAAGATCACCAGGTCTTCGCTGAGGCGGGGGCGCGCATTATTGACGTGACCCGGGCTGCTCGTGATGCGGCTTTAACAGGACTGGAATTTGCTTGCGGGATCCCTGGTAGCGTTGGGGGAGCGATCTATATGAATGCTGGAGCCTATGATGGCGAGATTAAGGACCTGCCCCTAAGCGTTCAAGTGGTCGATAAGTTTGGTGACTTAAAGACTTATACTAATGAAGACTTAGACTTTTCCTACCGCCACAGTATTATCCAAGATAATGGGGACTGTGTCGTCAGTGTGGTCTTTGACCTCAAACCGGGCGACTATGACCAAATTAAGGGCAGGATGGACCACTTAACCCAACTGCGAGAATCCAAGCAACCCCTCGACCTGCCTTCTTGTGGTAGCGTCTTTAAGCGACCTAAGGGGCACTTTACCGGCCAACTCGTTCAAGCCGCTGACCTCCAAGGTTATACGGTTGGTGGGGCTCAAGTATCAAAAAAACATGCTGGTTTTATTGTAAATATTGATCATGCCACTGCGGCTGATTATCTGGCGGTGATCCACCACGTCCAAGAAGTGATCAAAAAAGAATTTGATGTGACTCTGGAAACCGAAGTCCGGATTATTGGTCGCGATCCCAAGTAAGCCTATCTGGCGACCAGAGATGGGATAAATGGAATAATATATTAAGATTAAGCTCTAGTGGATATGCCCTAGGGCTTTTTTCATATAATCGTGAAAAGCGGGGAAATGTTTGTAAGCGGTTGTAATCCTTTTATTGGTGCTTTTTACCTGGCATAGTTAAAATAGTATTATACAAAATAAATTTTAGGGATTTTTCATAAAATATTAGGCTAAGTCCAGCTTTTGTGCTATATTTATTAGAATGATACTAGTTTATAAGAGGAGGAGTCAGCGTGTCTAGCCCGTGGATTCAGATGCGTCACTTTAGCTACCGATATCCTCGTCAATATCGGATGGCATTAAGAGATATCAACATAACCCTAAACCATGGTGAGAAAATTTTAATCTTAGGAGCCAATGAATCAGGTAAGTCAACTTTTCTTAAAGCCTTGAAGGGTGAGCTACCAGAGGATGGCGAGTTTTCTGGTGAAATTATTCACAGTGGTGAGTCTGCCAAGCCAGTTGACGGGACGGCAATTCGTGATGTGATTGATGAGAAGATCGATGATAATCCTAATGAATCGGTCAACCACCACAAAAAGGCTATCGAAAAGCGTTGGTATGAACTGGTCGATTGCGAATTGCAACCGGAAGAATACCAGGCACTTTCTCGTGGGGAAAAAGAAATCCACCGCATGTCCCACATCTTAAAAGAAGATAATGAAATCTATATTTTTGACGAACCCTTAAAGACCCTGGCTCCTAAACAACAAAAGGTCTTTATCGATATTATTGACGACTACCATGTTCATACTGACGCCACTATTATTATTTCCGAACACCAATTGGAAGCGATGATGTCTCGTCCCATTGACCGCGTCTTAGTCTTTTCAGAAGGGCGGATTGTGTTCGATGGCCAGCTTAAGGCCCTCTTGGAAAGTGGTATTTTAAATCCCTTGGGCATTCGTGAACCTTTCTATATTACCGCTATGCGCTACGCGGCTTATCCTCTAAAAGACGTTTATAATATCCAGGATGTCCACCATATCTTTGGGCCACAGCTAAGGCAAAAGATTGAAAACTGGATTATGACCCTGCCACGTTTTCGTTATCAAGAAAACAAAGAAGTTCTCCTCGAACTCGATAATGTATCAGCCCTTGTCAATGAGAGCAATCAGCGGGGACTCCACAATATTAACCTTAAAATTAACCAAGAAGAAATGCTGAGTGTCGTCGGCCCTAATGGCAGCGGCAAGACCCTCCTAGCTCAATTGTGTAGTGGCTCCTTAAGGCCTCAGACGGGAACGATTAAGTGGTTGGGCCAAGAACTTCCCCTGGATCAATTTGACCATCTCCGCCGCAATGTCGGTTTGATTACTAATGATGATGTGACCAATATTAGTCAATCACAAGCAGAAACCGTTGCAGATTACCTGGCCCAAAGTCCTGTTCTAGTAGAAGGCGATTATCAGGATGAAGAGCTCAAAGACAAGTTTAATCAGGTCCTAGCCATGGTTAACTTGGATAATCTCTTAGATTTTCCCTTAGACCATCTTTCGGAGATTTCCAAACTTCGCCTAGCTATGGCCCGCTCACTATTAAAAGAGCCTAAATTATTGGTGGTTGAAGAGATCACTGAAGGCCGCGATTTTGTGCATTTCCGCGCCATTATGAATACCTTGCAAGACTTGAATAATCAATACCAGATTGCCATTATGATGACCACCCATGACATTGAAGTCATGCTGGAGTATAGCCGCCGGACCTTGATTATGTCAGAGGGGCATTTGATTATTGATGCCTTACCGGTGGATGTGGCGACTATGCCAGCCTATCTCAACAAGGCCGGCTTAAGGGAAACCAGTTTAACCACCTTCGCAAGGCAATTGGACTTGGTAGATCCCTATACCTTTATCCGTAAATTTGTCGATTACGACCGTGAAATGCAGCAGAATTTAGATTAAAAGCAATTATTCATCAAGCGATTAGCTTCTAAATAAGAATTGGAAATATTTTACTGGATAGTAAAAGGACTGTGAAAATGATACACAGTCCTTTTTTAGTTAAGCGGATTGATACTATTTTTTAAGAACAGACTTTTTTCTAGCTCTTCAAAATGGAAAATTTGACAATTCGAAAAGGCTGGGAGGGGTTGGTTGAGATAGTCCAACATGAAGCGGTACATAATTGACCCATGGCTAACTAGGAGGATATTTTTTTGAGGATAAGTTTTTAGGGCGGCATCAAGGGCTGTTTGAAAGCGCCCTTTAACTGCAGTGACTGACTCGCCCCCAAATTGGCAAAAATACTTATCACTAGGCGGGTCATTGAGTTTGACGCCCTCAAGGCCGCTGATCGCTTTTCCTTCAAGGCTACCATAGCGCCACTCCGCTAGCCGCTGATCAGTCACTAGGGGGCAGGACCTATCTCCTTGGAGAATTTTTGCTGTGGCATAAGCTCGCTTCAATGGAGATGAGAGGATGAGGTCAATACTGATGCCTTTTTGATCAAAATAGTTTTTCGCTTGCTTGGCTTCTTGGATGCCTCTTGAACTGAGGGGGCTATCGATTTGACCTTGAATTTTCCCCTCTAAGTTATAAAGAGACTGGCCATGCCGAATAATAAAAATTTCTCTTACCATCTTGACTCCTTTGTTTGTATTTCTTCTAAGGGTATTGATCTTTGACGCACTTGTCGCACCCTCCTAAACGTGTTCCAGTTACAGGGCGAACGTCCGCTTCAGAAAATGCCAACGCACTGTAAACTGTGCTTATGGTATTTTCCTCCAGTGATTTCGTCCTTTAGCGTGACTATCACACTCTCTTCTCCATTATATATAAGATTAGAGAGACAATAAATGGCCCATTCAGGGTTTTTAAACTTTTGTCTCACTCTCCTTATGTCCTATCAAAATTTTGATAAAGATAGTCAATTCTTGTACCATCTGCTAAAATTATTACTAATCTGTGGGAGGTGTTAGACCGGATGAAGAATAAAAAAGGACTCACTTGGTTAAAAAAGTTGGGCATTTCATTAGCCCTGCTGACAGTGATTTCCCTGGCTGCCACTTATTTTGTAGGGAATTATTTTGTTGATTATGCCTTGGTGCCTAACCAGGGTGGGCAAGACCGCCAAGTTGATCAGGAGACAAAGCCGGGTCAGACTAAGTCAGCTGTTCATGAAATTAATGCCAATAAGGCCCAGGCCAAAGCGGACGCTAAGGCTTGGTTAGACCAGGTAGGGGATAAAAAGGAAGCGGTAAGCATTCGCTCTCAAGACGGGCTCGCTTTGAGCGGAAATTTGTTCCATAATGACTCTGACCAACATAAATATGCCTTGATTGTCCATGGTTACCAAGGTCAAGAGGCGGATTCCTATGATATTGCGCCCGCTTTTTATCAAAAGGGTTACCAGGTCCTAACCATCTCCTTAAGAGCCCATGCGCCTAGTCAGGGCCAATATATTGGCATGGGCTACCTAGACAGTCAGGACTTACTGCAATGGGTTCAGTGGCTGATTGACCGCGATAGTCAGGCCCAGATTGTCCTCCACGGTACTTCCATGGGGAGTGCTACCGTTCTAATGGCCTCAGACAAGCTGCCTGCAGCCGTCAAAGCAGTTGTTGCTGACTGTGGTTATTCAAGTATTTGGGATATTTTTGCTTCTGAGTTAGATAAACGTTTTAATCTCCCCACTTTTCCAGTCCTCTATATGGCTAATACCATGGCAAGACTGCGGGCGGGCTATGATTTACGCGAAGGAAATACCTTAGAATACGTTGCCCAGTCGTCCCTACCGATTTTATTTATTCACGGCGCAGCGGATGACTTCGTTCCGGTATCCATGGCCCGAGAACTCTATGATGCTAAAGCCAAGGGGCCTAAGGAACTTTACATCGTTCCTGAAGCTGGCCATGCCGAAGCCAAGTACAAAGAGCCCACCACTTATTACCAGAAGATCTTCCAATTTATCCAAGACTATGGGGATGGAAATAAAGAATAAAAAGAGAATTTTAAGGAAAATGAAAATAGGGCTTGTCCTTAGCTCAAATATCTGTTATATTACATATAACATATCAGAGAGGAGTCGCTACAATGTCACTTAAACAAATTACTACATTTTCATGGCAAATCCGCATGGTGTAGTTGTGTTTATACTGTGATCAGCATAGATACAACTTCAGCGTTTTTTTGAAGCTGTATCTGTGCGGTAGCTCGACTTAATAAGAATTCCCGCATGGACCACATGAATAGTCTGTGCGGGATTTTTTTATCCTGCAGCTTCTAGAGTTGGAGGATTTTTTTATTGTAAAGGAGTGCCCTATGAAAAAGATTACAAGTTTTGGAGTTATATTAATTACCGCTTTAGCCGTTTTGTTCTTGGCCATGCCAACTTTAATTCAACACCGGACAGCCAGTGAAAACCAGGCAAAAACCAATGTCAGTCAAGAAGATATCAAAGACACTGACCATAAGATTCGCATCGGACTTTTACAACTAACAGAACACCCAGCCTTAGATGATATTCGTCAAGGGGTCTATGACCAACTGGCTGAGCGGGGTTATGTTAATGGTGAAAACGTTGAAATTGACTTTGCCAATGGTCAAGGTGACCAAAACAATCTGAAAATGTTATCCGATAAAATGGTTTCTGATGGCGCTGAATACTTAGTCGGTATTGCCACACCAGCGGCCCAAGCCCTAAAGAATGTGGCCAATGACCAGGTTCCTGTAGTAATGGCAGCTGTTTCCGACCCAGTTGGGGCTGGCTTGGTTAAAGATTTAGACCAACCAGGCTTCCAAGTGACTGGGGTTCGTGATGTCCCACCGGTCAAGGAACAATTTGATCTGATTAAACGAGTGATGCCAGATATTAAAACGGTGGGGATTATTTACAATTCTTCTGAAACCAATGCCCAAAATAATGTCCGCATGGCTAAAGAACATGCCAAAGAGTTAGGCTTGAATGTCGTTGAAAAAACCATCACTTCGACTAACGACTTGGCCCAAGTGGCTGAACAATTGGCCCAAGAAGTGGAAGCCATCTGGGTACCTAATGACAACTCGATTGCTTCTTCTATGAACACCTTAATTTCGGTCACTGACCATTATAAAATTCCAGTATTCCCAGTGGTTGACACCATGGTTGTTGACGGCGGGATGGCTACAGTTGGACTCAACCAATACCAATTAGGGGTTGATTCAGCCAATGTCCTTGCTGACTTGATTGAGGGGGCTGACCCAAGAAATTATTCCGTTGTTATTCCAGAGAAGAAGGCCTTAACCATTAATTCTAAGAAGGCTAATGAACTAGGCATCGAAATTCCAAGTGATGTCGTCAATGAAGCTACTGACGTGGCAAAGGAGGGTAAATAAAAATGATTGATTTAATTACTAGTGCCTTATCCGAGGGCAGTATCTGGGCTGTCATGGGACTGGGGATTTATATTTCTTTTCGGATTTTAAATGCTCCTGATATGACGACTGAAGGTTCCTTTACCCTAGGGGCGGCTTTAGGCGTCCAAGCCATTCATTTCGGTATCCATCCTCTCATCGCTATCCTAATCTCCTTTTTAGGGGGGATGGCCGGAGGTGCCATTACCGGTTTATTGACTACCAAGCTAAGTATTAATCCCTTACTCGCTGGGATTATTACCATGACCGGACTTTACTCTGTCAATCTGAAGATTATGGGCTCGGCCAATATTTCTCTAACGGGTCAAAAAACCTTAAAAACCTTACTAGAACCTCTTAACCTTGGTAGAAATATCGATACCATCGTCATTGGTCTGGTGGTATCTGCTATTGTGATTTGTTTGATGAGTCTCTTCTTTAAAACAGAAATGGGTCAAGCTCTGATTGCTACTGGGGATAACCTGGTGATGGCCAAGTCCTTAGGGATTGATACCCACGAAATGACCATGCTAGGCTACATGCTAGCCAATGGATTGATTGCTGTTGCCGGTGTCTTAGTAGCCAACAGCAATGGTTATGCAGATATCTCCATGGGGATTGGGACTGTGGTGATTGGCTTAGCTGCCATCATTATTGGTGAAGTTCTCTTCCCTAATGTTAGCCTGTCCATGCGTTTAGCTACCATCGTAGCTGGTTCTATTGTCTACCGTTTACTCCTTGGTCTTGTTCTCATGCTTAATTTTGAAGCCAATGACTTTAAGCTCTTCTCAGCCATCATCGTGGGTCTTTGCTTGGCTATTCCAACGATTAGAAGCAAAATGGGAAGCGGCCGGACCAAGAATATTCGCAGTAAGGAGGCTTAATCATGAGTCAAGTATTAAAGCTTAATAACATCAATAAAACCTTTAATCCCGGAACCCTGGATGCTTTTCATGCTTTGAAAGGCATTGACCTTTCAGTGAATCAAGGCGACTTCATTACCATTGTTGGGGGGAATGGTGCGGGGAAATCCACCTTACTCAATGCCATTGCTGGGACCTTTGCCTTAGATAGTGGCGAAATCTTCTTGGAGGAAAAGGATATTACCACTAAGAGTGAAGAAGAGCGGGCAGGGTCGATTTCCCGGGTCTTCCAAGATCCTAAAATGGGAACCGCTCCGCGGATGACCGTCGCTGAAAACCTGGCTCTGGCTGCTAAACGAGGGCAAAAGCGGGGCTTGAGTATGGCTATTACTAATGACAAAGAGGCCTATTTCAGCCAAACTCTATCGCAAATTGGCCTGGGTCTTGAAAACCGTTTGAATGCTGAAATGGGTAAATTATCCGGTGGACAACGCCAATCCATTGCCTTATTAATGGCTACTATCGTTAAGCCCAAACTCCTATTGTTGGATGAACACACGGCAGCTTTGGACCCTAAGACCTCACGTAGGATTTTAGAGCTCACCAACCAACAAGTGCAAGAAGAAAAACTCACCGCCCTAATGATCACCCACAACTTACAAGATGCCCTAACCTATGGCAATCGGATGATCTTACTCCATCACGGAGAAATAATCCGCGACTTCACCCAAGAAGAAAAAGAAAACCTATCCAGCCAAGAACTCTACACAATCATGGAAGACTTGGTATAAGGATTAGAGTGTGACAAAAGTCAAAAAGAGCCCTGAACCACTGGATCTAAAGGACGAAAGAATTCTTAAGAAGAATTCGTCGTCCTTTAGTGAAGTGGACGTCAGGGCTGACTTTTGGAACACGTTTGGATAGAGTGTGACAAGCGCAAAAAGAGGGGAGACCATTGGAAGAAGTGCGCAGTAAATCCTCAAAGAGGATTTACAAGGGCTTCTGAAATGGAGCTCGCCTCGCGCTTGGAGCACGTTTGGAAAGGATGTGAGGACGCCGTCAGAGACTTGAATTGCTGGAGGAAAATACCATAAGCACAGGAAACTGTGTGTTGGAATTTTCTGAAGCAACTTCAAGGCTGGCGTCCGAACTCAACTAGACAGTCCGACAAGCGCACGTTTAAAGTCAGATAATTAAGCTAAAGAAAAAAGCAGTTATGCTCACAAAACGCATGACTGCTTTTTCTAATAATTAGTCCTCTTTTTGATGAACTTGTTCATAGAGGTCTAAGATTTCATTGACTTTTTGGTTGACTTGACTGTTATTTTTGATTCGATAGGGTTCTAGGGCATGGACTTGTTCTTCTAAGCTGGCTCCAATGGCAAAGTCAAATTGAGCCTTGGGGATAGCAGCTTGATTAGGAAAGAGCCCTTCTTCACTAGCTTGACTGATCGGAATTCGGTATTGGGTATTGTAAGGCCCCGTAAAGCTGCCGGGGAGTGTTCCGGTTTCTTTGACAACTTTTTGGCGGATTAGTTGCTGGGAAGGGGTGAAAGTCTCACTAGAGCCCATCATTTGCGGATCATAGTTATTCAACTGATTGAGCAAGCTCAGCCAGTGTTTAGCGTGGCGTTCTACCGGATTGGCAAAACTGGCATTGCCGTCATCATTTAAGGTATGGCGCTGGTAAGTATTATCGTATCCAATCCATGACATGAGCGTAATCCTTGGGCTTGAGCCTCCAATCCAATGGTCATTGAAATCCTCTGAGGTCCCTGTTTTCATATAGATATCCGAAAAAGCATTCAAACCGCCACTATATGGTTGGAAAGTCCCGGTCCGATGGGTATCTTTCAAGACATCAATCATGATATCACTGCTTTCTTTATCAAAGACAGGTTCTTGGTAGTTTTGATGTTGATAAATAAAGTTCCCATTACTATCAGAAATGCTTTCAATGAGGTAAGGGCTGATGCTTTGGCCGCCGTTAGCAAAAGTCGCAAAAGCGGCCGCTAATTCAACGACAGTCGGGCCTGTTTGGGTTCCTCCAATGGATAGGGCGACATTATCCTTGACTTCATTTTCCGTAACGGCTTGGTCTAGGCCTAAACGATCGACATAAGCTTGGATATCGACACCATGTTTTAAAAGGTGTTGGTAGAGATAAATGGTCGGGTTATTCAAGGAATTGGCTAGGGCATGGCGGAAGGTCACCAACTGATTGGAGATATTATTTCCATAGTTGGACGGTTCATAGTAAGACCCATCGGCTTGCTGGATACGAATAGGGGTATCAGCGATTAGGGTACTTGGAAAGGCTAAACCCTCTTGGATAGCTGGTCCATAAGTCAGCAAGGGCTTGAACATGGAACCTGGTGACCGTCGCATGTCAAAGGCATGGTCCACTTGGTTTTGGTCGAAGTCAATCCCTCCAACAAAGCCTAAGATTCTTCCGCTAGCATTTTCGATAAGGACATTGCCGGTTTGGACAGGGAGGGGGATGGCTTCGCTTTCACCGGTTTCTGGATTATTTTGAGAGGTCATATAAGTTTGTCCCAGGGAACCAGCTTGATTGGCGACCGTTTGGTTGAGAAGCTGATAGATATTAGGATCAACTGTGGTCTTAACGGTTAGGCCGCCATTACGGTAATAAGAATCGGCCCGTTGTTGGTATTCACTACGTAGGTTGTCATCGGCTTGAATATCTTCTTCACTGACTCCATCCATGGCCATAAAACGCTGCATGAGGAGTTTAAGGCTTTGCTTTTCCACTTGTTGGTAGAGATAAGTATTCTTTTGCCCAGTGCTTGAATCAGCCTCATCAACTTGGCTGTCGGCCTGGATAAAGTCACTTTTTATATCGTAGTTTTTAGCTTTTTCGTAGTCTTCCTGACTAATATAATTTTCTAAGCGCATCCGGTCGAGGACTTCCTGCATCCGTTCTACCCCGTAATTAAGGGCTTCTGGGGATTTTAATTGGCCCTCGCTATCATAGGGAGTATAGTTATAGGGATTTTGGGGCATCCCTACTAAAAAGGCGGCCTGAGGTAAGTTAACTTGGTCGGCGCTTTTGCCAAAGATACCTTCAGCAGCTGCCTCAATACCAGCAATATTTTCGCCCTTATTGTTACGACCAAAAGGAGAGGTATTAAGATAGGATTCCAGGATTTGTTCCTTAGAAAAATAATTTTCTAAACGGTTGGCTAAGAGCATTTCTTTAGCCTTCCGTTCAAAGGAGACTTCGTTAGATAAGAAGCGTTGCTTGACCAATTGCTGGGTAATGGTTGACCCGCCTGAAGAAGACCCGCCCAGGACTTGGGAGACGATTGCACGCAGGATCGCACTGGGGACTACACCATGGTGTTTAAAAAAGTGTTCATCTTCAGTAGCCACTAGGCCGTGAACAATCTGTGGCGAAATCTCTTCTAATTGAACATTCTTTCTCACTAGGTCACTGCGGACTTCATCGATCAGGGAACCGTCATTGTAGGTGAGGGTCGAGACTTCTTCCAAGTTTTGAATTTGGCTAGCCATTTCCTCAGGGGAGGGGTTGGGAAGGTCTTCGGTTAATCCTAAGAAAAATCCGCTAGCTACCCCCATAGCTAAGGCTAAACTGAGTAGACCCAGAACCAGGACATAGCCTAGCAGGCGTTTGATCACTGAAAAGAAGACATTGCTGGAAAAGAAGAATCGATCTTTCCAAGCAGGCTTTTCCTCCTGATTATTATTGTGGATAGGTGAATGTTGATTAATAATAATCCCTCCTTATGAACTCCTAATTATTATAGCAAAAGTCTGGGTGACTGACTATGTGGATGACTGGACCAGTCCGTAAAAGCGGAAGCTTGAACTTGCGCCATTTAGCTGTTTTTGGTAGAATTAAGAATTGTAGATTATAGACTAAAAACGAAAGAAGGTATGTTTCGTGTCGGGACATAATAAGTGGAGCAAAATTAAAAATACTAAGGGCGCTGAAGACGCAAAACGCGCTAAGATCTTCCAAAAATTATCGCGTGAAATTTATATGGCGGTAAAACAAGGTGGACCAGATGCGGATGCTAACCCATCACTTCGTATGGTTATGGACAAAGCCAAAGCAGCAAACATGCCTAAGACCAACATTGAAAGGGCCATTGATAAAGGTAGTAATACCGCTGGTGGCGAAGATTACGATGAAGTCACTTATGAAGGTTACGGTCCTAATGGGATTGCTGTTTTTGTGGAAACCTTAACCGACAATACCAACCGTACCTTAACCAATGTACGGACCATCTTTAACCGTAACGGCGGTAGCCTAGGTGAAAGTGGCTCAGTGGCTTATATGTTTGATCGCAAAGGCTACCTCGCTATTGAACGGGAAGACTTAGACGTTGATGAAGAAACCATGTTTATGGATGCCATTGACGCAGGTGCCGAAGACTTACAAACTTCTGACGAAGTCTTTGAAATTTATACCGAAGCCAATGACTTTGGAGCCGTTCGTGACGCCTTAGAAGAAAAAGGCTATAAACTCGCCACTTCTGAATTAACCATGGTACCAAAAACCATGATTGACCTCCCAGAGGACAAGAAAGCCACCTTTGAAACCCTCATTGAAAAATTAGAAGACGACGATGACGTCCAAAACGTCTATTACAACACTGAACTAGACGCGTAATAGTATAGTGCGACAGTCACACCAAAGGACGAAATCGCTGGAGAAAACTGGGATAAGCTCGGTTATAAGGATGAGAGGAAGGATCAGGGAGGGAGATTCCTTGGAGGAAAAGATGATAAGATCAGCTTGCTGATCGTTCAACTTTTCTGAAAGGACATCCCCTCACCCTTCCGAACTCAACTAAGCTGAGCGTTACCAGTTTTTGAAGCGGACGTTCGTCCTGTGACTGGAGCAGGTTTAGATAGAGTGCGAGCTGACGACAAAAAGTGAAACGCTAGAAGAAATATGCGGAAATCCTTGAAAAGGATTGCCAAATATTTCTGAAGCGGAGTTCACTTTTGTCAGCGAGCAGGTTTGGATAGAGTGCGACGGGTGCGTCAAAGATCGATAGAGCTACGCATACTATATCTGTAACTCGCTAACGCTTCGAACAGCTATAGCAACTGGAGCTAAAGTGGAAAGTTTTTGAAAAGAATTTCTTGCACTTTAGTGAAGTGGAGATCGATCTGCACCCGGAGCAGGTTTAGAAAGAGTGCGACAAGCGCGGTAAAGAGCAAGGCCACTTGCTTTGCACTAGGAATACATTTTGATAAGAGCGTTCGTACTTAAAAAATGGGCTGAGACTTTTGTCACAGCCTCTTTATTTTATATAGGTATTTATCCCAAAAAAGGGACTAAGCAGAAACAATAAATTATGTTATAGTGTAAGGGATAAATTTTTCAATCTAACTGATATAGAAAGAAGCGATGATTGCATGATTAATCAAGAATTAATTCAACAATTCCATGAAAAATATCATTCTGACCCTAAAAATAGTGCCAGCGAACACGCCATCCGTGAAGTCGGTATTAACAAGGCCAGCGTCAATTATCAAGTTCGCCAAGAACATGACTTTAAATTTTCCGAAGAAACCAAACGTGGTAAGATCACTAACCAAAAACAAAGTGGTCGTTGCTGGATGTTCGCAGCCCTAAATACTGCCCGGGTTTCCACTATGGAAAAATTAAACCTAGAAACTTTTGAATTCTCCCAATCTTATACTTTATTCTGGGATAAGTTAGAGAAGGCTAATTTCTTCTTAACCAGTATTATTGATACCGTTGATGAAGCTCAAGACTCTCGTTTAGTTTGGCATTTACTCCAAACGCCATGTGAAGATGGGGGCCAATGGGAAATGTTTGCGGATATCTTGAAGAAATATGGCTCTGTGCCAAAAGAAGTTATGCCTGAAACTTTCCATTCTTCTAACACCCATCTCTTGGATGAAGTCTTAGAAACCAAGCTACGTGAATTTGCGGCTCGTTTACGTCAAATGCATGAAGCTGGCAAATCAAAGGCAGACTTAGAAGCAAAACGTGATGAACAACTTTACTTTATTTATAATGTTTTAGTTAAGGCCTTAGGGGAAGTGCCAAGTCAATTTACCTACCAATACCGTGACAAGGATGACCAATTCCACCGGATTGAAGACATTACCCCACAAGAATTCTTCCAAAAATATACCAATCTCGAAGTGAACGACATGGTTAGTCTCTTAAATGCACCAACTGCTGATAAACCATATCATAAGACATACACCGTGGATTATTTAGGATCAATCGTTGAAGGTGAACCTATTAAGTATCTCAACGTCCCAATTGAAGCCCTTAAAGACGCAGCCATCAAAGCCATTAAAGACGGCTATCCAGTATGGTTTGGTTCAGATGTTGGTAAGATGAGTGAACGTGAACTTGGTTTAATGGATACTAAGATGTACCGCTACCAAGATACTTTGGGTGAAAACTATACCTTAAACAAGGCAGAACGCCTTGACTATAGTGTCAGTCTCCTAACCCATGCCATGGTTCTAGTAGGGGTTAACTTGGACAAAGAAGGCAAGCCTACCCATTGGAAAGTTGAAAATTCCTGGGGTAAAAAGGTCGGAGATGAAGGAATCTTCTCCATGTCCGATGAATGGTTCGATGAATACACCTTCCAAATCACCGTACCTAGCCGTTATGTTGATGAAAAATTATTAGAAGAATATCAACAAGAACCTGTTCACCTAAAACCTTGGGATCCAATGGGCTCTTTGGCTAAAGTTTATTAAAGTTAAAATCATAAGTAAAAACTTTATATAATAACTAACAACCGCATGCTGTATTACTGCTTATGCTGGGACAGACTCTAGTCCCAGCAAGCAGCTTAACTGCATAGCGGTTGTTTTTTATTGGATAGAAAATAAAGCGGGCTTTTTTTCTCTTTTAAATATTTCCTTTTTAGCTTTTATAAAAAATAAAGTGAACACAGTTCATTTTGCTTGCTCTTGAAAAATGAGGGGCGTATAATCGTCCCTGTTCAATGAAGGAGGAAGAAAAAATGTTTTTAGCCTATAAAGAAATTATGCATAGTAAGGCTCGTTACTTATTAATTACGGGACTTTTGTTTTTAATTGCTTACTTGGTTTTCTTTTTAACGGGATTGTCATATGGGCTGGCCCAGGATAATCGTCTAGCCGTAGATGCTTGGTCAGCTGATCAAATTGTACTAGCCAGTGATAGTAACCATATTTTAGGCAAATCGAATTTTGAAGCAGATTTAGCCAATGAAATTACTGCCGACCAAAAGGCACTCTTTTCGGAAATGCCGGGAGTGGTTAAATTGAATGAGGAGGGTGAGAAGATTAATGTTGCCTTATTTGGGATCCAAGGGGATGAGTTTCTCAAACCAGATATTGTTGCTGGAAAGATGTTTGATGCTCCCGGCCAAGGGGTAGTTGATATCAGCATGAAGAACCAATATGGTTTGGAAATAGGTGATAGTCTGCAAGTGGCCAATATGGACCACCCTATTATAGTGGTTGGCTTTACTAAAAATCAACGCTTTTCCGTGGCGCCAGTTGTTTTTACCAGCTTAGAAGACCTTAAAGAAATTCGCTACAGTGGTCTAGGACAACTACCGGAGAAAGATTTTATTAATGCCGTCGTGGTCCGTGGCCAAGCCAACCATGTTCCTGAGGAATTGGAGACCATAAGTATTGAAGACTTTATCCAAGATATTCCTGGTTACCGGGCTCAGGTAGTGACCTTTAACTTTATGATTGGTTTTCTGATTGTGATTGCAGCTGTGGTGGTTGGCATATTTATCTATGTTCTAACCATGCAAAAGGCGCCGATCTTTGGCGTTATGAAGGCCCAAGGCATAGCCACCAGCTATATTGCTAAGTCGGTTCTTGGCCAAAGTTTCCTCTTAGCCAGTCTTGGGGTAGTTTTTGCCTTGCTGGCAACTTTGGCTTCTGCTTATTTACTGCCAGCAGCGGTGCCCTTTGCTTTAACTTGGGAGTATTTCCTCCTAGTAGGCATTTTAATCATCATTGCAGCGGTTATGGCGGCTTTATTCTCGGTCAGAGCCATTGCCAAGGTTGACCCCCTCGAAGCCATGGCCTAAAAGAGAAATTGAGTAAAGGAGTGTTCATATGAAAGCAATCGAATTAATAAATGTCTCTAAATCCTTTCAAGACGGCGATCAAATAATAGAGGCTTTAAAGCCGACTAATTTTTCCGTGAGTGACGGAGAATTTGTCGCCATTGTTGGTCCCTCAGGTTCAGGAAAGTCGACCTTCCTCACCCTGAGTGGCGGTTTACAAAGTCCAAGTCAGGGTGAGGTTAGGGTCAATGGCCAGGCCTTTTCCAGTTTAAAGGAAAAAGACAGGGCGAAGCGCCGTTTCCAAGAAATTGGCTTTATCTTACAAGCTTCTAACTTAATTCCCTATTTAACGGTTAAAGATCAATTACGCTTAGTCGATAAAATCCAAGGCCACAGTCAAGCAGCCTATGCCCAAGCCCTCTTCCAAGAATTGGGAGTAGACCACTTATTAAACAAGTACCCAGCAGACTTGTCAGGCGGGGAGCGACAAAGGGTAGCTATCGCGCGGGCCCTCTATCCCGACCCTACTATCATCCTGGCTGATGAACCGACTGCTTCTTTAGATAGTCAAAGGGCTTTTGAAGTGGTTAATATATTGGCTAGAGAGAGTAAGGAGAAGAATAAGGCCATCATTATGGTTACCCATGATACTCGCTTAATCAAACAGTGTGACCGGGTTTTTGAAATGCGTGATGGTGTCCTGGAGGAAAGTCATTAATAAAAAAACAGTTGGCTACTTTAAATTAGCCAACTGTTTTTGTTTAAGCTTTAGTTTTTAGATTGATCTAAATCAACCTTGCCGTGGAGAATATCGTCCCGGTGACGGATGAACTGAACTAGGAGGAGCAAGAAAACGAAGACACCCAAATAACCAATAAAAGGATAAACATAGGAGACCAAGCGGGTAAATCCGAAAGCAGAAAGTCCTAGTCCCACTAGAACCATCGGAATCATTAGCTTGGGGACTCGTTGAGGTTGGTTATAGGAGAAGCGTTTGGCTAAAGGATAAAACATACCGATAGCGGTGTTGAAGATCATCCCAAAGACTACCACACCCATAACAGCGCCCAGCAGGGGATGGATATCATCGAGGACCATAAGCATAGGCATCTCATTAGTATCCAAGCGTTGAATATTACCTACAATGGTAATATAAGCGGCTGCCTGTAAAATGGTTGTCACCAAGCCACCAAGTATGCCACCAAGTCCCGCTTCAAAGGAAGATTCTTGGTTGCCCCCAATCACAATGGCCATGGAAACGCAGGTCATGATTCCTAGGGAAGTATAATTAATGGCAGATACCCACCAATTAGGGAGAGAGGTTTCTGCTTTTTGGGCCAGGTCCAAGGCTTCAGAGAAGGGGATAGGTGAAGCCATCAGGGTATAGATTGAAGCCCCTATAATTAAGATTAAAACAAAGGGTGTAATGGCACCAATTAATTGGGTCACCTTGGTCGTATCTAAAAAGGCGGTTAGAATCAGTAATACCGTCAATAAGATGCTACCTACCCAGGTGGGCAAGGAGAAAATCAGCTTTAAGTTAGTTCCTGCTCCGGCAATCATCACAAAACCAATTAAAAATAAGGATAAATTGATAGCAAGGTCAATCAATTTAGCAATGATAGGGCTAGAGATTTTGTCAAAAACAATGCGGTGGTCCTCAGCTGAATAACGAAAACCATAGACTAAAAGTAAATAGCCGCCCATGGCAAAGAAAAAGCAGGATAAGATTAAAGCAAAAATACCTTCACGACCAAAGGCGACATAATATTGAAAGGCCTCTTGACCACTAGCAAATCCGGCTCCGACAATCACCCCGACATAAGCTAAGGCAATGGTAATTAAACGCATGAAACGTCCTGACTTCATATAAAATCCTCCTTACAAATAAATTAGTATCCTATGGCCAGTATAGCAGAGTGGTTTTTATTTTAAAATAAAGCGCTTTCATTAATTGAAAATAAATTTTCCTTACCTATATTCTTTACTTCTTTATAAATTATCATCAGAAAGAGGTAAAGGTTAAGCTTAAGTTAAATATTTCACTAGAAGCCCCAATACATTTTTGTTTTTTGCTTAGATTAAAGTGGAAAGTGAAAAGTTCCTTGACAGAAAAATGATAATTATTTATGCTTAGATCAAGGAAATGAATGTCTTCCCAGGATTTACTCCTAAACCGCGCATAAGAATGCTTATGAGCTGATGACTTCTGCAAATAAAAGCAGAAGGGCATCAGCTTTTTTGCTTGAAAAGAAAAGGAGTAGAAAGATGTTATTGTTAAGTTTTGCCTATATTTTTATTTTAGGTTTGTTAGTCGAACGACTGTGTCAGTCTTTACGTATTCCTAGCCTAGTGGGTTATCTCTTTTTAGGAATTTTACTAGGGCCCCATGCCTTAAATTTATTAGATCCCACTATCTTAGACTTGTCTGCGGATTTAAGGCAAGTGGCTTTGATTATTATCCTGACTCGAGCAGGCTTGTCCTTAGATATCCGTGGCCTGATTAAGGTGGGCAGGCCAGCACTCTTGATGTGTTTTTTACCGGCAACTTTTGAAATGATCGCTACCAGTCTCTTAGCACCTAGCATTTTAGGGATCAGCCAGGCCGATGCCCTAGTCCTGGGGGCGGTACTCGGAGCGGTTTCCCCAGCGGTTGTGGTACCTAAAATGTTAAAACTGATTGATGAAGGCTATGGGACAGAAAAGCAAATTCCGCAAATTATCCTAGCCGGGTCGTCAGCTGATGATATTTATGTCTTGGTTCTCTTTTCTTCCTTCCTAGCTGTTGCTCAAGGAGGAAGTTTCCAAGTGACTCAACTCCTGACTATCCCGATTTCCATTATTCTAGGCCTCTTAGTCGGTGGGCTTTTAGGTGCTGGCTTAAATCGCCTCTTTGATCGTTTTGCCTTTAGCACTGCCAAGCAGTTAATTTTACTCTTATCCCTATCCTTTGTCTTGGTATCGGTGGAGAAAATATTGCCAGCACTCCCATTCTCAGGAATATTAGCAGTGATGGCAATGGGACTGATGATCAATCGCCTGGACTCAGAAAAGGCGGTCGATCTCGGCCAATACTATAATAAATTATGGATCCCTGGTGAAATTCTGCTCTTTGTCTTAGTGGGCGCCTCTGTCAATATTACCTATGCCTTTCAAGCAGGCTGGCAACCGGTTCTTTTAATTGGTATGGTATTAATATTCCGGTCATTGGGTGTCTTATTATCCCTAGCCAAGACCCACCTAAGTCTTAAAGAACGCTTATTTTCAGTGATTGCCTACCTGCCTAAAGCAACTGTTCAGGCAGCCATTGGCGGGGTCCCCTTGGCGATGGGACTAGGATCTGGAGAAATTATTTTAACCGTTTCGGTCCTCGCTATCTTAATTACTGCCCCCTTAGGAGCCTTTGGAATTGACCTCACTTACCAAAAAATTTTGCAAAAGGAAGTCAAATAAGTAAAAACAAGGTTCAGCGTTACTATAGCCTGAGCCTTGTTCTTTTATATTGTAAATAAAGGGCTTTACTTTCAAGTGAAGAAGTCTATAATATTCACTGAGAGTAGGATTAATGCGTTAAGTGTCAGTGGACGGAATGTTGCTGCTGGACGAAGAGATTACTCGCGATGTTAATCCGCATTCGCTCAAATGCCATCGAGTGTAATGTCCCTTTTTGGGCCTCTCCAATGTATATTAGGAGGGTTTTTTTGTTATGTTTAGAAAATGGTTACCTTTAGATGTCGCCTCATCACGGGTGATTACGGGTATGGGTTTATTGATGGCTTTAAACCTCTTACTCAACCAATTCCGTTTAGTTCTAGGACCAACCCTAGAAATCAGTTTTGCCTTTATACCATTAGCTATTATGGGGGCTTTTTACGGACCTATCTATGCTGGAATTGGCGCCGGTTTATGTGATGTGATTGGTTTTGTTCTGAGTCCAAGTGGCTTCTTCTTTCCTGGCTTTACCTTTAATGCGGTCTTAGCCGGTTTGATTTATGGCTTTGTTCTTTTCCGTCAAGGCTATAACTTGAAACGAATTCTCATTGCTAAAGTATTAACTACGGTGTTGATTTCATTATTCTTAACGCCTTTATGGCTCAATATGATGTACCAGTCCGGTTTATTTGCCTGGGCAAGAATCATTCGTACAGCTGTCCTATTTCCAGTAGACCTATTTCTTCTAATTATTATTTTCAAGATGATCGAAAGAAGTCGGGCCGTCAAGAATATGCGCAGCCAAAGTGCTCATTAATTACTATGTAAAAATTTTTTTTTTCAAGACGGGTCAATAGACTCGTCTTTTTTCATAGTATTAAGCAATTTGATTTATTAAGGTAACATAGTCTGTATAATATAAATGAAAAAGATAATGATTTACGAGAGGCGATTTTTATGGCAACAATGAATGATGTAGCGAAGTTAGCAGGAGTTTCGCGGGGAACTGTTTCAAATTATATAAATGGCGTAAAAGTTAAAGAAGCTTCGCAAATTAAAATACAAGAAGCAATTGAACAATTAAATTATGTCCCTAATAATAATGCCAGAGCGTTAAAATTAAACCGAACGAATATAATAGCTTTTATATTGCCAAATACTTTATCACCTTTTTTTTCAGAATTAACTTATTATGTTCAACAAGAAATAGAGTCTTATGGATATAAAATGCTCTTATGTAATTCAAATAATGAAATTACTAAAGAAATTGACTATATAAAAATGGTTAAAGAGCAAAAGGCAGCTGGAATTATTACTATTTCTTATAGTAAACTTCCTTTAGCACTGATTGAACATATTCCAATGGTATCGATAGAAAAGCAAATTAGCTCAGAAATCCCTTGTGTCACTTCAGATAATTATCAAGGAGGTTATTTAGCTATCGAAGAACTTGTTAGACGTGGAGCAGAAAAAATATTGATAGTCACTCGAACTACCGAGAACTCACGTATTAACTATGGACAGAGAGCCAAAGGAGCGGTTCAAGCATGCATTGATAAGGAAATTGATTACGAGCTATTTAGCTCAAATAAGCATGAAAAAGACTTCCTTAAAGACCTCCTAATTTATACTAAAAATACCTTCAGAAAAAAATATGATTATGACGGTATATTCACCGTATCTGATAATTATGCTGATTATATGAACAATATATTGCAAGAACAATCGATTAAGGTCCCTGATGATATTCAAATTGTCGGCTTTGATGGGTCAAAAATGTATCAGAATCAGAAAAGAATTATTTCATCAATTAGACAACCAGTGATTGATATTGCTAGAGAATCGGTTGATATCATGATGAATGTAGTAGAACAGTCTCAATATGATAAAGATCGTCGACATTTAGTAACACTTCCAGTAAAATTTGTAGAAGGAAAAACAACTCGGAGTCTTGACAAGTAATTGCTAAAGCGCTATCATTTGTAATTGAAATGGAACGTTCCAAAAAAACTAATAGTATTTTTGAGAACGTTCTATAATATCAAATCAAAATTTGGAACGTTCCAAAAAGGAGGAGCACAAATGAGAAAAATAGTCATTGCCTCACATGGTAAATTGGCTGATGGAATGAAAAGCACTTTGGATTTATTTATCCCTAAGGAAACTAATATTACCTATATGTCAGCATATATTGATAATTTTCCCTCTATTGAGGAACAAATAGAGAGTTTTATCGAGAATATTCAAGAGGGTGATGAGGTAATCATTTTTACTGACTTGTATGGTGGGAGTGTTAATCAAAAATTTTTAGAAGTTTCTAAGAATTTTAATAATTTTTATGTGGTAGCAGGATTTAATGTTGCAATTATTATTGAGCTAATTTATTCGCAAGGTCCTATGAGTTATCAAAAAATTAATAATATTATTGAAAAATCGCGCTTGGCGATTCGTTTAGCTAACGCTAAAGATTTTTCCTCCAAGGAAATCATCAAACCAGAAGAGAGCAATGATCACAATGCAGACGTTAATAATTCCAATAAATCTATCGTATTACGGGTTGATGAACGTTTAGTTCATGGTCAAATCGCCATGGTTTGGTCACGCGAGTTGGCGCTCCATGGAATTATTGTTGCTAATGATGAAGCAGCTAACAATGAAACGCAGAAAATGGCATTAAAAATGGCAGTTCCTGATGGAATTAGAGTTCTCATCCGATCTGTTGAAGACGTTATTGATGTATTGAAAGATAAGCGAGCAAACACAAAAAACTTATTAGTGATCGTTCGAACAGTTCAAGACGCTTTAAGACTTGCGCAAGGAGCCAATAATATCGATTACATTAATATAGGTAATGTTGGTAAATCAGTAGAAGGGAAAAAGACAACTTTAAGTCAATTTGTCATGTTAACTGATGACGAGATGAACGCCTTAAAAGGATTAGTTAAAGTGCATCCAAATACCTGTCTGCAAAATTTACCTTCTGATGAAAAAATTAAAGCAGAAACATTTTTTAAATAGGAGAGTGAAATTATGTTATTACAAGCTTTTATAGTTGCTTTTGTGGTATTTATTACTGTTGGTGGACAAGAGTTACTAGGTTTTACCATGCTCGGACGGCCAATTGTTATTGGGCCATTGCTTGGGCTTTTATTAGGCGACTTGCAAACAGGACTATTGATTGGAGCATCTCTAGAAACTATCTTTATGGGAGTGGTTAATATCGGTGGAGCTAGCTCCGCTGAACCAGGATTAGCAACGGCTTTAGCGACTGCTTTTGCCATCAATATGGAGGCGGGTGTAGATATTGTATTACCTATAGCGATTCCTTTAGGAATTATTGGTTTACAAATAAAGACCTTAATTTACGTGGGTATTGTAGGGCCATTTGCAACCAAATTTGATGAATTGGCTGAACAAGGAGAAGCAAAAAAATAGCCTACCTGCATTATGGCCTTTGGCTTTTGCAATGGTTTATATATTCTCTAATTCCTTTCTTTGCTATTCTTTACGGTGCTGAACTCACTCAAAATGCTCTTGAACAAATTCCAGATGTGATTGTGCATGGCTTGAGTATTGCAGGGAATCTTCTACCTGCTGTTGGGATGGCTATGCTATTAAAAATTCTATGGGATAAGCATTTATTTATCTATTTCTTACTAGGCTTTGTATTGATTTCATATTTCAAGATTCCACTAATTGCTGTTGCAGTAATTGCTGCAATTATCGCTGTTATCGTTTCACATAACGATTTGAAATTTAAACGAATGAATGATAAAAATCAAGCGGTTTCTTCAGTGAATACTCATTCAACAGACCAAGAGCTAGATCAATTCTTTAATTAGATAGGAGGAATAGAAATGGAAAACTCTAAACAAGTAACTTCAGTAGATAATAAATTATTAAGGCAATTATACTGGCGTTCTTTCTCATTATATGCGGCAGTTACACCGGCTAAGCAAGGAGCCTCAGGCTTTTCTTATGCAATGCAACCATTCTTAGAAAACTTTTACCAAGATGATGAGGAAAGAAGAAAAGCAATGGTGCGTCACATGGCTTACTTCAATACGAATTTGGCTATGTATCCTTTTATTTTAGGTGTTACGGCGTCGATGGAGAAAGAAAATGCTGAAAAAGCAGATTTTAATGATGAATCGATAAATGCTATAAAAACAAGTTTGATGGGGCCCTTAGCTGGTATAGGTGATTCCTTATTCTGGGGCGTATTAAGAACCATTGCGGCAGGTATTGCAGTCAGTTTAGCAATGGCTGGCAATATTTTTGCTCCTATTGTATTCTTGTTAATTTTTAATATACCTGTCCAATTAGTGAGATGGTATGGCGGAAAACTAGGGTATACATTGGGGTCTTCACTGATCTCAAAACTTTACGAAAATGGGCTAATTAGTATTTTAACCAAAGCTGCAACGACCATGGGTTTAATGATGGTCGGTGCTATGACAAGTCAAATGGTAAAATTAGAAATTACCTGGGATATGACCATGAATGGCGAAACGATTCTAAAAACCCAAGAAATGCTAGATCAAATCTTCGTTGGAATACTTCCTTTATCGATTACTCTGATTTGTTTCTATTTACTAAAAGTTAAAAATAAATCTGTTAATCTAATTATTTTTGGAATCATCCTATTGGGAATTGTACTGTCAGTCTTAGGTATTGCATAGAAAGTGAGGGAAACAAGTGAGCGAAAAAAATAATGAATGGTGGAAAAACGCTGTTTTATATGAAATATATCCCAAAAGCTTTAACGATAGCAATAATGATGGTATTGGTGATTTGAAGGGAATACAAGAAAAAATACCCTACTTATCTGATCTTGGGATTGATGCTATTTGGTTAGGACCAGTGTATTTGTCTCCCCATATCGATAATGGGTATGATGTAAGTGATTATTATCAAATTGATCCCAAATACGGGTCTAATGAGGACATGTATGATTTAATTGAAGCTGCTCATCAGTTCAATATAAAAATTATTATGGATTTTGTAGCTAATCATACTTCAGACCAAGCATACTGGTTTAAGGAAAGCTGTAAATCAGCTGATAACAAGTATAGTGACTTTTATATTTGGCAAGATGCTGGACCTAATCAAAGTTTACCCAATAATTGGGGGTCAAATTTCGGTGGCTCAGCGTGGACTTGGAATGAGAGTCGACAACAATATTATCTTCACTATTATGCTAAAGAAATGCCCGATTTAAATTGGGAAAATGAAGAAGTTAGACAGGCTATATACCAAGCGATGCAGTTCTGGATTGATAAGGGGATTGATGGTTGGCGTTTGGATGTCATTACATCAATATCTAAGGATTGGAATTTTCCTAATAATGCAGTTAATTATTCAACTTCAAATCAACAAAATGGTCCACGTATGCACGAATTCTTACGTGAACTAAATAGAATGATTTTAGCGCCTAATAAGATGATGAGTGTCGGTGAGGCCCCTGCAGCTAAGGCTAGTGATGCTACCCAATTAGTTGATCCAAAACGTCAAGAATTAGACATGGTATTTACTTTTCAACATATGCATATCGATAGAATAAAGGGAAATGTTAACGGACGGTGGGCAATAAAGCAGCCTGACTATGTTGAATTAAAAGAAATAATTTGTGATTGGCAAGATGCTCTCAGAAATAAGGGCTGGAACGCTTTGTATTTCAATAACCATGATCGAGCCAGAATTGTTTCTCGTTGGGGGAATGATAGCAAATATCGCTATGAATCAGCAACGGCCTTTGCCACTATATTACATGGCTTACAAGGTACGCCGTTTATATATCAAGGTGAAGAGATAGGCATGACAAATGCTGATTTTGGCTTAGAAGATTATGTGGATGTAGAGCTAAAAGGAAATTATGATTATTTTGTTAAAGAATTGCAGAGTATTTCAGAGTCAGACTTTTTAAAAGCTGCTCATAAGGTAAGTCGTGATCATGCTAGAACGCCTATGCAATGGAATAATGATACAAATGCTGGCTTTTCTATAGCTGATCCATGGTTTAAAGTCAATCCTGACTACAAACATATAAATGTAGCCGCTGACCGAAAATCTAAGAAGTCAATATTTAAATATTATAAAAAATTAATTCAATTAAGACACGAAGAAAATATATTACGTGACGGCGATTTTAATATGTTTATGATGGATGAACCTTATGTAATTCTTTATGAAAGAAAATTAGGTGACCAACATTGGATAGTGGCTGCTAATTTATCTGAAAATAAAAGAAGCATAGATAGGCAACTATTTGATTTAGATAGCTATGACTATGTCATTCATAATTATGAGAATCGTAAATTAGATTATGAATTATTTCCTTATGAAAGTTTCATTATTTCTTATAACATAGCAGAGGATGAATAAGTATTATATTGACTTCAAGCTTTTTAGACTTTTACTGTTAAATAAAATATTTTTGTTAAATACCTATGAGCAGTAGTGGCGCTTTGAAGTTGATCGTTAGCCATGACCAAGCAAGCGATGTGAAATATGGCTAGTAGGCGTTAGCCGTACTAGCCGTTTGAAGCTCGCTAGGCGAGAGATTTTAGCTCGAGCTGTTGCCATGGCTTTTTAACGACCAAATTCAAAAGCAGAACGTATGCTCAAATTTATTAAAAAAATTCCTTTAAGTGACGAGTCTTCGGACTCGTTTTTTATTGACAAAAATTTGCCCAGCTTCTTGCATTGGAGTACCATAGTGAGAAGAAAAAGAAAACAGGAGTCTATTTATGCGAGTTAAAGATGTGATATTAGAAAATAAGGGAAAAGAGATACTAGCTTTTTCCGCCAAGCTAATTGAAGCGGTCTTGGAGTTAATGGTTCCCTATGTTATGGCTGATTTGATCAATAAGGGGATTAATCCAGGAAATACGACCTATATTTGGCAAAGGGGCTTGCTTTTAGTGCTTTTGCCATTCTTAGGTTATTGTTTTGCCTTGGTCTGTCAGTGGTACGCTTCAGTCACTATGCAAACAGTAGGAACTCGGTTAAGGTCGGCACTCTTTGACCAAGTTAACCAGTTGACCTTAAGTCAGCTCAACCAAGTGGGGGCGGATTCATTAGTTACCCGGGTAACTAATGACACCAATAATATTCAAGAAGCAGTGGCCAGGGCCCTACGCCTAGCCTCGCGATCACCGGTAATTGTCATCGGGGCCATAATTATGGCTTATCTGATTAGCCCCCAACTGTCTCCTATTTTTATTATTGCTGGCCTTATTTTAGGCCTAGCTTTTACAGGGATTACCCTCAATTCAAACCGCCGTTATCAAGGCATCCAGCATGGCTTAGACCGCTTGAGCCAGGTGGTTCGTGAAAATCTTAATGGGATCCGGGTTATCCGGGCTTTTGTTAACCAGAAAAAGGAAATTCAACGCTTCCAGAAAGAAAATGACCATTTAGTTGACCAACAAATTCGAGTGGGCCAGGTCCAAGCTCTGGCGACACCAATTTCTTTATCGGTAGTTAATATCGCTATCGGACTGATCCTTTATTTTGGGGGACGTTTGGTGAACAATGCCTACCTCATGCAGGGGGAGATTATTGCTTTAACTTCCTATATGACCAGTATCTTCTTAGCCTTGAGTGTTTTAGTGCGCTTATTAGTGGTCTTAAGCCGAGGCTTTGCTTCTGCCCGCCGGATTGATGACTTTTTAGCCTTGCCGGTAGCCAGCGAAGAACAGTCTGACCTAGAGCCAAACAGCAAAAACGACCTGGTACAATCCACAGGGCCTTTAGAAATCACTTTTGATCAGGTGAATTTTTCTTACAGTGACCGGCCCCTCTTAAGTGACCTTAGCTTTCAAATTCATGCAGGCGAATTTATCGGTATTATCGGAGGTACTGCAGCGGGCAAAACTAGCTTGGTTAATTTGATCTTAGCCTTCAACCAAAAGCAGAGTGGGGACATCAAGATTAACGGTCAAGCCATTGAAGGTCTCTCCCTCAAAGGCTTACGCCAAGCCGTTGCCCTAGTTCCGCAAAAGGCAGTTCTCTTCAAGGGGAGCTTGCGAGATAACTTGAAGATGGACCAATCAACTATTTCTGATGCTGACTTGTGGCAGGCTTTAGAAGATGCTCAAGCGGCTGACTTCATCAAGCAGGCCCAGGGTCTAGATACTCCAGTTGACCAAGGCGGGATGAATTTTTCTGGGGGGCAGCGGCAAAGGCTAACCATTGCCCGAGCCCTGGCCCAATCCAGCCGGGCGATTATCTTAGATGATGCGGTATCGGCCTTAGACTTTGCGACTGAAGGGCGCTTACGGCAAGTGCTTCTGGAAAAAGAACAGACCCTCATTATGGTTTCCCAACGGATTTCCTCGATCTTACATGCCGATAAAATATTAGTTTTAGACCATGGGGGAATTAGTCGGCTTTGCTAGCCATGAAGAGCTCTTGGCGACTTGCCCAACTTACCAAAAAATATATGCCAGCCAATACCCAGATAGCCAAGGAAAGGGGGAAGCCTAGATGCCAGTTGAAACCAGTAAACGCTTAGTCCAATATATTAAAGCCTTCCCGGGTTATTTTGTGGGGATCTTAGTGGCTTCGACCCTGGCCGTACTTTTCCAAATTCTGATTCCGATTCAAATTGGTCGGGCAGTGAATTTATTAGTTGCGGCCGGGGCGGTTGATTTCTCCGCTTTGGGACGAGCGATCGGGCTGCTCATTCTCTTAGCTCTTTCAGCAGCCTTGGCCTCTTACCTACAGAATGACCTAGCCAGCCGCCTATCCTATCGTATCTCCCACCAATTACGGCAAGAGGTCTTCCTTAAAATTCAATCGCTGCCTTTGTCCTATCTGGACCAACATGCTTATGGGGATATTGTTAGCCGAGCTATTAACGATGTAGATTACCTCAGTAATGGTCTCTTACAAAGCTTCACTTCCCTCTTTTCCGGTCTGGCGACTATTGTAGGAATTATCATTATGATGCTGTCGCTTAATGCCAAGATTGGACTTATTGTTATTGTCCTAACACCAATATCAGTGCTTGTCTCCTCTTTAATTGCCAACCGGACCTACCGTTATTTTCAAGAACAAGTGGCCTTGCGTGGTGAATTAGGGGCCTACATGGATGAAATGGCCAATAACCAATACTTGGTAAAGAGTTTCACTTATGAAGAGCGGAGCCAAGAGCGTTTCGATGCCATCAACCTGCGTTTGCATAAGAGTGGGGTAATTTCTCAATTTTACGGGGCCTTGATTAATCCTACTGCTCGGCTTTTAAATGCCATGGTTTATGCGGCAGTAGGGCTTTACGGCGCCTTTGCGGTGGTCAATGGTCAGCTAAGTGTGGGGCTTTATTCCTCATTTCTTACCTATGCCAACCAATATACCCAACCCTTTAATGAAATTTCAGCCGTCATTAACGAAATGCAAACGGCTCTGGCGGCTGCTCAACGAATTTTTGACTTCCTAAACCAAGCTGATGCTGAGTCTGAAGGAGACCAAGTGACTCTCGACCATTGCCAGGGTCAAGTGACCATTCAAGACCTTTACTTTTCCTATGATCCTAAACGACCTTTGATTGAAGACTTTACTTGTCATGTCAAAGCAGGGGATACCGTAGCCATTGTGGGACCTACCGGAGCCGGGAAAACCACCTTAATTAACTTGTTGATGCGCTTCTATGAACCCGATGCTGGCCAGATCCTAATCGATGGCATTGATACCCAGGACATGTCTAGGGACCAGGTCCGCCAATTGTTTGGTATGGTTCTCCAAGATGCCTGGATATTCCAAGGGACGGTAGCTGAAAATATTGCTTATGGCAAGGCAGAGGCCAGTCAAGAAGAAATTATTCAAGCCGCTCAGGCGGCGAGTTTACACCGCTTAATTGAACAGATGCCTGAGGGCTATGACACTATTCTAGAAGAAGGCGGCGCCAATATTTCCACCGGGCAAAAGCAGCTGATTTGTATTGCCCGAATCCTCCTGACTGATCCTGATATGTTGATTCTCGATGAAGCGACCAGTTCGATCGATACCGTTACGGAACAAGCTGTCCAAGCGGCCTTCGATAAACTGATGCAAGGGCGGACCAGTTTTGTGGTTGCCCACCGGCTTTCAACCATTCAAGAAGCTGATACTATCTTAGTTCTTGACCAAGGCCAGGTGGTGGAACAAGGTCGCCATCAAGAATTACTGGAAAAACACGGCTTTTATTACAACTTATACAATAGCCAATTTGACCGTCAGGCTTAAGCTGGTCTGACTTTGGCTTATGGGCTCGCCGTGTTAAACTGGACCTAGATAGAGGGCTTAAGTGAAGGAGGAAAGACTGTGCAACTTTTTGTGGATGAATCGGGAATGATTACTACCGACCGTAAGAAAAATTCACGTTATTTTGTCATGGCCTTTGCGGAAACTGCAGACCAGAAGCAGGTTCGTAGCGTTTTTCGCCAGGCTAAGAAGGAATACCTAGACCAGCATCCAGAAAGCAATTTAGATATCCACCAAGAAATTAAGGGATCGATGATGCCTAATGGTATGAAGGCGGCGGTATTTGATGCCTTGACTAAAGAAACTGATCTGACCTTTCATTATTTAGTCATTGATAATTTTCAACTGTATGATAATTTGCTGCGGATCCCAGCTTTAACTTTTAACTATTTTATTGGTTTAGCGGTAGGGGCCATTGTTCATTCCCACCAAGACCGCCAAGAAAAACTTTACTTGATGATTGATAACCGCAACCAAGCTATCCAATCCTTGAACTCCTTAGAAGAATACTTGCAGATTAAATTTACCATTGAAAAGAGACGCCTAGCGGATGTTCAGGTGGAATACCAGGATTCCAAAGAGCGGGATATGATCCAAGTGGCGGATATATTTGCCAATACGGTCTTCCGCATTGCTCGTAATGAAGCCAATGGGGAAGTTGACCAAGTGAGTTTAGAGCTCTTGGACCATTGTCGAATTGGGGGACGGCGCTTCTTTCCCCTGGGTAAAAATAACCTCGACTTTATGAGTGAAGATTAAGCTGTTAAGGTTCGAATGCGAAAGGAAGGAAAGTATGAAAACCTTAGATGATTATGCCCAAATGATTGACCACACCAATTTGCACGCTGATGCCTCTAGCCAGGCAATCCAGGAACTCTGCCAGGAGGCCATCGACTATCACTTTCGTATGGTAGCTATTAATCCCCTCCAGGTGGAGACCTGCCGTAAGTATTTAAAAGATAGGGACGTTCATATCGGCGCAGCTATTGCTTTTCCTCTAGGCCAATTAACGAGTGAAGCTAAACGCTTAGAAGCTCAAATGGCCATTGAAGCCGGGGCTGATGAGATTGACTATGTGGTAAATTTGACGGCAGTCAAGGACCAAGACTGGGAACTGGTTAAGTCAGAAATGCATACTATGTCTGATCTCTGCCGTGACCATGAAGTGATTTCCAAGGTTATTTTTGAAAATTGCTATTTAAGTGATGATGAGATTAGGCAGTTGGCTCAAATCGCTAGGGAAGTAAAGATTGATTTTATTAAGACCTCAACCGGATTTGGCCCCTCAGGAGCCAAGCTGGCTGACGTCCGCCTCATGAAGGATCTAGTTGGTGACCAAGTCAAGGTCAAAGCAGCCGGCGGAATCCGCACGGCTGAAGACTTCTTAGCCATGGTTGAGGCAGGAGCTGAGCGTATTGGGACCAGTGCTGGAGTCGAAATTATTCAAGCCTTAAAAGAAAAGATGAATTAGCAAACTAAATAAGCCCTTACTACTAGGAAAATCTTCCTAATAGTAAGGGCTTTGTTTTGCTTTATAGCTAATATCAGTTAGACCGGATTAATCGTCATCCCAATCATCGTCGTCCCAGTAATCATCCCAGTCGTCATCGTCCCAATCATCGTCATCATCACTTGGATAATAGCGAACTGGTGGACTTTGGGGTTGACTTGGCTGGGGTGCAGGGCGGCTGGGCGCTTGATTTGGGGTGGCATTTTCAGGAACGGTTTGAAGTCGGTTCCTTGGTGTTGGTGCACTGTTTTCTTGACTATATTCAGCTGCTGCTTGCATACCTGCATTACCAGCTCCTACAACCAACACGTCACAATCTAACTCTTTAGCGATTTTCAAGTTAGCATCCATGTTAAATCCTCCCAATCTATTCGTATTCTTCATTATATTGTCTACAAAACTTATGATAATATAAAGTAAAATAAGAAAAAGATTCATAATTCTGAAAGTGTCTAATATTGAGACAAAAGCTGAATAATGTCTCATAGGGGCTGTGCACTACTTCAGCCGGCTTTTTGTGCTATTCTAAAGGCAGAGAAATGACCTAGTCGAGAGGAAAGGATGGGTATTTTGCGTTATCCCTTCAATGAAATTTGTAATTTTCGTGATATTGGTGGCTGTTATAAGGAGTCGGGCCAATGGCTTCCCCGAGGTAAGTTTTTCCGGTCTTCCATGCTCTTTGGCATTGATGAAGTTGACCTTAATCGGCTAAAAGACTTAAATGTTCAAGCCATTATTGATCTGCGGGCCCCTAAGGAAGCTGAAAAACAGCCTAATCCCTATCGAAATCTTCTCAAGGATTATCTAAATATTAACTTGAGTGGGAGCCAGGATGTCGGACGGTCAGCTCAATTAGCCAAAGAAAGTGATGATCCCTATTTTATGGCCATTCGCTATTTGGAATATTGTGATAATTACTCAGCCATTAAAGGGGTTTTTGACCAGTTATTGAGCAATAAGGCCAAGAATTGGGGGACGGTCATCCATTGCAGTGCTGGTAAGGACCGCACTGGAGTGATTACTTATTTGATTTATAAGGCGGCTGGACTCCCCTTAGTGGATATCGTTGCCGATTACCAAGTCTCCTATGCCTATATCAAGCATGACCCTAGAATTATTAAGGAAGGTCACGTTCAAAATGTGAACCGCTCCTATCCAGAAATTATGGAAAACTTTGACCGTAATTTTATGGCTAAATATACGTCCATTGAGAATTATTTCCGTCACTTAGGCTACCAAGGCCAGGAAATCGAAGCCATAAAGAATTTGCTGTATTGATTAAGAAAATTTAAGTCAGTCTAACCCTTATTTAGTCCTTGCTATTTGGCAAGGGCTTTTTTGTGACTAATTTTACTTTCAAGTGGTCTGGAAGATTATGTAAACAGTTGAAAGAAGAACCACTTTTTAAATTAAATATTGAAAATGCATTCATAAAAGTCTATGATTATAGGTGAAAGCGATTACAGCTGGAAAGGAGGGCAAAATGAAAAAGTTTACTGATAGCATTATTCCTTTAATTGAAGCATCTTATGAATCCTTATCTCCTGGTGAGAAAATCATTGGCGATTATTTTATCCAGGCTGATCCAGGCGAGGGGGATTTAGCGGTAGACCAACTGGGCAAGAAACTCCATGTTTCGGATTCCACCTTTACTCGCTTTGCAAAGAAATTAGGTTTCAAGGGCTATCGGGAATTTTTGTTTGAGTACCAGCAAATGCCTAGGCATCGGAGGATCGAGACTTCTAACAAACACACCATGCGGGTGCTTTCGGACTACAATGCCATCATCAATAAAAGCTATAACTTACTTGATGAAAATGATATTCATGACCTAGTGAATGCCTTAATTAATCAAGATCAGATCTATATCTATGGTATCGGCAGTTCTGGACTGGCCGCCCGTGAGTTTAGTCAGCGACTGATGCGACTAGGTTTTCCCTGCCAGGCTATTACTGACTACGATTTAATCCGCGTCCATAATGTGGTGGTTAATGCTAAATCTTGTGTGCTTGCTTTCTCAGTTTCAGGTCATACAGAGGTCATTAACCAAGCCCTCCATGCGGCCAAGCAAAATCAGGCCTATACTGTTCTATTTACGGCCCATAGCAATGCCAATAAGAATCAGGATTTAGATAATCTGATTAAAATTGCCAGTGTAAAAAACCTTAATTTTGGTAATCGTATTTCTCCCCAATTGCCCCTGATTGTCATGTGTGACGTAATTTATGACTATTTAATGGAGAAAGACCGCTTCAAACGCCAAGAAAAATTCCAACAAAGTTTAAAATCCTTAAATGTAAATCCTGATCGTAATAATTTATATATTAAATAAAAAAGGAGATTGATAGCAAATGAATAAAGCAGAATTTATCGACCAAGTCTCTGGCGGCTTAATTGTTTCTTGCCAAGCCCTACCAGGTGAACCACTCTATACGGAAGAAGGAGGGATTATGCCCCTAATGGCCAAGGCCGCTCAAGAGGCTGGGGCGGTTGGCTTACGGGCTAATTCAGTCAGAGATATTAAGCAAATCCAGGAAGTTGTTGACCTTCCTATCATTGGAATTATCAAGAAAGATTACCCACCTGAAGAACCCTTCATCACCGCTACCATGGATGAAATTGATCAGCTAGTTGAAACGGGCTGTGAAGTGATCGCCCTGGACCTGACTGACCGCAAACGCCATGATGGGCTCACGGTCAATGAATTTATCCACCAAATTAAGGAGAAATACCCAGACCAATTATTTATGGCCGATATTTCAACCTTTGAAGAGGGTCTCAATGCTCACCAAGAGGGGATTGACTTTGTTGGAACGACTTTAGCGGGTTATACCGACTATAGTGAAAATATTGATGGACCCAATTATGACTTGATTAGCCAACTGGTTGAAGCCGGTTGTGATGTGATTGCTGAAGGTAAGATTCACTATCCCAGTCAAGCTAAGAAGATCCAAGACCTGGGCGCTAAAGGCATTGTTGTTGGTGGAGCGATTACCCGGCCTAAGGAAATTGCCCAACGTTTTATCCAGGCTTTGGATGAATAATAAGGAGGTACAGTCATGTTTGAAAAATTCTCTAAATTAGGTCAGGCCTTTATGCTGCCGATTGCAATCCTGCCGGTAGCGGGGCTCTTACTGGGCCTGGGTAGTGCCTTATCTAATGATGCCGCTCTGGCTCAATTTCCCTTTTTAGCTAATGATTTTATTCAAGCGGTCTTTACCGTGATGACCATGGCGGGGAATGCCGTCTTTGCTAACTTACCGTTGATTTTCTCCATTGGAATCGCGGTGGGGCTGTCGGAAGCTGACCACGGGACAGCTGGCTTATCCGCTGGGGTGGCCTTCCTTGTCTATACAGCCACCATCAGTGCCTGGCTACAACTCTTCTCAGAACCTGATGCAACGATTGATACCGGGGTGCTGGGCGCCTTGTTAATTGGTTTAACCGTGACCTACTTACATAACCGTTATCGTAAGATTGAACTTCCCCAATTCTTAGGTTTCTTTGGGGGCAACCGTTTTATCCCTATTGTTTCGGCGATAGCAGCCATTTTCCTAGGATCGATCATTTATGTGATCTGGCCACCGATTCAAGAAGCCATGGTGGGCTTAGGTGAACAGATCGCAGCCATGGGAAGTATTGGTTCCTTCTTCTATGGTTTCTTCCTCCGTCTAACCGGTGCGGTGGGTCTCCACCATACCATTTACCCACTTTTCTGGTATACCTCACTGGGTGGGGTAGAGACGGTAGCTGGTCAAACTATTGAGGGCGCCCAAAATATTTACTTTGCCCAATTAGCCGACCCTAACTTTACTGGTCTCTATACTTATGGAACGCGCTTTTTTGCGGGACGTTTCGCGACCATGATGTTCGGTTTACCAGCAGCAACCCTCGCTATGTATCATTCTATCCCTAAGGAAAATCGACCAGCCAATGCAGGTTTTTATTTCTCGAGTGGGCTAACTTCTTTCTTAACCGGGATTACTGAACCGATTGAGTTTTCTTTTCTCTTTGCGGCTCCCTGGTTATATGTGATCCACGCCTTCCTTGATGGGGTGTCCTTCTATATTGCTGATATCCTCCAAATTCGGATTGGTAATACTTTCTCAGGAGGACTGATTGACTTTCTGCTCTTTGGTCCCTTCCAAGGCAATAGTCAAACCAACTGGATTCGGGTGATTCCAGTAGGGATTATCTGGGCGATTCTCTACTATATCGTCTTTAGATTCTGTATTAAGAAGTTCCATGTGACGATTCCTGGGATGGAAATGACGGATGACCAAGCGAAGAGTAAACAAACTTCTTCCAGCCATTCATCAGGCTCTCTTCATGACAAGGCCCTGACCATTATTGAGGGCTTAGGTGGGCCGGAAAATATTGACCATGTGACCGCATGTGCTACCCGCTTACGGGTGTCGGTCAAAGAAAATGCCAAAGTCAATAAAGACACCCTCAAAAGCTTAGGAGCTACTGGTGTCCTCGATGTCAAGAACGGTATCCAAGCCATTTACGGGGGTAAGTCGAATATTTATAGTGCTGAAATCAATGAAATTTTAGCTGATTCCAATTTTTCTCAAGCAACTGAAGCCATGAGTCTCTTTACACCAGTGGCAGGCACCCTTTATAATTTAAGTGAAGTGAATGACCCAGTCTTTAGCCAAGGAACGATGGGGCAAGGATTAGCCATTCGCCCTGAAAGCGACCAAGTAATTTCTCCCGTCAATGGGGTTGTAACCAGCCTATTTGAAACGGGCCATGCTATTGGTTTAACCAGTGAGGAGGGCATGGAAGTGCTCATTCATATTGGTTTAGATACCGTGGAATTGAAGGGTCAAGGCTTTACTCCAAAAGTCAAACAAGGCGATAAAGTAAGTATTGGTGACCATCTGATCACTTTTGACCGCCAAGCCATTGAATCTGCTGGCTATGATGCCTCGGTAATTCTTGTGGTAACCAATACGAGTGACTATGACCAAATTGAAACGGTGGCTAGTGGGAAAGTGGGTCCTGGAGACGAGATTATCCGCTTGCATAAGTAGCTCACTTCTTGGGGATTGGTGTGAAGAATTAGGTTTCCATTTCAAAGGAAAAGAATATTGAAAGGGTGTTAGTGATGAAATATATCAAGGCAAAGGCCATCTTATTAGCTGACCACAAGGAAGAGGAGGCCTATTTAATAGTTAATGATGATGGGACTTTTGGTCAGGTGGTTAAGGCGGTTCCCAATCAGGCAGAAGTGATTGATTATAGTGATAATATCCTAGCTCCTGGTTTAGTGGATACCCATATCCATGGCTTCCACGGTTACGATGTTATGGACAAAGACCCAGAAGGCATTGAGGCGATTTCTAAGGGGCTCTTGTCCTGTGGGGTGACCTCTTGGCTACCAACCACCTTAACTGATACCAGTGAGAACTTAACCACAGCCTGCCAAGTCGTCGCTCAAAGTAAAGACCAAGTCTCCGGGGCTAAAATTCGCGGGATATTCTTTGAAGGCCCCTTCTTCACCGAAGAACATAAGGGCGCCCAAAATGAGAACTATATGTCCGACCCTGATATCGAAAAAGTTAAAACCTGGTTAGAGGCTTCTGAGGGACTCCTTAATAAATTAGCCTTGGCGCCAGAAAGGGAAGGCGTTGTAGACTTCATCCCCCAAGCTGAGGCCTTAGGAGTTCATATTTCTCTCGGACACTCCAATGCGACTTACGATCAAGCCCAAGCAGCTGTTGAAGCCGGTGCCCACTTAATTAACCATACCTATAATGGCATGAGTGGGCTCCACCATCGTGAACCCGGTTTAGTAGGAGCAGCACTGACTCTAGATAACTTATATACCGAATTAATCTGTGACGGTTTCCACGTCAAACCTGGGGCTATTAATGTCGTTTTAAAGGCTCGGAAAAAGGGTGAAGTGGTTCTAATTACAGACTGTATGCGGGCAGGCGGTATGCCAGAAGGCCCCTCTATGTTAGGTGAACTTCCGGTTATTGTTAAAGACGGGGCCGCTCGCTTAGTTAACGGTGGTAACTTAGCAGGTTCTATCCTTACCCTAGCTAAGGCCGTGGAAAATTTGGTGGCCTGGAACTTGGTTTCCTTAGAAGAAGCCGTCCAAATGGCTTCCTATAATCCTGCCAAGTCAGTCGGGATTGAAGACCAATGTGGTCAAATCAAAGCAGGGCTAGACGCGGACTTCATCGTTCTCAATGACCAAGGGCAATTACAAGCCACTTATCTCAATGGGAAAAAAGTTTATTAATCATAGTGAATTAAAGAGGCTAGGGCGAAAGCTTTTAGTCTCTTTTTAATCGAATAAAAGTTAGTGACGTGGATGATCCTTACACTCTTTTTTTAGCTAGGCTTATCGTTTTTATAGGTCTAGCTTTTTTTGCAACTAATGTTTAAAAGATAAAGAAGCAATTGCTTGGCCTTTGATCGCTTTTAACTAAGGGCCTATACAAAAATTGTATTGGAAATCGAATTTTTCATGAAAATAATTTACCCCCTTGACAAAATGATCTCACCTGAAAAAGCTTATCAAAATAGGCCTGGCTTCCAGTAAAATTCTCTTCATGTGCCTTTGCATTTTTACATACACAATATAATGTGGATAGCGACTTGTTAACCACTATATCTTGTGCTAATTTATTCTATGCCAGATCGCATGCATGTCGTCCTGGGAAAATTTTAACTGAAAAGTGGGATAGAAATCATGACAAAAAATTATTATGACCGGTCCGTGTCGCCGGTAGAATATGCCTATTTTGACCAAAGCCAAAATATGAGAGCTATCAATTGGAACAAAATAGTCGATGAAAAAGATTTAGAAGTTTGGAACCGGGTCACCCAAAACTTTTGGTTGCCTGAAAATATACCCGTTTCTAATGACCTTCCGTCATGGAATGAGCTCGATGATGATTGGCAACAATTAATTACCCGCACCTTTACAGGCCTAACCCTATTAGATACTGTCCAAGCCTCGATCGGGGATGTAGCTCAGATTAAGAATTCCCTCACTGAACAAGAACAAGTGATTTATGCCAATTTTGCCTTCATGGTGGGTGTTCACGCCCGTTCTTATGGGACCATTTTCTCTACCTTATGTACCAGTGAGCAAATTGAAGAAGCCCACGAATGGGTGGTGGATAATGAAGCGCTCCAAGCCCGTCCCAAGGCTCTGATTCCTTTCTATACCGCTGATGATCCCCTTAAATCTAAAATCGCTGCTGCCTTAATGCCAGGTTTCTTACTTTATGGGGGCTTCTATTTGCCATTCTATCTAGCAGCCCGGGGCAAATTGCCGAACACCTCAGATATCATTCGCCTGATTTTACGGGATAAGGTGATTCATAATTTCTATAGTGGTTATAAGTATCAATTAAAGGTTGCTAAATTGAGCCCAGAAAAACAAGCCGAAATGAAACAATTTGTTTTCGACCTATTAGATAAGATGATTGGCTTAGAAAAAACTTATCTACGTCAACTCTATGACGGCTTTGGTTTAGCTGATGAAGCCATTCGCTTCTCCTTATACAATGCTGGTAAATTCTTACAAAACTTAGGCTATGAGTCACCATTTACCAAGGAAGAAACGCGGATTGCCCCAGAAGTCTTTGCGCAATTATCCGCCCGTGCCGACGAAAATCATGACTTCTTCTCAGGAAGTGGGTCATCTTATATTATTGGAACAAGTGAAGAAACACTAGATGAGGACTGGGATTTCTAATGAAAGAATTAATTGTATATTTCTCAACGCAATCAAATAACACCCACCGTTTCGTCCAAAAATTAGACGCAGAATCCATCCGTATTCCTATGGATGAGGAAGAACGAATTAAGGTAGACCAAGATTATGTTTTAATCGTACCTACTTATTCAGGCGGGAAAGTCACAGATGCCGGTCAGGTTGATGCTCATGGCGCTGTGCCTAAGCAGGTTATTCATTTCTTGAACGATCCAGATAATCGCAAACACTGCCTCGGGGTGATTTCCTCTGGCAATACCAACTTTGGTGATTCCTTTGCCATTGCCGGGCCGGTGATTTCTTATAAATTGAAGGTCCCGCTCCTATATCAATTTGAATTGATTGGGACTAAAGAAGATGTCGAAGAAGTTAACCGCATCATTACTGAAACTTTTAACGCTGACCAATAAGCAAGTGCAAGCCAAGCCCTAGAGGCGAATATTGAAAGGAGTATGTCTTAATGACATTCAAGCAAGAGGAAAACTACCTGTCACTCAATGCTTTAACCCGTTTTAAAGACCAAGCAGGTCACTATAATTTTCAAGCCGATAAAGAAGCCGTAGCTGTCTATATGAGAGACTATATCCAAGCCAAGACCAAGACTTTTGCTAACCTGGATAGTAAGTTGGACTATCTTTTTGAAAATAATTACTATGAAAAGGAAGTCTTTGACCAATATTCTAAAGACTTTATCCATGAACTCTACCAATGGGCAGAAGATCAAGATTTTGCCTTTCCCAATTTAATTGGGGCCATGAAGTTCTATGCCGCTTACGCGCTAAGAACTGATGATAAGGCTTATTATCTAGAAACTTATGAAGACCGGGTGATTGCTAATGCGCTCTTCTTGGCTAATGGTGACCAAGACTTAGCCAAAGATTTGGCAGCTGATATCTTGTCTAATCGCTTTCAACCGGCGACACCAACCTTCCTCAATGCGGCTAAGAAAAGACGGGGCGAATATATTTCTTGCTATCTCTTAAGGGTAGAGGACAATATGGAATCTATCGCCAGAAGTATCGCAACCAGTCTACAATTGTCCAAAAGAGGCGGGGGCGTGGCGCTCTGCTTGACTAACTTAAGAGAGACCACTGCTCCGATTAAAGGCATGGCCAACCAGGCTTCTGGGGTGGTGCCCGTGATGAAGCTCTTAGAAGATTCATTTTCCTATGCTAATCAACTCGGTCAACGGCAAGGAGCAGGGGCGGTCTACCTCCATGCCCACCATCCTGATATCCTCAAATTCTTAGACACTAAACGTGAAAATGCCGATGAAAAAATTCGGATTAAATCCCTGTCCTTAGGTGTCGTGATCCCGGATATTACCTTCCAATTAGCTAAGGAAAATAAGGACATGGCCCTCTTTTCACCTTACGACATTAAAAAAGTCTACGGCAAGGCCATGTCAGATATTTCTATTACTGAAAAATATGACGAGTTATTGGCTAATCCAGCCATTCATAAGGACTTCATTTCGGCGAGAAAACTTTTCCAAGTCATAGCGGAACTGCACTTTGAATCAGGTTATCCTTATTTGATGTTTGAAGATACGGTAAATCGCCGCAATCCCCATAAGAAAAAAGGACGTATCGTGATGTCCAACTTATGTTCGGAAATTACCCAAGTATCTACTCCTTCCAGCTATAATGAAGACCTTTCTTTCCGCACTATCGGGGAAGACATTTGTTGTAACCTGGGTTCGCTCAATATCGCCAAGGCCATGGATCAAGCCCCAGACTTCGGCAACTTAGTCAACCATGCCATTCAAGCCCTAGACCGGATTTCGAGAAAGTCTGACCTAGAGTCTGCGCCATCCATTAAGAAGGGTAACCAAGCCAACCATGCTGTTGGTTTAGGGGCTATGAACTTACATGGTTTCTTAGCCACCAACCATATTTACTATGATTCAGAAGAAGCAGTCGACTTTACCGACATGTTCTTCTACGCACTAGCCTACCATGCTTTCAAAGCCTCACACGACTTAGTGAAACAACATGGACCTTTTGCAGGCTTTGCCGAATCGGAATATGCAGATGGGTCTTACTTTAAGAAATATACCCAAGCAAAGGTTCAACCTAAGACTGAAAGAGTCCGTCAATTACTTCAAGATTACGGCCTGCACTTGCCAAGTCAAGAAGACTGGCAAGCCCTCGCTAAGGCTATTCAAGAAGACGGTATCGCTAATGCGCACCTGCTAGCAGTCGCTCCAACGGGGTCGATTTCCTACCTGTCTTCCTGCACACCGAGCTTGCAACCAGTAGTTTCACCAGTTGAAACCCGCAAAGAAGGCAAATTAGGTCGGGTTTATGTTCCTGCTTATCAAATTGATAATGACAACTATGCTTATTATCAACGAGGAGCCTATGAAGTCGGTCCCCAAGCCATCATCGATATTGTGGCCGCCGCCCAAAAGCATGTGGACCAAGCCATCTCCTTAACCCTCTTCATGTCTTCGGAAGCGACCACGCGTGATTTGAACCGGGCCTATATCTATGCCTATAGCAAGGGCTGTTCCACCATTTACTATGTACGCGTCCGTCAAGATGTTTTAGCCGGCAGTGAACATTTAGAAAGTGATGAACTGCTCTCTGCAGGTCCAACGTCTCCAGACCGTCCATCATGCAATAACGACTCCGAATGTGAATCCTGTATGATCTAGTTCCAAATTTCTATTGAATCAATCTTTGAAAACATGAAAAAAGCAGCTCCTATCCCGATAAAGGTAGGAGCTGCTTTGATTTATTTAAAAATGTGCTCCAAAGGGCAGCCCTGACGTCCACTTCACAAATCATTCACAGCAGCCTTCAGCTGCTGTGAATGATTTGCTCCAGTGGTTCAGGACTTTTTATGCCCTTTGTCACACTCTATTTATGTAAAACTGTTTTGTTAACGACATTGAGGTTTTCGTCGATGTCATAAACGATTGGTTCGCCAGTTGCGATTTCAACGCCCATGATGTCATCGTCAGAAATGTTTTCAATGTGTTTGGTTAGGGAACGTAAACTGTTACCGTGAGCCACAACTAAAACATTTTTGCCGTCTTTTAATTCTGGAGCAATGTGGTCTTCCCAGTAAGGAAGGGTACGGTCAAGAGTATCCTTTAGACATTCACCAGCAAGCATGTGGCGGGTGTCTAAGTGGTCATAACGATGGTCAAAGGCTTGTTCACCGCTAGCTTGTGGAGGACGTACATCGTAGGAACGACGCCAGATATGAACTTGTTCATCACCATATTTTTCAGCGGTTTCAGCTTTATTTAAACCTTGTAAACCACCATAGTGACGTTCATTTAAACGCCAATTTTTTTCTACTGGTAAGTAGAGGCGGTCCATTTCTTCTAAAACAATGTTACAGGTTTGGATAGCACGGGTTAGTACGGAAGTATGTACAGAATCAAATTCAATACCCGTTTCTTTTAAATCTTGACCCGCTTTAGCCGCTTCTTTACGACCATTTTCACTTAATTTTGGATCTAACCAACCGGTAAAGACATTGGCTAAGTTTAATTCACTTTCACCGTGACGAATGAATACTAATTTCATTTTTTTCCTCCTAAATAATTCTTGCAAAACACTGTGGCCTAGACCATAATATCTCACTTTATTCTTATTTTACTTGAGAAAAGCGCAGAGGGCAATAGCTTTTAAAAGAAAGTGATTATATTCACCAAGTGAAGCTTAGATGGTGATTAAGATAAGATCTCCTTACTTTGGAGATGGAGGTCCTGGTCGAAATGGTAGACAATGGGGAGGGCATTGGCAATTTCAATCTGGCTGGCTTGTTGGGGTGCCAGGTCTTCGATCACCATTGTTAAGGCCCTAAGGAGGTTACCGTGGGAGACGATGAGAACATTCTTTCCTTGCTTAAGTTGGGGGATGACCTGGTCTTCTAAGTAGGGCAGTAAGCGGACTTGGGTATCCTTTAAACTTTCACTTTGCGGTAGGCTAGAGCTATCTAGGAAGGGATAGCGGTCGCTCAGTTGACTATCTTTGGTGCGGGGAGGGCGGACGTCATAGGAGCGACGCCAGGCGTGGACTTGGTCTTTACCAAACTTTTCCCGGGCCAAATCTTTATTCATCCCCTCTAAAGCCCCATAATGGCGGCCATTTAACCGCCAAGATTTATGTAAGGGCAGGTAAAGTTGATCCATAGCCTCCAGGACGACATTACTGGTTTGAATGGCCCGGCTTAAAAGCGAGGTGTGGATAGCATCGATAGTGTATCCGGCAGCTTTCAGACGGAGCCCCGCTGCATAGGCCTGGTCCTTTCCTTTTTGGGTCAGTTTGGCATCATACCAACCAGTAAATAAGTTATTTAAATTGGAGCTACTTTGTCCATGACGCAGTAATATAAGCATGAGCTTACTCCTTCCATAGATTTTTTCTTCTCTATTTTAAATAAAAGTCGGTCTAAAGTAAATTCTTGCTTGAATCCTTATAGGTGAGAAATTTTGCCGTTGAATCAAATAAAAATCCCAAGAAGGAGTACCAAAAATTGTATTGATTTTTTGATTGAATTGAGGCCTTTAGCAAGAGAATTCCCGTCATTAACCCTTTACTATGAGACTGCAAAAATTGGCTAAAAAGCTTATAAAAAAGATAGGCATCTTGCTTGCTTTTATAATTTAATGTTAATAAAGTTAATATAGTTTAATTTTAATAAATATTATTTTAAAGGAGAAAGGAAATTATTATGGCAAAAAAAGTTGTAGTTTTAGTGGGAAGTTTACGTGAGGGATCCTATGCACGCAAGATTGCTCAAAATGCGATCGACATGTTTAGTGACGACTATGAGGCTGAAATTGTCGAAATTCGTGACTTACCCCTATATGATGCTGACTACGATGACGCTGAAATGACTAATAAACCCTTACCAGAAAGCTATGTGAGCTTCCGTCAAGCCATTAATGATGCCGCCGGGGTCTTATTTGTTACCCCTGAAAATAACCGGACCATTCCTGCCTGCTTAAAGAATGCAGTTGACGTGGCTTCAAAACCTAAGGGAGCAGTGGCTTGGACCAATACACCGGCTGCAATTATCTCGCATTCGGTCGGTGCCATGGGGGGATACAGTGCAAACAAGAACTTACGTCTAGCTTTGTCTTACTTCGTGATGCCAACTATCCAACAACCTGAAGTCTTCTTGGGTCATTCAGCTGACCTCTTAGACGAAGATGGCAAGTTCAAACAAGAATCAACCATTAACTTTGTTCAATCCTATATTGATCAATTCGAAGACTTGATGGCTAAAAATCCTAAAAAATAACACTTATAAATAAAGGGACTGTGAAAAAATCCACAGTCCCTTTTTATTAGGGGTAATTAATCTGTTTTAAGCGGCTAAAGCGGGGTAACGGTCAACGACTTTTTTCATTGGATAATAGAGCAGGGTAACTAGGACAGCTGTTACTGCTGCTGTGAATAAGCTGGCTGGCATACCGGTTGCGGCGATGGCCATGGCTGCTGCTAGGGAATTGCCTAGTAAGACTTGACGGAAGGTGTACTTGATGAAAATGACAATGACCTTGGTCACCCCAGCGACGATTCCAATAGTGGCTAAGCGTCCGATGGTCAATTCTGAATGGAAGACCTTGCGGAAGAGTAGGCTAACGACGGCAATCACCACCAGGTTTTCTAGAACTGTGAAAATCGCCACCGAAGCATAGCCATTGAGGACATCATAGAGGAATAGACCCGCTACAGCGGCTAAGGTGCCTCGCTTTTCTCCCATTAAGAGGACTCCGAGAACCACTAGGGCGTTGCCTGGGTGAACAAAGCTCTTGGAAATAGCGGAAGGCATAGGAATGTGAATAAAAGTAATGGCTAAAATAATGAGAGCTGCATACATCCCCATGGCCACCCATTCAAAGAGAGAATTATTTTTATGCATAAGTTATCGCTCCTTTTAATTAAATTTGTTTTAAATTATAACCCATATTTTAACTGGTAAAAGAAAAAATTGAGCATATTATTCATATTTTTGCCTTGCTTTTGATAAAGTGATGGTGAAAAGATAATTTGTTTAATTGAAAAGAAAGGAAAGGGACAATAGAATGGCGACTATCGATGCATGGGTGGCAGGACTGCGTGTATTGGAAGATTGGGGAATTAAGAACGTTTACGGCCTGCCAGCCGGTTCGCTCAACTCTTTAATGGATGCTTTTGAAAAGGAGCAAGGAAAGATTAACTTCATCCAGGTCCGTCACGAAGAAACGGGAGCTTTGGCAGCTTCCATGAGCGCTAAATTCACTGGTAAGATTGCGGCTTGTATCGGGTCAGCAGGACCAGGGGCAACCCACCTCTACAATGGTCTCTATGATGCCAAAGAGGATAATGTGCCGGTCTTAGCCATTATCGGCCAACGCCCAGAAGTGCAAGCTAACTATGACATGTTCCAAGAGTTCAACCAAAACCCTTATTTTGCTGATGTGGCTGTTTATAACCGTCGGGTAGCTTATGCTGAGCAACTGCCTAAGGTCTTAGACGAAGCCATCCGTACCGCCATTGCTAGAAAAGGCGTGGCGGCAGTTGAAGTGCCAGTCAGCTTTGGTTGGGAACCTTTGGAAGAAGATTCCTGGTATTCCTCAGCTAAGAGTTACCGCGACTATCCACTCATGACACCCGGTGCTGAGGATATTGATGAAGCGGTTAAAGTCTTAGCAGCTAGTGAACGGCCAATTATCTATGCTGGTATTGGAACCCAAGGTAGTGGCCAAGACGTGGTGGAATTGTCTAAGAAAATCAAAGCCCCAGTAGTTGTGACCGGGATTAACTTTGATAATTTCGATTATGACTTTGATGCCCTCCTAGGCTCTGCCTACCGGGTGGCATGGAAGCCGGCTAATGAAGCCTTAGAAGAAGCAGACACCATTCTTTTTGCTGGGTCTAACTTTCCTTTTGCTGAAGTCGAAGGGACTTTTGACCATGTCAAACACTTTATCCAAATCGATATCGACCAACAAAAACTCGGTAAGCGCCATGACGCTGATGTTAGCATCTTAGGGGATGCGGGAGAAGCTATCCGCCAAATCACAGAAAAAATTGAAGAAAAAACCGATAATGGCTGGTACAAGGCCAATATCGACAATGCGAAAAACTGGAAAGACTATCTCCAAAGTCTCGAGCAAAGAGAGAGCGGAGAATTGCAACTCTTCCAAGTCTACCACGCTATTAACCAAGTGGCTGATGAAGATGCTGTCTATTCGATTGATGTGGGGAATACCACTCAAACCTCTATCCGTCACCTACATATGACGCCGAAGAATACTTGGCGGACCTCAAATATCTTCGCTACCATGGGAAATGGTCTTCCAGGAGCTATTGCCGCAAAACTGGAAATGCCAGACCGTCAAGTATGGAACTTAGCCGGCGATGGGGGCTTCTCCATGGCCATGCAAGATATTGTTACCGCAGTCAAATACAAGCTCCCTATGATTAACGTGGTCTTCACCAATGAACGTTTTGGCTTTATTCGTGACGAACAAGAAGATACCAACGATAACTTCTATGGGATTGATATCGCAGATGTTGACTTCGCGATGATTGGTAAGGCTCAAGGCGCTGTTGCTTATACCGTGACTGAGATTAGCCAATTGAAGGAGGTCTTCAGCCAAGCGGTTGCTGATGAAAAAGACGGTAAAGTGGTTGTCATTGACTGTAAGATCAGTCTTGACCGTCCAATTCCAGTGGAACACTTGGAGCTGGATTCTAAACTCCACTCAAAAGAAGATATCGCTAAGTTTAAGGAACGTTATTACGCTGAAGAGCTCAAACCTTTAACGGATTTTCTGGAGGCTGAGGGTGTCGAAATCCGCCAATACCAATGGAAGGAAACCCTGTAAGCTGTCTATGATGTTTTTACATCTGCAGAATAACCATGTTAGAAAAATAATAAACATAAAACTCCTATAATATTTGTGTGCCGTATACTTAATCAAGCAGCCAGTGATTGAAAGCTCTTGTCTCTGTGACTAGAATTGCTTCAGTCTCTGGCTGCTTTTTTAGTTTTGCTCTATGCCTTCAATAGAAAGTTGTGGCCAGGTTTTTTGCCAATTTTTCTTTGTGACCCTTTCCTGATAAATTCTTAGCCGGTCGCTATCTGCTAGGAAGTGAGGGGTAGGAGACACTTTAAAGTGGATAATATCCTCGTAACCATAAGGGGCATAGCACTCGACCTGACCGTTTTCATCTAAGCGCGCCGCAATGGCCGTACACTTTTCCGGAAATTTGCTGACAGCGTCTTTCGATGAAGTATATCTTTTACTATGGGGACTGTGTTTATGCATATCATATTGATTTCTGACCTCCCAATTGTAGTAGGGATATCTTTCTTTGATGGTCTTTTCAATATTAAAGGTTTCTTGGTAGGAAATATTTTTATCATAGAAGATCACATCGATATCTGAGAAGTAGATACTTTTGTTGAGGTCAGCATGGCTGAAATAGTCCCAAAGATAATTGCGCAAGCATCCCGCACAGAGCCAAGCATCTGGAAGTTTAAATGAACGGATAATTTTAAGTAGCTCCATGAGTTCGGGGCTTGATTCAATGATATTTTTGATATCAATCAATTTAGAGCTTTCCTTTCTTCGTTACTGATCAGAATAATCATTATTCTTTACTTATAGATAATAATGTAATCAGTCCGGCAGTGCTAGTAAATAATAGCCAGGTCATAGACATGTTCCAAGCAGAAATAAGACTGTAAATTCCTGTTCCAAGGGGAATGGATAGGGTAAAAAGTAGGGAAAGAAAGTTACTGGTTCGGGCTAAAACGTGGCTGGGAACTCGGGATAGGAGTAAAGCATTAATTTTGGGGTTTATCTTTCCCGAGAGATAGGCGGCGAAAGTGAGAAAAAATAATCCCACGATAACTGGCAAATGTAAAAAGTTCGCCAGCCCCATCAAAATAAAGATAGTGGCAGTTACTTTTAATAGTTGGCCAATAGACAGTTGAGAAAAATAATCGTAGGGTCTGAGACTTGCTAAGAGAATGCCACTGACTGTTACAGCTTCAACGACTAAGAGGGCTTGGCTATATGACAAGTTAAATAAATTTTCTTTCAGAAGAAAAATATTATAGATTGCTGTGGTAGAACCCCCTAGAGCGTTTAGCAAGAGGACAGCGATTAATAAGTGAATAAAATGTGAATGAGTAGACTGGTCAAATAATCCTTTGATTTGGGTGAAGATAGGTATAATTTCTTTTATTAAGCTTTTCGGTCGATGACTGTCCCTGCTTACTTTGTTATAGTCTAATTTTTTGACTATGGGAAATAACAGTCCAACAGATATTAAAAAGGATAGGGCATTGATGAGTGCGACTTTGCTGAAATCATTATTTGAAAGAGTAAGTAGCCAGATCCCAATTGCTTGTCCAGAGAGACTACAAATAAAAGTAATCAACTGAGTAAAGGAATAAGCCTCTATTAAGTCCTTTTGAGCAATATGCCTTTGAATCATTGGCATTTTTAGTCCATTGCTGTAATCACTTAATATATCACTGATTATATTAATGAGGCTGACGCTAGAAAAAATAAATAAGGTCGCTTGGTTAATAATAAGTGCTACCAGGGTAAATAATATTGCCTGAATAAATCCGCATAAAATTAAATATTTATTTTTATTAATGGTATTATCAGCCTTAATACCGACAAAGACTGTGAAAAGACTTGGGATCACCAAGATAATATTGGCTATTCCAACGATTAAATTCGAATGAAAACAATTAGCCGCATAGACAATAAAAACAATATTATAAAGGGCTGATCCCATGGTGTTAAAGAAACGCGATAGGCTTAAATAGCGGTAAATTCTATTCTTAAACAGTAAATTCATTATTCATACATCCTCTCTATTCAAGTATTGTATGATTTACTTCATTTAAGAAAATGAATTTTGAATATATTCCAATAGCTATCTGCTTAAAAAGGCACCTTTAAAGAGTAGTGGTAAGCTTTTAAAGTGAAATAAGTGTCAAAAATAAATTGACTTGATTGAATATATTCAACCTAGTCGATTCGTTTCTTCTTTAATCATGGCTTTTTGATAGTAATTAGCAACATTATCACAATGAAGTGTCTTCAATATATTAACAGCTGTTTTCATTTGATCGATACCCTCTGAGGCCCCATTTAATTTATAAGCATATAGCCCCTTGGCCCAGAGGTAGATAATCCGGTAGTAAGTTTCGTTTTCTTTAAAGAAATGGTCCTGTATATTTTTGTCAAAGTAATCCGCATTGACATAATCTTCCTTATCAATACAAAGAAGGAAGCCATTCATTAAAAGCGTTTGGATTAAGTGTCTATTACTCTTTAATGAACCAAGAAAATCAGATTTATGTAACATTTCGCGAGTATAGTGAGTAAATAATCGGGAAGAAATAAGGGTTGAGCTGATGGCTAATAGGGTTAATTCATAGTTTCCCCAAATTTCTGTGCTGAAGAGATAGTCATGTAAGAAGGTATTCTCTTCTTCAGTTAATTGGGTACTTTCGTCCAATCCCTTCATATGGGCTTTAATAATGATTGAATTAATTTTATGGTTTGGTTTAGAAGGGTCCTTTCTCCATTTTTCTATTTCTGAGTGGTATAAGTCTTTAAGCGCTTGATAGTCGGTGCTCAATTCAGATTCAAGGATTTTTTCTTGCAGTCTGACTAGTGGGCTTTCAGAGAACCCCCTGGCGAGATAAAGGAATTCATTGACTTCAATATGAGTATTTTCCAAAGCTGTAAATAGCTTCAGTGCTGAGATTTCATTCTTCCCATTTTCGAACTTAGAGAGCATAGAGGGGGAAAAGTTATTACTGCTAGCATCGGCTAAGGAAATATGCCTAGCTTCACGAAGTCTTTTAAAAATTGGTCCGAGTTGTTTCATAGCTATAAACCTCTCAATAGTTTAATTATAGTGACAATATTTTGTTAATGAGTAGTATATCCTATTTTTATATAATAAAGTTTATTATTTCTATCAGTTTGGACCTTTCTAAGGGTTCAAGCTTGATAACATATTAGTAAGGAAAACTTAATAACAAAAAGTAAGCTAAACACTTTTTCCCATTATCTAATCGTGGTAAAGTTAAGGAAATAGTCTAAGTACCTCACGTACTATTAGGGAGAAAACAAGTTATGAATCAATTACAAGCCTATATCAAAAATGAAAACACCGCTGCCTTATTTGAAAATACCTCCATTGGTATTGAAAAAGAAGGTCACCGGGTAACACCAGAAGGGCATATTGCCCAAACGCCTCATCCTCAAAGGGTGGATGGGTCCAGTGAAAACCAGTATATCCAGCGTGATTTTGCTGAATCACAAACAGAATTAGTCTCACCCCCTGTGATTGGCCGTGAAGAGGGCGTGCTTGAGTGGATGCACGCGATTTATGATGTCACCCTCAGACATCTAGACAACGAAGAAGCGATCTGGCCTTACAGTATGCCACCGCAATTACCTAGTGATGACCAGATTAAGGTGGCCCAACTGGATGACCCTGCAGCTGTGGATTACCGGGAATACTTAGTCGGAGCCTATGGGAAGAAATTGCAAATGATTTCTGGTCTCCACTATAACTTTGGTCTCGATCCCGACTTTATTAAGGGGTTTTACCAAGCTGGATATAGCGACTATGAGAACCTATTTGATACCCAAAACGCCCTCTACTTAAAATTGGCCCGCAATTTTCTACGCTACCAATGGGTGATTGTCTACTTCTTGGGTGCTAGTCCCTATGCCCACGATTCTTTCTTTGAACCGGGGGTAGAGCCTGTTGACCATCCGGTGCGGAGTTTGCGGAATTCTGAGCACGGCTATATTAACCATGAGGATGTTCATGTTTCCTACCACGATTTGGAAACTTATATTACAACCCTAGAAAATAATGTCAAAACCGGCCATCTCTACGCTGAGAAGGAATTCTATTCTAATGTGCGTTTGCGGGGCGGAGCTAAGGTCAGAGACCTACTCCATACCGGGATTAAGTACTTGGAAGTTCGTAATACCGATATCCAAGGCGATGCCCCTTATGGCATTCAATTAAAAGAGCTGGTCTTTATTAAATACTTCTTACTCTACTTGCTCTGGATCGATGAAATGGCGGATGACCCTGAAATCGAATTGGGCGTTAAGATCAAAACCCAAGTGGCCAATGAAGATCCTTTCAGCCGAACCGCCTATTATGAAGAAGGTAAGCGGATCGTCGAGGGGATGCGGCAAATGTTGGCTGACTTAGGGATTAGCCAAGAGAAATTGGCATTGATTGAAGAAATTCTTCATCGCCTGGAAGCTCCAGAAGAAACTCCAGCAGCCCAAATTGTCAAAGCCTATCCAACTGTGGAAGACTGGTTAGCGGCTGGCTTAGCGATTGCTGAAAAGAACCGCAAGCAAGCGCTGAAAGCCCCTTATCAACTAGGTGGCTTTACCGATATGGAGCTCTCTACCCAGATCTTTATAGCTGATGCGATTCGTTCAGGGATCCAAGTGGAAATTTTAGACCGGTCGGACAATTTACTACGTCTTTCTCTAGGCGACCATATTGAATATGTTAAAAATGGCAATATTACTAGCAAGGATAGCTATATTTCTCACTATCTTTTAGCCAATAAAGAAGTCACCAAGCAGATTATCCAAGAAGCTGGCTTCCAAGTGCCCAAATCACGGACCTATCACAGTTTAAGCGAAATCGAGGCGGCAGCTGGTCTCTATCTTGACCGCCCCTTAGTGGTTAAACCCAAATCGACTAATATGGGAATTGGCATTTCCATCTTTAAGCAAGGACCCAGTCGTGAAGAGCTCCTAGAAGCCTGTCGGATTGCCTTTGAAGCTGACGATAGTGTGCTCTTGGAAGACTATGTGTCAGGGGTAGAGTACCGCTTCTTTGTTCTCGATGGCAAGACCATTGCTGTCTTGCTCCGGGTGCCCGCTAATGTGGTCGGCGATGGGAAAGCGACAATCGCACAATTAGTCGCTGAGAAAAATAAAGACCCTAAGCGAGGCTTGGACCACCGCACCCCACTGGAAAAAATTCAATTGGGAGATATCGAAGCCCTGAATCTTAAACAACAAGGCTTGACCTTCGACAGTGTCTTAGAAGAAGGGCAAAAGGCTTACTTAAGAGAGAACTCTAATATTTCCACCGGAGGCGACTCCATCGATGTCACAGACCAAGTCCATCCTTCCTATCTTGAGCTTGCCAGTCAAATGGCTCAGGCCTTAGGCGTTAACATTACCGGGATTGATTTAATGATTCAAGACATAAAAAAACCTGCCCAAGTCAGTGAAACTGGGGCCAATTATGGCTTTATTGAGGCCAACTTTAACCCCATGATGATGATGCACGTCTATCCAGCCCAAGGCCAAGGGGTTAGGGTTACTGAAGCCTTACTCCACTACCTCTTCCCCGAAAAAGGCTTTTTGAAATAGAGTGCGACAAGCCCGTCAAAGAGCAAGATCGCTGGAAGAAAAAACGATAAATTCTGAAATAGAATTTGTCGTTTTTTCTGAAGCGGATGCTTGCTCTGGGCTTGGAGCAGGTTTGAATAGAGTGCGACAGTCACAACAAAGGACGAAATCGCTGGAGAAAACTGGGATAAGCTCAGTGAGACTGAGCGTTACCAGTTTTTGAAGCGGACGTTCGTCTTGTGACTGGAGCACGTTTGGGAAGGATGTGAGGACGCCGTCAGAGACTTGAATTGCTGGAGAAAAATACCATAAGCACAGGAAACTGTGCGTTGGCATTTTTTGAAGCAACTTCAAGGCTGGCGTACGAACTCAACTATAGAGTGCGACAAAATTTAAGTAACGAAAAAAGGCTCAGTTTATAAACTGGGCCTTTTTACGTGATCAATTGTATCTACAAGCTAGTCACAAAACAGGAACTTTGTGCTTTGTAGCCATGCTTTCATAAGTAATGGATTATGAAAGCAATGAAAAAATTATTAGGAGTCTAGTTTACTGATTTTTGGTCTGCTTGTCAACGATTTTATCGATCACTGACCCATGTAGATTGCGATATGCCCCCAGTTAATTGCCTGCTAATAAGGACTAAATGAGATTAAGGCAGTCCTTTAGTTAGGGAGTGTATTTAATGAAAATTTAAAAAATATATGTTAGAGTAGTATTGACGTACGTTTGTTCGATTGTAATTGAGAGATTAATCAGTAGCTTGGGCATTGCTAATGCCTTACTGGTTAGTCCCTGTTTCTTTCAGATAGGGGGATATTAATGTCAACAATTGAATTGAAAAATGTGAGTAAACGTTATCCGGGCAATAAAAATTACTCCGTCAAAAACTTTAATTTAGATGTTGGTGACGGTGAATTTATTGTCTTTGTCGGCCCATCTGGCTGTGGTAAGTCAACCACCTTGCGGATGATTGCCGGCTTGGAAGAAATTAGCCAAGGTGACTTATTAATTGATGGTGAAGTGGTGAATAATAAAGATGCCAAAGACCGTAATATTGCCATGGTCTTTCAAAATTATGCACTCTTCCCACACTTATCGGTTGCCGATAATATTGGCTTTGGCTTAAAGATTAGAAAGGTCGACAAGAGTACACGTGAAAAAGCGGTCAAAGAGGCTGCTGAATTGGTGGGCTTAAGCGACTATTTAGATAAAAAACCAGCGGCCTTATCAGGCGGTCAGATGCAACGGGTTGCCCTTGCCAGAGCCATCGTTAAGTCAGCTGGTATTTTATTGATGGATGAACCTTTGAGTAACTTGGACGCTAAACTTCGGGTGCAAATGCGGAGTGAGATTGTTAATTTACAAAAACACCTTCATGCTACCACAGTTTACGTGACCCACGACCAAGCCGAAGCCATGACCATGGCTGACCGGATTGTTGTAATGAGCCAAGGAGAAATCCAACAAATCGGAGTTCCCTGGGAGGTTTATAACAACCCTAAGAATCTTTTTGTGGCAACCTTCCTGGGAACACCACCAATGAATACCATCCAAGCCCATGTCAAAGAGGGCAAGATTTTATCCAAAACCGACCGGGTCTTAGTCGACCACTTACCAGGTGATTTCGCTGAAGGCCAAGATATTGTGGTCGGTTTTAGGCCAGAAAAAGCCAAAGTGACGGATAATGTTGACCAAGCTCACTTTACTGGGACTATCCAGATGGTTGAACTCTTAGGTGCTGACTATGATCTCCATGTGAAATTAGAAGTCTCCCAAGTGATCATTAAAGAGGCGACTGACAAGCGCTTTGAAGCCGGTCAGGAAATTGCCTTTAATCTAGATAGTAAGGATCTCTACTACTTCGACAAGGAAAGTGGGGAAAGACTGGTGACTGAAAATGATTAAAGACATGAATAAAAAGCAGTGGCTCATTTATATCTTAGTCCCACTCCTGCCTTTATTAATTTTCTGGTTCCTGCCAATGTTCATTTCCCTTTTTATTTCTTTTACCAATTGGGACTACATTTCACCAACTTATGACGTTGTCGGGTTAGAAAACTACACCGACCTGATTACTTCTGAAGAATTTGCTTCGTCCTTGTGGAATACGGTGGTATTTTCATTAGGGACAGTGATACCGACCTTAGTTATCGGCTTTTTATTAGCTCTCTTATTAATTCGGCAAAAATTCATGCATAATTTCATCCAGGCCTGCCTCTTTGCACCTTGGGTAACCCCCATGGTTGCGGTCTCCATTGTTTGGTCCTGGATGTACCAACCGGAAGGACTCATCAATAATCTCTTAGCCCATATTGGGGTTGCGGGGCCGGACTGGTTGTCTTCTTCCACCTTTGCCATGGTGGCAGTCATCGTCGTGACCGTTTGGAAGAATGCGGGCTGGGCCATGTTATTTTATTCCACCGCCATGTCCAGTATTTCACCATCCTATGATGAAGTCTGTGATATTGCCGGGGCTAGTTACTGGCAACGGATCCGGACGATTTACTTCCCCATGACCCTACCCACGACTCTCTTTCTATCGGTGATTACCTTAATTTCTTCTATCCAAGCTTATGACCAAATTAACGTCCTAACCCAAGGTGGGCCTGCTGGGGCGACACGAACCTTACTCTATATGTTCTATCAACTCGCCTTTGAAGAGTTTAACATGGGTAAGGCAACGGCCTTGTCAGTGATTATGTTAGTTATTACTGGTCTCTTAGCCTTTGCGATCTTTAGCTTACAAGGGCATTATCGTAAGGAGGGTGTAGCATGAGAAATAAAAAATGGGACAGTAAGGGAATTATTCGTTCAATCTTACTCTTATTCCTCAGCTTTTTAATGGTTTATCCTTTATTATGGATGGCGTCAAATGCCTTTAAAGATGCGGCAACTATCCTATCTAATCCCGCGTCCTTAGCCCCTGATTTTCTTTCCTTTAAGAACTTTGCGGGCGTCTTTGAATTAGGGCCCTTTGATCTTTATATCTTTAACAGTATTTTTACCGCCTTAGTCATTGTTATTGTACAGTTAATTCTCAGTGCTTTAATGGCTTATGGTTTGGTATTCTTCCACTTTAAAGGGAAGAAATTCCTCTATACCTCGATCTTATTAACCTATATGTTACCGGTGGCTACTACCTATGTGCCATCCTTTGTGATTCTAGCGCAGATGGGTCTCTTAGATACCTTAACCGGTCTGATTGTATCCAATATTGCTAGTGTCTTCTCAATTTTTTATTTGGTACAGACCTTCCGTTCCGTGCCGATTGAATTAGTTGAAGCTGGCCAAGTAGAGGGGGCTAATTCTTGGCAAATCTTATGGCGGATTATCGTTCCTTATTCACGCTCGGCGATTTTAACCACCGCCTTGATCAACTTTGTGACCCACTACAATAACTACATGTGGCCATCCCTAATCATTTCTAGTGAGGCCAAGATGCTGGTATCCAATGGTTTGAACCAGCTCTTTACCACTCAGGGGAACTTTATTGATAACCTCCCACGGTTGATGGCAGCCAATACCTTGGTTGTGGTTCCCTTACTGATCCTCTTTGTTCTCCTACAAAAATGGTTTGTACAAGGGATTTCTGGCTCAGGGACGAAAGGATGATCAAGATGAAGAAATTTGTAAAGATTTTACTGACCCTGTTTACCGCCTTGCTGTTTCTGGGAGGGTGTTCTCAGCAAGCTCAGGAAGCCTTAGCTGAATATGACCGCAAGCATAGTGACCAAGCAAGCGGTGACCGGGTGGAAATAGAATTTTGGTATGGTTTGGGTTCCATTGCCGGACAAACCATGGAGGAAATTATTGAGGACTTCAATAATAGTCAAGACCAAGTCCGTGTGATCGGTGTCGCTCAGGCTAATTATGATGAAACCTATCAGAAACTCCAAGCGGCCATTGCAGCTGACATCGCTCCGGCTGTGGTCTTATCGGATGACATTGTCGAACAATCGGACTCGCAAATTCTTAAACCCCTCAACGATTTCATGGATTCTAGCATGGACCCCGATGACTTCCTGCCTGTCTTTATGGACTTAGCCATTTCTGATGGTCAAGTCTACGGTTTTCCCGCCTTTGGGACTACCCAGGTCATGTATTATCGTAAGGATATCTTAGATGAAGCGGGCGTTGATCCAGATGACATGTATGCTTCCTGGGAAAAGGTGATGGCTTATTCTAAGCAACTCCAAGAAGACGGCTATGTTGAAAATGGTCACCAGTTAATGTGGGGGACCGATAATTTGATTGATATCGCCTATAGTTCTGGGGGGCAAATTATTTCTGATGATGGTACTCAGGTTCTTATTGACCAAGCGCCCTGGGTTGATTCCTGGAACTTCATCCGGGAAAATATCCATGACGGTACCAGTCCCATTGAATCTGGGGGACAAGGTTGGGAATATTGGTACCGGACCATTGACAATGTCATGACCGGTAAATCGATAGGCTATACCGGGTCCTCTGGGGATAAGGCGGACCTTGATTTTGATATTATTGGGTCAGCTGAACAACCGGGCTGCAATGGTCATGAGCCCCGTCCCATGTCAGAAGGCTTGTACCTAGCAATTCCTGACCAAGCTTCCGACCAAGAAGCCAGGGCAGCTTTTGAATGGATCAAGTACTTTACTAGCCCCCAAGTTCAGGCTGACTGGACCAAGGCGGTAGGCTATGTACCAGTTCGTATTGATGACACCATGAATAAGGTACCGGGCTTTAGTGAATTCCTAGCCGAAAATCCGGCTTATAAGACACCGATGGACCAATCCACCCATGCTTCTTACAGCTTTACGGATCCTACCGGTGGTAAAATTTATCAAGCCCTTTCTGATGCTCGGGATAAGGTCGAATTGCAAAATATCCCAGCGGAAGAAGCCTTAGCCGAAGCCCAAGAAACTGCTCAAAAAGCCCTCGACCAAGTCAATGCCCGAGAGGATTAATAGAGTGTGACAGTCACTTCAAAGGACGAAATCGCTGGAGAAAACTGGGATAAGCTCAGTGAAGCTGAGCGTTATCAGTTTTTGAAGCGGACGTTCGTCCTGTGACGGAGCACATTTTGATTAGATAGTTCGTATTTTGAAAAGAGACTGGGACTTTTGTTCCAGTCTCTTTTTTAATGACTAAATTTAACAGGGCGCATTAAATTGGCTCTTTCTGAGTCCGCTAGTCTGCTAAGCTGTGAGTGATTTGTTAGAATAGAAAGCGAAACAGGAAAAAGGAGATGGGTAGAGTGACAGTAAGTATTTTTTGTGGGCATCCTGACTTGGAAAATTCTAGTAGCCATCAATTTCTAAGGGCAGCTTGCCCCAAAGAAACTAATTTTATCCCTGTTCCGACAAGCTATGATGAGGATTTTATTCAAGAATCCCAAGAAGTCTTGTTGAAGAATGAGCGGATTTATTTACAGTTTCCCCTTTATTGGTACCAAGCACCTGGACACTTAGTGCAGTGGTTACAGGACCTGTTAAGTGATGACTTTCTGGACCAGAACGATAGGCAACTTGCTGGTAAATCACTGGGCTTGATAGTGACGGTGGGGAGTCCCTTGTCTTATTACCAGGCTGGTGGGAAGAATAATGTCAGCTTATCGACTCTCTTTAGCCCTTATCAAACCCTGTGTCAGACCCTAAAGTGGGAATTTCTTCCTGCCTTTATACTCAGCCAATACCACTATCTCAGTGAAGCTGACCAAAGGGAATACTATGTCGCCTTTCAATACTATCTCTTGAATCCTAAGCGGGGCGGCTTTAGTCAAAGGAGCCGTTGGTTAATCGATCATTTAAGAGATCAGCAGGGAGACTTTTCTTCTGAACTTAGCAGCAAAGTTGACTTATTGATCGATGCTTGGGAGGGGCGACTGGATGAATTAGACATGCTGGAAGCCACCTTGCCAAAAACGACACGACACTAGGAGGTTATTATGATTGAAAATGATCCGTTAGGCCCCTGGGCCAAAGAAGTTCTCGAGAAGGCCGAAAAGGAAAGTCAGGACTACGGTCAACGTGCCTATCTCGCAGCCTGCCAAGCGGCTATTGAGGCCTTGGACTTGCGTTACCAGCAAGCAAGTGGGCAATTAGACGGCCTATCTTGGGATAAGGAAAATTGGTAAAAACTTGTGAGCTTAAAAAATAAGATAAAGAACAAGCTAAAAAGCAGCGATTGGTTCGCTGCTTTTTGTCTTACCGATAGTAATCTTCTCTCAAGAGACCGTAGTAGGCGGCATCACAGAGGCCTTGGTTGTTACGGTCAGCTTGGCGGAGAGTGCCTTCATAAACTAAGCCGCAATGCTCCATGACCTTGCCAGAAGCTGGGTTCTTAGGGTCGTGCATGGATTCAATCCGGTTGACTCCGACTTCATCAAAGAAGAAAGGAATAATACGCTCAAAGGCTTCGGTGGTTATCCCCAAGCCCCACCATTTTCGGCCAATAGCATAGCCAATGTGGACGGCAGAAATTTTTTCTTTGACGTCAACGGCGGAAATACTACCGATGACTTCATTGCTTGCCTTTAAAACAATGGCCCATTGGTAGAAGCCCGGCTGATTATAGTTAGCCACCCATTGGGAAATCACTTCCTTGGTGACAGCAGGAGACTGGTGCCTAGGCCAGGTTAAGTACTTGGTGACTTCTGGGTCACTGGTCCAGTGCTGGTAGGCCTGGTCGACATCAGTCATTACAAAGGGGCGTAAAATGAGACGCTGACTTTCCAGTTCTTGGCTACCTAAATGATTCATAATAATTTACCTCCCCAAAAAGTTAATTAATTATATATCATTCCCCTTTAGAAAACTAGCCATCTTGGCATTGGCTGTTCAGACAGAAGCTAGGGAAATAACTCAGCCTTGACGATGGCTAGTGCCTCCTGGAGTTTACTGAGGTCAACGGCGGCATCATTCAAGAGAAAGAGCTGGCGACTTTCCGCTACTGGCTCCATATCATAGTCGGAGACACTCTTAATTCCGATACCCTGCTTAAGCAAACGGGCTTTTACTTCTGCATCGGACAAAGAAGTCTGTAATTTTAAGACCAGGTGGAGACCAGTTTCGCCCTCGATGATTTGACATTGGTCAGTGGAAAACTGGTCTTTAATCAACTGGGTGACTTTTTCTCTTTTCTTACTATAGTGGCGGCGCATGCGGTTAATGTGCTTTTCGAAATAGCCTTCATGAATAAATTGGGCTAAACTGTACTGCTCAAAGGTTGACACGGTGCAGGAATAAAAGGAGAGGTCTCGATAGAATTGGTTGGCCAGTTGGGCAGGGAGCACCATATAGGAAATGCGAATGGTGGGAGCTAGGGACTTGGAGAAGGTGTTAAGATAGATCACTTTGGCACTGGCATCAATGCTTTGTAGGGTAGGAAGGGGCTTACCGTGGAAGCGAAATTCACTATCATAATCATCCTCAATAAGGTAACGGTCACTGCCTTCATTAGCCCAGGCCAGCAATTGGTAGCGGCGACTAACCGACATAGTGGTCCCAGTAGGAAAGTGGTGGGTCGGATTAAGGTGGGCAATTTGCGCTTTTTGTTTCTCGAGTGCTTCAACCCGCAATCCCTGGTCATCGATCCCAGCTAAACGACAGTCAACGCCTTGCTTGGTGTAAATTTGCCGTAATTTGGGGTAGCCCGGATTTTCAATGCAATAGATCTTATCCCGTCCTAGGAGCTGGATCAGCAAACCGTAAAGGTATTCCGTTCCCGCTCCCACAATAATCTGCTTGGGGTCAACAGCCATCCCGCGAAAAGAAGCTAAATGACTAGCAATCGCCTCTCTTAAGGCAGCCACACCACCACCCAGGGGCGGTTTGAGCAGGTCAGCTTGGTAGTTAGCGATGGTGTCATGCATCATCCGGTTCATAATCGAAAAGGGAAAACTATCTAACTGACTTTGCTTTTCGGAAAAGTTGAAAGTAAAGTGTTCTTCTTCAGGTAGGCGGATATGGTGGTCAACTTTTTCGCGCTCTTTGAGACTGGGAAGGCCTTGCCAATCATTGACATAATAACCGCGCTTTTCCTGGCTATAGACCAGGCCTTCGATAATCAACTGGTCATAAGCATTTTCAACCGTAATGGTACTAACGCCTAAATTTCTGGCTAGACTGCGTTTAGAAGGTAATTTTTCTTCATTAACTAGTTTACCGGCAATGATATCGCTTTTAATGGCTTGGTATAGTTGCTGATAGAGGGGACTTGGGCCTTTTTTTAGATGGTAGGTTAACATCTTCATTTACTCCTTACTGGCTTCTTTTTTATTGTGATTTTGACTATTTGTCTAAGACCACTTTTGAATTATGATATAGCTTAACAAGCGACAAGCAACAAATCAAGGAGGTCATTAGATGACAAAGACACAATATGAACTAAACCAAGCCCTGGCCCAGATGCTAAAGGGTGGGGTAATTATGGATGTTACCACACCAGAACAAGCACGCATTGCCGAAGCTGCCGGAGCTGCAGCAGTCATGGCCTTAGAACGGATCCCCGCTGACATCCGGGCGGCCGGTGGCGTTTCGCGGATGAGTGATCCTAAGATGATCAAGGGTATCCAAGAGGCGGTATCGATTCCGGTTATGGCCAAGGTACGGATTGGTCACTTTGTTGAAGCCCAAATTCTAGAAGCCATTGAGATTGACTATATTGATGAATCGGAAGTTCTCTCGCCGGCTGATGATGTTTACCATATTGATAAGACCGCCTTCAAGGTGCCTTTTGTTTGTGGGGCCCGTGACCTAGGAGAAGCCCTACGTCGGATTGAAGAAGGAGCCTCCATGATTCGAACCAAGGGGGAACCAGGAACAGGCGACGTGGTCCAAGCGGTCCGTCACCTAAGAAAGATCAATGCCCAAATCCGCCAAGTAGCTTCCTTATCGCCAGACGAGCTTTATGAAGCCGCCAAACAACTGAAAGTCCCCTATCACTTAGTTCAATATGTTCACGAACATGGCAAACTGCCTGTAGTTAACTTCTCTGCCGGTGGGGTGGCAACACCAGCCGATGCTGCCTTAATGATGCAATTAGGGGCGGAAGGAGTCTTTGTTGGTTCAGGGATCTTCAAGTCAGGCGACCCAGCTAAGCGGGCTTCTGCTATCGTTCAAGCCGTGACCAACTACCAAGATGCCCAATTAATTGCCCACTTATCTGAAGACTTGGGAGAAGCCATGGTGGGGATCAATCCAAGTGAAATTCAAATCATTATGGAAGAGCGAGGCCAGTAAGATGACCATCGCTGTACTCGCCCTCCAAGGGGCCTTCATTGAGCATGAGAATATCCTCCGCCAGCTGGGAGCCCAAGTAAAAGAAATTCGTCAACTCAAAGACCTGGATGACATTGATGGCCTGGTCTTACCTGGAGGAGAAAGTACGGTCCAGGGGCAATTGCTGGAAAAATTAGGTCTATTAGAACCCGTGCGTCAGTTGATCCAAGATGGCCTACCAACCCTCGCCACCTGTGCTGGCTTAATTCTCTTGGCCGACCACATAGCTAATGATCCCAACCGTTACCTAGGGACCTTATCCGTGACGGTGAAGCGGAATGCCTACGGTCGTCAACTGGGTAGTTTTGCTACTCAAACTCAAGTGGGTCCCCTTAGTGATTACCCAGCAGTCTTTATCCGAGCACCCTATGTTGCTGGCTATGGTCCAGAAGTTGAAGTCCTCTCACAAGTGGATGGTAAGGTAGTGGGTGTTGAATATGAAAATCAAATTGGCCTAGCCTTCCACCCCGAACTGACCCAGGATTACCGGATTCATCAGTACTTTCTTCAAAAAGTGGAAGCCTTTAAGCAGGCAGGCATAAAATAAGTAAAAAAAATCAGTGCTCAAAGTGGCACTGATTTTTTTGTTGATTAGCGATTTAATCGAAGAACTAAGACTTAGCCATTTTCATTTTTTCGGCCTTTTCTTTGGCCGCTTTTTTCTTTAAACGTCGGCGAGCCCGTTCTTGGCGTTGGCGACGGATTTGTTGTTCAGCTAGGTTAACAAACATAAAACCAAAAACGATGGCTCCGGATACCTTGAAAACGTCCATCAGGTAGGAGACACTTAACTGATAATTGCCTTGCACCGCATAACGGATAAAGAGATAGGCCGCATTACCAGGGACCAAGGGCAGGATGGCGGGGGTATTCAAAATAATCACCGGTAAACGCAGCTTGCGTGACAGATAGATGTAGATAATCCCGATAACAAGTGCTGCCATGAAGTTAGCGATAATTAAGTCGCCAAACCAAGACATAAAGAAGTAGTAGGTCATCCACCCACTGGCTCCCGTTAAGCCACAATAAATCAAAGCCCGCTTAGGCACGTTAATAATGGTGGAAAAGGCGACCGTCCCAAAAAAGGATAGGGCAAACTGTTCAATAATGGTAAACATGGCTGAACTCCTTTCTAACCTAACCATTGCAGGGTGAGAGCAATACCGACACCGAGCACGATGGCAATTAAGATGGCGTTAACCGCTTGGACCATACCTGAAATTAACTGCCGGGCAAAAAGATCACGTAGGGCACCGGTAATGGCTAGCCCAGGAAGGAGGGGCATGATACAGCCTGTGATCAAGGAGTCCAAGTTATTGACCAGACCTAGGCGGTTTAGGGATAGGGCTAAAAAGCCGATGACGGTAGTCGCAAAAAAGTCACTGAGGAAAGTAATTTCAAATTCTACCTTGCAGTATTCAGAAATAGCAAAACCAATGATGGCAATAGCAAAGGCAAAACCAATATCCCAGTAGTTGGTCGAATCAATCATTAGCATAAAAGCGGCACTGGCGGCGCCTGCAGCTAATAATTGCACACTAAAGAGGAAGGTTTTTTCTTGCTTATCAACGGCCTGGAGCGCCTGATAGAGTTCTTCCAGGTTGAGTTTTCCTTCGGCGTAAGAGCGGGAAAGTTGGTTGGTGTCATCAATTTTAGCTAAGTCGGTGGAGGTCTTTTTGACTAAGACCATTTGCATGTCTGAGTGCTTATTTAAGCTCATAAAGACGGCCGTGTTGGTGACATAGGAGGCGGTGTCAAAACGGTGGCTGTTTTGGGCGATCCGCTGCATAGTGTCTTCAACTCGGTAGGATTCGGAACCTGATTCCATCATGATCTTACCGGCCAGTAAACAAGTGGATAAAAGTAAGTGGTTTTGTTCTTCGCTGATGGCTGCCATAGTAATCTCCTTCCTGGATAATTTGTGCCAGTCATTTACTCTCATTCTAGCATAGAAAGACTTTTGCCGGTCCTATTTAAACAATCGCACCCATAAAAAAAGTGACCCACTGATTAGTGAGTCACTCTTAATCATTTATTTTAACGCTTTTAATCTTAGTTAAATTGGCCTTCGATAATACCGCGTTCTTGTTCGAGCCGGGCTTGGTAGAAGACTGCAGCGGCTACTTTTGAACGCAGACCATAGTAAACTGAAACGAACACGATGAAGAGGGAGACAGCAAAGAAGAGAACTAACCCTAAGAAATTGAGTCCTGAACCATAGCTTGTGTCGACAGAGACAATAATCCCAAAACTCACAACGAGGGAGATGAAAATGAGCAGGTAGGCAATCCACTTATAGCTAAGCACCAAGCAGAAATATCTCCAGCGGTTGCCTCGCATTAAGCCCCAACTGGTCTTGATGACTTGGAAAGCACCCATCTCAGGCTCTTCTTTCAACAGGATAGGGGTCATGGCTAAGCTAATATTGACCCAATAAGCAATTAAGCCAATCAAAAGTCCCCCACCCACTAGGACAACAATGAGCCAGGCATCGTCAGAGCCAAAGACTAGAGAGGCAAAAACGAGGAGGGCAAAGGCTGTTAGAAGAGACATTAGCCAAATCACAATAATATTGACGATTTGCGCTAAGAGGCTAGTCCAAGCATTATGCCAGAAATTTTTCTTAAAGGGACGGAACACACTCAAAGCTTGGTAGGGCCTACGATTTTTAGCGGCGTCGACCAAGCCCCAGGTCATGCCATAGCTCAGCAGGGCGAAGACCAGGGTAGAAATCAAGGTGTTGATCAAATCAATGGAATTCTCGGAGAATTGAAAACGGGCAAAGGTAAAGTCAGTAATTGATGCAATGGCAGAACTAAGAATCACAATAATAGCAAAGTCAGCCAGTAAAAACTTGAGACTTTTTGGGGTAATTTCTTTTTCTGATTGACGGATCGCCCGATTAGGAAGCGCTAATTTATCCATAATAAACTCCTTTCTTGAGTTTAAGTGACTAATAATTTTCTTAAGTCTAGGATAACACAGCAGACTTTATTTAAAAATGGAAAAAATGAAGTTCCTCAAGTCATTAAATGGAGAATCGCTTGACTATTTTATACAAAGTGAACCATTAAAAAGGGCCGTGACTTCATGAGAGTCACGGCCCGATGTCAGTATTTTATCTTGTTAAAATCTTAGGCTTAAACGAATTTTGCGGCGAATTCAGCGAAGGCTTTACCAGCATTAGCTAAGAATTCTTGGGTATCTTCGGCAGTAATTTCACCGTTTTCCCCGATGAAGTTTGCGGAATTACCAATGTAGAGTTCAGGTTGTTGCATCACTGGCATATCTAAGAAGACTAAGGATTGGCGGAGGGTGTGGTTAGCAATGGCCCCACCAATGCCTGCTGGTGATTGAGAAGCAACAAGTGCTGGTTTACCTTCCCAAACGCTGGAACCGTATGGACGAGAACCTAAGTCAATGGCGTTCTTCAAGCTCGCTGGAACGCTACGGTTGTGTTCTGGGGTGACGAAGATGATAGCATCTTGAGCTTTTACTTCTTCACGGAAACGCGTATATTCTTTAGGTTGTTCTGGCGCTTCGTCATAGTCTTGGCTATAGAGAGGAAGGTCAGCAGTTTCGATGAAGGTGACTTCTGCATCTTCAGGTAAACCTTTTACGATCCCTTTAGCAATCGCTTCTGAAAATGAGTTCTTACGGATTGAACCTAAAACAACACCATATTTAGTCATTATAATATCTCCTACTTTCATTTTTTATTTTTAATTTATAACTACACTACCTAGTTTAACCACTAAGAGAGCCCATGACAAATTTTATGCTCACAAAAAGTAAGTACTTTTAATAAGTGATTAAAAGACAGCTTCAGTAATCCACTTGACAAACAGAACATACGTTCGTAAAATGAAGAAAAGTTGTTCAAGCAATCACTGAATCAGTTAGAGGATAATAGTCATGAAACGTTACAATTATGATTTTGATTATAGTAGAGAACCCAAACACGATGTCCTATGCATCGACATGAAGTCTTTTTTCGCTAGTGTGGAATGCGTGGCTCGGCAACTAGACCCCTTGACAGCAGAATTAGTCGTCATGTCACGGGGAGAAGCCAATGGAGGACTGGTCCTGGCTGCTACGCCAAGAGTCAAAGCCAAGTATGGTTTGAAAACCGGGTCGCGGCTCTTTGAATTTCCCCGCCACCACAATATTCAAATTGTCCCTCCCAATATGAGCCAATATATTGAGATTAATCTCGATATTAATGAGATTTTTTTGAACTATGTTGCCCCAGAAGACCTCCATATCTATAGTATTGACGAGAGTTTCTTGGATGTTTCCTATAGTCACAAGCTATTTGGCAGTAATGAAGCTATCGCCCAAAAAATCCAAGCCGATGTCTATCAGGCCTTTGGAATTACCGCCACGGTAGGGATTGGTGATAACCCGCTCTTGGCTAAACTGTGTCTGGACAACTCGGCCAAGAAGACTCCGCCCTATATTGATTACTGGTCCTATGAATCGATCCCTGAAACGGTTTGGAAGATTGACCCGCTAAGGGATTTCTGGGGGATTGCCAAGGGCTTAGAGCGACGGCTCAACCAATTAGGGATCTATACTGTGGAAGATTTGGCCCATGCGGATGTCTACCTCCTGCAAAAGCGGCTAGGAATTATTGGTGTCGAACTCTTTGAACATGCTAACGGAATTGATCACAGTATTATCCGTGACAAATATGTGCCTTCCTCGCGGTCTTTTGGTAAGAGTCAAATTCTCCAGCGCGATTATACTGACCCAGGTCAAGTATCGATCATCATTCGCGAGATGGGCAATGATATCGCGGCCCGCTTACGCCAACACCATTTACTCGCCGGTCAAGTCTCTCTGTCAGTGGGGTATTCCCATGAGGTAGTGGACCGCGGCTTCCGCCATCAAGTCCCCATTGATCCCACCGACCGTCCTGAAGACCTCAATGCCGCTTGGGTGGAACTCTTCCGTTTATACTATGAGGATAAGCAGCCTATCCGCCAAATCGCCCTCAGTGCTAGTAAGTTTCAAGAAAAGGTGGGCATTCAACTTAGTCTCTTTGAAGACCCGGACCGCACCTTGCAGAAAGAACGTCTCTATGACACCATGCAAAAAATCCATGACCACTATGGTCCTAGCTCGCTCTTCTATGCCAATAGTTTGGTGGAAGGGGCGACTGGCTTAGAGCGCAATAAGTTGATTGGCGGCCACCAGGCTTAAGTTGCGATCGAAAAGTCAGCAGGATAGCTATGAATTTGGTGTAAGTCGCATTTTTGCTATAATGGGGTTAGAAAATGAGAGAGGAAGATTCTGATGAAAGATACAAAGACCCTGTCAAAAATAAGTAACAATTTGTCGACTTACTTCTTAAGTCTTTTCAGTGCCTTAGTAGTATTCTTACTAGGTGATGGGACTAGTGTATTAGCGGGAACCTATTACAGTCAAAGTCTGCCACAAACGGGGGCCCAAGTGACTCGAACAGCCCTAATTGTCGGAGTCGTCTTACTAATTGTGGGCGGATTTTTCTTCTTCCGTAACCGTAAAAACAAGAAGTAGAACCTATTCTAGTTTATCTATCTAAAAAAGCGAACGCTAGTGATGATAAACCGGTATCAGGCGAACACTTGCTAAGGAGCGATTCCTGGTGATAGACTAAGTGCATAGTTAATTATCCATAAAATCATCCGTCGATAAGGAGAGTAAGTGTTAGCCACTTTGAAGAGAGGTTCCGTTTGGTGAGAGGAACTAGGTGAAAGGCGCTGAAGATGGCCTTTGAGGATATCTTGTCAATAAGTAGACAAGGTCGGCTGGGCTCGGTCGATAGCAGGAGCGCTAGTCTAGACAGTTAGGGTCTCGGCTAGGTCGAGGGAGTTGCTACAATGATAGTCATTAACAGTAGGGCTCTGAACAAAAGGTGGTAACACGATACGTCGTCCTTTGCTATTCAAGCGAATAGTAGGGGACTTTTTTTATGGAAAATATTAGGAGGTCTTTATAATGAAGAAATGGCAAAAAGTATTGGTAACCAGTGCATTAAGTATTCTTGCTTTGGCAGGTTGTGGGTCTAATAGTGGTAGTGGCAGTGAAGGCAAGCAGGAAACTACAGTCAAACTGGGTGTAGTTGGAGATGATACTCGCGACTGGGATACCGTCCAAGAACGTCTCAAAGCTGAGGGGATTAACTTGGAATACGTCAAATTCTCTGACTATAACCAACCTAATAAGGCCTTGGAAGAGGGGGAAGTTGACCTCAATGCCTTCCAACATCAAGTCTTCTTAGATAAATTCAATGAACAATTCGGCACGGACTTAGTCTCCATTGGAAATACCGTAGTGGCACCACTAGGGATCTACTCCCATAAGATTAAGAACCTGTCAGAATTACAAGACGGGGCCACCGTGTCGATTCCTAACGACGTGACCAATGGTGGTCGGGCCATTATCCTCTTAGAGTCTGCTGGCCTCATTGAAGTGGATGACGCCGCTGGGATTACCCCAACAGTGGATGACATTACTTCAAATCCTAAAAAGCTAAAGATTGAAGAAATGGATGCTGCCCAAACCCCACGGACCTTAAATGATGTGGATATTGCTCTCATTAACAGTGGTTATGCTGTGGATGCCGGCTTAGCCCCCCAAGACGCTATTTTCAAAGAACCGGTCGATGAACGGTCTAAACCTTATGTGAATATTGTGGTCGCTCGTCAAGAAGATAAGGATAACCCAACCTATAAGAAGATTGTCGATACCTACCAAACCGACGAAACCGAGCAAGTCATTAAGGATAAATCCAACGGGGCCAATGTTGCTGCTTGGAAACTATTTGGCCGCAATTAGACTTTAACTACACCCTAGCAACAAACGAAACCATCACATGGAGAGGAAGTATGTCAAATGACCACTACCGATAAAAAAGCCCTACAAGAAACCATTAAGAACTATGTCAAAGATAATTTAGCCACTTACCAAGACAACGCCCTAAAAATCCACGCCAATCCGGAAACCAGTAACCATGAATACTTTGCCCAAGAGATCTTGACCAATCAACTGGAAAAAGAAGGCTTTACGGTGAAAAGGGATGTCGCTGGCCATCCCACTGGCTTCGATGCCCGTTATAAGAGTGAAAAGGAAGGGCCAACTCTGGTTTACTTGGCTGAATTCGACGCCTTACCCGACATTGGACATGGCTGTGGCCACAACCTCTTTGGTAATTATTCCAGCTTGGCCGCAGCGGCCTTGAAGCAGGTCGTTGACCAAGTCGGCGGTGAAATTCGGGTCTACGGGACGCCTGGTGAAGAAGGTGGGGAAAACGGTTCAGCCAAGGAAAGCTTTGTCCGCGAAGGCTTCTTGGATGATGTCGATGCGGCTCTCTGTGTGCATCCTGGTGGTGACACCAGTCCTAGTGGCCACTTATACGCTAATGATCCTGTCGATATTGAATTCTTTGGTAAGTCAGCGCATGCTACCGCTAACCCAGAAGATGGGATCTCAGCCTTGGAACCATTGATCCTTACCTTTAACGGGATCGATGCCTTACGCCTCCACCTCCACGATGACGTCAGCATCCACGGGGTGATCCTTGACGGCGGAAAGGCGGCTAATGTGATTCCGGATTATTGCCGAGGGCGTTTCTATATTCGTGCTTATAACCGCCATACCCTGGACAAGGTCAGAGAGAGAGTCCAAAAAATTGCTGAAGGGGCTGCCCATGCGACCGGGGCCCAACTGAAATTTGGGCTTTTCCAAAACAAGGTTGATGACATGATCATCACGCCTTCCTTTGATGAGATTTTTTTCAGTCATGCGGACGAAGTGGGCTTAGATTTGGATACGGTTAAGGAGCCAGATAGCCAAGCCCATGGCTCATCCGATGTAGGAAATATTTCTTATGTGGTACCTACTATCCAACCCTTCCTAGCCATTTCTGAAGAACCCGTACCCGGCCACTCAACAGAACTAGTGGCCGCGGCGAAGTCAGCCAAGGGGCTCGATTCCATTCGTATTGCTGCCACTTTACTGGCCTTAACCGGATTGGATTTAATCCTTGATCCCGATAAATTAGCCCAAATTAAAGCCGACCACCAAGCAGCCCTAGCCAAGGGTAACTAGGCAGGTCAGACTTTATAAATAGATTCAGTTAACACTAAATACAACAACCTCCTAAGCTCTTATCTTAGTTAATCGCTAAGTTAAGGGCTTTTTTTCTTGGAAAAAGGTAAAAATTTTTTCTTTAAAGTCGTAGTTAAACTCAGTTCTAAGAACCATTAATGACCATTTCAACCTGACCATAATTGGATAAATATAGAAATAAATACAATATTCTAAAATAATGTTCTTTTTGCTGAAAAACAATATACTAAAGCGTATAAAATCTTAAATTTGCTTTATTTTTAGGAAAAATATGAGATAATCCTAACTAAATAATGTACCTTGAGCCCTTATTGTCTCGGGTATTTTCTTATATTTTTAGTCTGATCTATGTCTTTTAATCGTTATTAAGAAGGAGTTGCATATGAAGAAATTTAGACATGGGGATTATCTAGAAACTGAACGTAAAACACGAGTGAAGATGTATAAAGCCGGGAAGTCCTGGGTGAAATCATGTCTTTCACAATTTGGTTTACTGCGTTTCTTTGGAAAATCACCCGTAATTGAGCATATTGAATCCTCCCAAGTTGAAGAAAATTCTTCAACTGATAAAAAGGAGTACCTATTTAAAGGATTGACTGCCTTAGGTGCCTTAGCCGGTGGTGCAGCCTTAACCACACCACAAGTGAGTGCGGATGAACTACCTAAGGAAAAAGTCCTAGAAAAAGAAACCTTAGTTAATACCGATTCCGCCGCATTGAAAGCAGCCGAATCAACCACTGAAACGGTTCAAGCAAGTGAAGTTGCGGATGAAGCTTCAGCTAATATTGAAGCAAGTGAGTCAGCATCCATCAGCGCTAGTGAATCGGAATCACTTTCAATTAGTGAGTCTGAATCCCTCAGCGAATCCGAGTCTTTGTCAGCTTCAGAATCCGCCTCTGTCTCAAGTTATGAATCCGCTGCTATCAGTGCATCCGAATCAGCTGCCACCAGTGAAAGCGAATCGGAGTCTGAGACTAGCCAAGAATCTGAAAGCCTAGCGGATCGTAAAAGCAATGTCGCCGAAGAGGAATCTGCTTCACCTAGCCAAGAAGCTCCACTAGCAGCTAATGAAGCTGAACCAGCTCTTGAAAATGGTCAAGCGGTTCAAAATGATACTGGTGTGAGAAGTGCTGCTGGTCTTGAAAACAGTTATGAAGTGAATGGGGTAGAAATCCCTGAAGTCCCAGTTAACAATTTTGTGGTTAGAACCGCTAGTGATGCTGCTGAATTAGCTGGTGCAGGTAGCTTAAATCATGGGAAGAGTAAAGCGGAAGCAGACCGTCAAGCGAGTGACTTGCAAGCAGGTTTAGACCGCGCTACTTCTAAGGAAGACAATAAAGATCAAAATAATAGCTTAAGTAATGATGAAAAGTCTATATTATCTAAAGCTGGTTATAGTGAATCTGAAATTGCTGAAATCGCCCATACGGTAGCTAATACAGCCTATACTGAAAATTATCCACGATCACTGCACCTCCAATTCCTATCTGACTTGAAACAAAACCAAGAAGCATTGCGAGCAGTTCGTTCAGGATACGTTATCCAGCCTTATGCAGCCTATACAGGGAAGACGAACTTGGTTGATACAGGACAAGGCTTCTACAAGGACCAAACAGATGGTAAGTTCTACTATAAAGAGCCTAACTGGGAAGAACGCGATATGTCTAACCAGGGACTACAAAAGTGGGAGTTACGACCAGAAAACAGATTGGTTTCAACGAACAATATTTCAGAACCACAGACTATCGCTCAGTTGAACTACCAAGGTCACCATACCGATCATGAGGGAAATCTAATCTTGGACCTGACTTATTCATGGTACCAACGGGGAGACTCTGCTGTATGGAACAATGTGGTCCTTCACGTTACTCCAGAATTTAAAGAATCAATCGATTGGACTAGGTCATATTATCGTAACAGTAGTCAAAAACAACAATTTATTAACGGCAAAAATCTCAATGAAGTGATTATGGAGTTTTCTAAGATGACGCAGTCTGGTCTGGCAGGTAACATGCACCATACGCCAATCAAGCTTTTCTTAGGAAAACAAAACCTTCAAGATTTAGATAATATTGATACGACTATCCAGACCCGAATTATGGATAGCAGTTTAGAAAGAGTCTACGCTAAAAACTTCCAACAAACAGAAAATTCAAACCTAGTGATGGATGGTTATGGTGCCTATACATCAGCAACAACCATTCCTAAGTCTGATGCTGCTAATATGAAAGCAGGTTTAGTGCCAATGTTGGCTGATGATAATGGAGCTTTGGCACCAGTCGTTTATGGTTCACAAACAACAGTCACTTTCAACCATTTAGAAAACAAACTCTATATCGCATCCGGTTGGGATAAGGGAGATACTAATGGCGACTACCATGTAGGTGTTGACTCTATGGGTTACCGTCTAGCCTTTGATAAGGCCCTACTAGATGTCCTCAAACCAGATGCTAATGGTTATATTGGTTATGTGGAACCTTCTCGTACCATGAACGCTCTTGAAGCACGTAACCCAGTTGGCGGCAGTCCACGTACTGGCTTTACCCGGGAACAAGTTAATATTGATGAAGCTAATAATATGGCTTATGTTATCTTTGCTCCACAGTCCTTCCGCGTTAATGAACTGAATGACCAAGTCATCTGGACCAAGCAAGATACGCGTGGTTTCCTTGCAGATGAGTCTACAAAGCTCACTAACCAATCATTTACGGTTACAACTTTAAATATAGACTCAGAAGCGATGAAGTCGCTCTATCCAGCAGTTGAAGGCGGCACGCCACAGATGATGCCATTAGACGTCTACACCACCATGGTGATTGGTAATAGCCAAGGCGTAGAAGTCATTGAGAAGACATTAGAACAAGATGTGGTTATTCCGCCGAATGCCGAGATTAAAGTGCAATTCGATCGTGAGCCAGGTAGTGAGATACCAGGTATCCAAATCAAAAATAAAAAGATTGCTAATCGTTTAGCAATGAAAATTGGGACCTTGCCACTTCTGGGCGATAACGTAAAATATCTCAGCTATGGCTCACCTTATGAAGATACAATGTTTGATCGCCAGAATGCCACTTATACCTTGGATATGAGCAAGGCCATGCCTGGTGAAGGATTTACCCTCAAAAAAGGTGAGAAAATCACTCTTTATGGTGGTCGTGGTGGTAAGCTTGGAGCTGGGCAAATTACAGTGAACGGTCAAACCATTATGACATTCACTGCCCAAGAAGGAGAAATCTCTAAAGCACCACGTGTATGGACAGGGACTGAAACTTACGCTTCAACCCTAATTGAACGTACGCAATACATGCCGGCTTTGGAAGATGTTTTTGATACGGATACCATTATTAAGGGTTACACTAAAGTCCCAGGACAATCCGTTCGGGTAGAAGTGCATAATGAAAATAATGGCAAAAACGCAGCAATTACTGTGGCATCAGCAACTGCGGTTAATCCAGAATCATCTTATACTAATGACATTACTGGTAAAGTGTATAAGGATGTTTATGAATTTGCTGCGCCAGTACCGGGTGACGTAAAATTAGTTAAGGATGCGCCAATTTATGCTCAATCCTTCAATGCTAATAAGAGTGAAATTGAAAAACAAGCAACGGATACTATTGACGCTGCTCTAGGTTCTGAAAAAGTGATTGGTCGAGTGAAAGCTCGCGTAACTTTCGACTTTAACGATGTACCACAAGGTGCTGCTAGATCCTATGCAGCAGATGCCCCAACAACAGGCAATCCAACTTCAGTCGTTGCGCCTGATAATGATAAGTTTGCTACGGATCCAAATTACCAACCTAATGGATTAGGCGAAGAAAATATGCCGGCAGATCCAACGCGTGAAGGTTATGTCTTTGTGGGTTGGTCAACTGTTCCAAATGGATTAAACGAAAATAATGAGTTAATCAAGGAAACAGAATTTACTAGCACAACGCCAATCACAAGCTCTACTCGAGTTTATGCCCAATGGCGTAAAGAGAATATCAATGAAAAAGTTGATTTCCGCTATGATTTCCCTCGTGCTATTAAACCCGGTGAATCAACTACAAATACGCCAACATTCACAGAAGCTAAGACCACCGCTAATCCAAATCCAGCAACGACTTCAATGCCTGATGGTACTAAGTTTAGCTTCGTTGATGGAGGAACAACCTGGTCTGATCCTAGCACAGGGGATACCGCAACAATTGATGAGAATACAGGAGTAGTAACCTTTAATGCTAAAGGTGAAGTTCCTTTACCAGAAAACTTTGATCCATTTGAAGTAGATTTAAATAATTCTATTCAGCGTCATGTCGAAATTCCTGTTAAGGCAACTTATACAGATGGTACAGAAGATACTGCTAATGCAACTTTCGATGTGAGAAAACCTTTCTCAGAAATCTTCGTTCCTAAACCTGAACCAATTTATAAGAAATATGGCGAAGAAACACAAGAACAGGAAGTTTTAGATAAGCTTGACGACGCATATTGGGAGGCTGGTACCCCACTGTTCGATAAAAAGAACACAGTCGCTACAAAGGTTGAAATCGTAGATCCTAGTCAAATTCCTAACGGGAAGGCGCCGGGCGTTCATAATGTTACCGTAAGAGTCACCTTTAACGATGGTTCAAGTCGTGAAGATGATGTTAAGGTCATTGTTGGTAATCCAAATAAGGAAACTTATGAACCAACTTATCCAACTGGTCAGACTGAATCTGGTGAAAATCCAACACCGGTAACTGTGAAGCCAACTTTCTCAGGTGAAATTCCAAATGATCCAAACAATCCAACTGGTCCGAAGACCCATCAAGATAATGTGGCACCACCTACTGGCACTAACTTTACTTTTGATGATGGGACGACGACTTGGGAAGATCCAAATACTGGCGATATAGCAACAATTGATCCTAATACCGGTGAAGTTACCTTTACACCCGGTTCAGGACGTCCTGAAGATGGTACTGTAACTATTCCTGTTGTGGTCAATTATCCAGATGGTACTAAGGATAATACTAACGTAACTGTGAATGTGGCTAAGGATAATAACAGTATTTCGGCGAGTGAATCTGCATCAGAGTCAGCAGTTAAGTCTGAATCTGTAAGTGCTTCTCAAAGTGAATCAGCTATGGTTGAATCGCAATCTGAGAGTGCTTCGCAATCAGAGTCCAGTTCAGTGTCCGCTAGCCAATCTGAATCAGTTGTCCAATCCGAGTCCGCAAGTTTCAGTGCGTCAGCGTCCGAATCGTCAAGCTCAAGCGCGTCCGCTTCTGAATCCGCAAGCTCGAGCGCTTCGGCGTCCGAATCCGCAAGCTCAAGTGTGTCAGCATCCGAGTCTGCAAGTTCCAGCGCTTCAGCGTCTGAATCGGCAAGTTCGAGTGCCTCAGCGTCCGAATCATCAAGTTCAAGCGCGTCCGCTTCTGAATCGGCAAGCTCTAGCGCTTCTGCGTCAGAGTCTGCAAGCTCCAGCGCTTCGGCCTCCGAGTCAGCAAGTTCAAGTGCTTCGGCCTCCGAGTCAGCAAGTTCGAGTGCCTCAGCGTCCGAATCCGCAAGCTCAAGTGTGTCAGCCTCTGAGTCTGCAAGTTCAAGTGCCTCAGCGTCCGAATCCGCAAGTGCAGCAGGTCCAGTAGATACCAGTGAATCTGATTCTGCAAGTTCAGAATCTACTAGCGAAAGTGACCTAACTTCAGAATCAGAAGTCGATTTAGCGCCAGATTCTAATTCAGAGCACGGATCTGCAAGCATAAGCTCTTCAGAATCTTTTGATACTACTAAATCGTCAGCAGTATCAGGTTTGGAAAGCGTTGAAAATGTTGATCAAGATTCTCAAGTTGAAATTAAGCAATCAGGTTTCTTGCCTCAAACCGGAGCGAAAAATCAATCTGTTCTTGGAGCAGGATTAGCTGCAATTCTTGCAGGCCTAAGTGCTTTAGGTTTCAAGAGAAAGAAAGATAATGATGCATAAAATTGCTGATTTATCTTAAACAAAGCAAAAGAGGGTAAGAATTATAATCTTACCCTCTAGCTTTGTTTTTAGAATGTTAGGGAAACTTTCCTTAGCATTCTAAAGATAAAGCTTTGATATAATACAAACTAAGGAAGTGGTTACTCTGACTATCTATAATATTAATAAAGGCATCGGCTGGGCATCGAGTGGTGTGGAGTACGCACAAATTTATCGCTATCGTATTTTTAAAGAATTGTCCTTAGGTTGTAAATTTATTTTTACTGATCTTATTTTGAATGAAAACATGGCCCATTTTACTGAAAACATTGGCTTTTCTAATGAAGATGTTATTTGGATGTATTTATATTTTACTGATATTCCTCTCTGTCAAACCACTGTTAGCCTAAGTCAAATTAAAGAAAAATTATCCGATGATGTCGAGGAAGAAAAGCTTGACAACCGTCGTGTGAAATTGATATATGACCAAGGCAAGCAGTTTGCTATGTGTTATCTTTCAAGAGAAGAAGAAGACTTTGTAGATCGGGTAGAATATACAGCCAATAACAAATTAATCAGAAAAGATTTCTTTAATCGTTATAAATTTTTAACGGAGTATTATGCTCCTAATAATAATAAGGCACAACTTTACATGCGTCGTTATTTTAATCAAGATGGGACAACGGCATATGAAGAATTTATCAACCAAGGTAGTTCAATGTATCGCTTTAAAGATCGGGTTATTTATTCTACGGAAGAATTAGTCGCTTACTTTATTGAGAAATTAGTTTTAACTGATACTGATATTGTTCTCTTAGATCGTGCAGATGGTATTGCTCAAGGACTTCTTGATCATCTAAACGGGGCGAAGTTGGGGTCAGTGGTTCATGCTGAACATTATAACCAATCTTTAAGTAATGATCAGAACATCCTATGGAATAATCACTACGAGTATCCTTTTACTCATTATGAAGATTTTGATTTTTATATCACTTCGACGCCATCCCAGACTCAGAGACTTATGGATCAATTTGACTACTATTATGGGGTTCATCCTAAAATTTATACGATTCCAGTCGGCAGTGTTGACCAGCTCATGGAGCCAGATAACAATATGAATTCCTACGCTATGATGACTGCTTCTCGTTTGGCAGGAGAGAAGAATATCGATTGGTTAATTGAAGCTGTAGTAAAAGTTCACGAACAGATTCCGCAGGTGACATTTGATATTTATGGTGAAGGCGGTAAAAGAAATGCTCTACAAGACCAGATAGGGCGATTTAACGCAGAAGACTATATTCAACTCAAAGGGCATCAAGCGTTAGAAAATATTTATCCTCAATATTCTCTCTATTTAACAGCATCAACCAGTGAAGGCTTTGGGTTAACCTTAGTTGAAGCTTTGAGTGCAGGGCAAGCCATGATTGGCTTAGATGTCCCATATGGCAATCCTACTTTTATAGATGATGGAAAAAATGGCTATCTTCTTCCTTTTAAACGTGGAATGGAACGAAATGTGATTGTCAATTCTTTTGCTGAAGCCATTCTAAGCTATTTCCAATCAGCAGATCGACGAGCAATGCGCGAGCATTCCTATTCAATTGCTAAGCAATATTTACATGACCAAGTAGAAGGAGCTTGGAGACAATTAGTTGAGGAGGTTAAAGCATGATTCAGTTATTTGATACATATAATGAAGCTACTCGCGATTTTCACCAATCTATGTTTCGTGCTGGCTTTAACTTTCCAACCGTCATTTTAAATGAAAATGGTTTCTTACCTAGAGGAACGACTTCTCCCTATCGCTTTTTTATGGGGGAAGAAGAAGGACAACCTTTATATTTTAATGAGGTTTCTGTTCCTTTAAACTGGGAAATCAAAGGGACAAATACATCAGCCAGCGTCTGGGATTATCATCATAAACGCGCTGATATTCATTACTTTACTAGCGGTGGGCAACGGCTAATAAAAGCTGTAGATTGGTTAAATGAGGCAGAGCAAGTCATGTGGACAGACTGTTACAACCAATATGGCCGTCGTTATGCTCAAATTATTCGTCATGGACAAGATGCTCATATGAAGATTTATTTTGACACTGCTGGCCGCGATGTCATTGTAGATAATTATGTTACTGGGAATGTTATCCTCGATTGGCAGGGAAAGAAGCGAGTTTTTCATAATCGAAGAGATTTCTATCTCTTTTATCTATGGAATTCCGAGCTTCCTTTAGAACAAATGATTATAAATTCACTGGCAACTCCTTTTTTAATTTCTCACTCCTTACCTAGAGATGGGAAGGATATCTTAGTTTGGCACGAACCACTTGATCTAGAAATTCCAGGTAATATGCAGCTCATTCTTACAGGACAGACTCCTCGTTGTCAAAAAGTGATTATTCCTGATCAAACTACTTATCAACGAGCATTAGATTTATGCCAAGCCAGTCATTTACCTAGTGAATCTATTGAGCCATTAGGATATATTTATCCCATTCTTCAAGAAAAAGAATTTACTAAAGAAATTTTAATATTAACCAACTCTGATCAGATTGAACAATTAGATCTTTTACTAGACCATTTATCTGATTTTCAGTTTAGAATTGGAGCTATAACAGAAATGTCGGATAAGTTAATGAATTTTAACCATTATTCGAATGTTCAGCTTTATCCTAATATTTCTATGGGTTTGATACAGAAATTATTGAAGCAGGCCTGTTTTTATTTGGATATCAATCATGGTAATGAGATTGTGGATGCAGTCCGCGCTGCCTTTGAGTTTCAATGCTTAAACATAGCTTTTAAAGAAACCTTACATAAGGAAGCCTATATTGCAAATGAGTTTATCTTCTCTAGTGATCAAGCGATATCTATGATAAATACAATTAAAGCTTTGGGACATAGTCAGAAACTTTGGCAACAGGCGATTTCTTCTCAAATTAATCAATCTAACAACGTTGATGAGGAAAAATATCAATTCTTATTTTCAGAATGAGGAAGTTTCAAGAAAGGTAGGTTAATCTATGAGAAAGCATATTACAAATTTGCATGGTCATTCTGCTGTCAGCACAGCATTAATTTCTCAACAGATGACAACATCGATTGCTCAAAAATTGGATTTTAATGAATTAGCTATCTATGCATATGAAACTTCTTATGATTCTGATCAAGAATTAAGTAAGCGATTAGATGGTATTTTAGCCGGAGTAGGGCAAGGCGACTTGGTGGTTGTTCAGTTACCAACATGGAATGATTCTCGCTTTGAAAGAGCATTGATCCATAAAATTAAATATACTTTTAAAGCACATTTAATAGTGTTTATTCATGATATACCACCAATCATGTTCCCTCAAAATTATTATTTGATGAGTTCTCTCATTGAAATTTACAATGAAGCTGAATTGTTAATTGTTCCTTCTCAAGAAATGTATCAACGTCTTTATTTAGAAGGTTTAAGGGTCGATAAGGTTTTAATCCAAGCTATGTGGGATCACCCAACTGAATTCCAACCTGGAAAAGTTTCCTTTCAAAAGAAGATTCATTTTGCAGGAGATATTAATAAGTTTGATTTTATAAAGCATTGGCCAATTTCATGTGCTGTTGATGTTTATTCAAACCATGGTCAGAATTTAGATTTGCCTAAGGAAGTGACAATAAAAGGTTGGTTACCTGATTATGAACTTTTAACCAAATTATCTAAGGGCGGTTTTGGGCTGGTCTGGACTGATCTAGATTATATTCAAGACTATTTCCAAATGTGTATTACCCATAAATTGAGTACATATTTAGCAGCAGGGATTCCTGTATTTGTTCCTGAATCTTTATCTAATAAGAAAATTATTAAGGATAATGGTCTAGGTTTTATCGTGAAATCTTTAGAGCAAGCAAATGCTATCCTAGAAAACTTGTCTGAAACGGACTATCAAGACTTGGTCAATAATGTTGCTAAATTTCGTCATCTCATTACTCAGGGATATTTTACCCAGCGTCTCTTAACTGCAACTATTTTTAAAATCTTTAGTCAGGGCCTATCAAATTTTGAGGGGGATCTTGGTCATCGTCCTCTAATGCGGGAAGATTGTAATATTTTTATTTTGACTGCTCAGGATTATTTATTACATATTGATGAAATTATTCAAGGTTTACCTAATTTTCACTTCCATATTGCGGCTCAAACGCAAATGTCAGATCATTTATTGAACTTAGAAAAATATCCTAATGTGTATCTCTATCCAGCAGCAGGAAAAGATCAGATTAACACCCTTTTATTAAAGTCTAATATTTATCTAGATATCAATTATGGGGTAGAAGTGGAAGATATAGTTACTAAAGCAAACAATCTTGGTTTAGCGGTATACTCATTTGAAGGTTATTGTCATCAAGTTGACATATTGGATCCTAATAATATCTTTGTACAATAAAACTATCAAGATCTAATTAATCAGATAAAGTGCCAAGAGGATAGAGTTAAAAAATAGAATAAATACAAGTTATTCTTACGTCATAATAGAGGCTAAGGCAATTAATTCCTTGCCTCTAATTTACTATTTTAAATGTATGAAAGGTTGTTTAATCAGTGGCAAACCAAAATAAGGCGAACAGATTTCGTCTTCCACTTCTTTATAAAAAGTTATTGTTCACTGCCATGATTCTGATTATTTATATTATTGGACGTTCCATTCCTTTACCCTTAGTTGATTGGCAGACTATCCAACAGAGTTCATCAGGCAATGACTTTCTCTCATTGGCCCTTAGTGCAACTGGTGGTAGCTTTGAACAAGCTACTTTATTAAGTTTAGGGCTAGGACCGTATATGTCGACAATGATTATTTGGCGTTTTATCTCCATGTCTAAATGGTACAAAGCACTGAAAGTTCCTCCAAGACAGGATAATTATTATCGTAACCTGTTAACTTTAATCCTTGCCTTAGTTCAAGCAATTACTTTAGCAGTCAGTTATCCGCTGATTTCCATACAAGAAACCATATTGTCTAATAATTTTATGGTTTATGGAACGATTGTTTTAGCATTAGTTGCTGGCACATTTTTTACTATTTGGCTAGGAGGGCGTAATCAAGAAGCTGGAATCGGTGGACATACGATTATTATTTTAGCGAATATGTTATTAAGATTGCCTAATAATTTTAAAGCACTACGGATATTTTTAGTTTATCGAGCGTCACTTATTGAGCAAGTACTATTAATTAGTGTGTCTGTTTTTGCATTAATGACAGCATTTGCTACGATCGTAATGGACCGTGCTGAGTTACGGATTCCAATTAATAGTGTTATGATAAATAATAATTTTACTGAAAAATCCTATCTGCCGATTAAATTGAATCCTAGTGGGGGCATGGCCATCATGTATGCCATGACATTGGCGCTCTTACCACAATACATTATTGACCTGATACTCATTTTCTTTCCCAATCTTCAATTCTTAAAGACTTTGCAATATCAGTTGAATATGACCCAACCCTTAGGTGCCTTCTTGTATGTTTTATTAATTATTGTTCTAAGTCTTGGCTTTGCCTTTGTTAATGTGGATCCAGAAGATCTTAGTGAAAAATTGCAAAAAACTGGTGACTATATTGATGGAATCAATCCTGGCAAGCCGACTGAAAAATTTTTGAGAGAAAAAATATTAAATATGGCGATTATAGGAGCTGTATATATGACGGCTGTCGTTGGTTTTCCTATGTCTTTAGGGGTATTATTTCCTGAATACTCTCAATGGCTCAATTTGCCAGGGAGTATAGTTATTCTGGTTGCTCTATTTTTAAATACTATTGATGAGATACGGGCTCTAAGAATAAGAAATAAATATAAGCCATTATTTGATTAGCTATTAGAAAGGAAAATTATGTATTATTTTATTCCCTCTTGGTATGCGAATAATCAATGGGATTTTGTTGAGCTTTCCTATATGGACTTGTATTTTGATGATACTGTTAATCAATTGCGTTTATTTCAGCGTTCTGGGGAAAGCAATCAATTATTAATGCTCGATTATGCTCCGATGTTACGGTTGAACTTACATGATCAAAATATCGAAGAAAATAATTATTGGTCGGTTTTTGACTATATTCAAGGCGTTAATTTATATAAAGTAAGACCTATTACTTTAGAGGACTTATCTTTTCCTAAGCAAGCCGAATTTGTTCCTACTCCTTTTCTAATGATGGTATTTGTCCACAATGAACATTATGCTGATATCCAATTTAAGTCTAATGGTTATATCGCCTTTATTGACTACTATCAAGATAAGCAATTAACAAAACAGTACATTTTTGATGATCGGGCCTTTATTTCTAGTATCATCTTTTATAGTAATGGTCAGGCTACCCACCAAGACTATTTAAATTTAGCTGGTCAATGGGTGGTTCGAGAGTTTTGTGCTAATGAAAATGTAGAAATTAACCAAAATCTGTTAGAAAAAGAGCGTTTTGATCATACTACGTATCAATCAAAATCAGAACTTATTGCAGAGATGGCCAGTAAGTATCTAAGTAAACATATGGGACAAAGTGACAAGGTCGTTGTTGCCTATAGTGATAGATATAATCGTTTATTTAATCAGCTAAGTCAGAAAAATAAGATTGATTTAATCTATTCTCTTTATAGTCAGCGCTCCTTTGAGAGCAATACAGAAGATTTTAAAACCTTTCTGAAAAGGGCGAAATTACTGATTACTGATACTGATCAATTGAAGGACCAGCTAATTGACTATACGAAGAAGAATTCACTTGATACACCTATTTATCGACTATCGCCGTTCGATACCAGACTCCAGTTAGGTATGAGTCAACGGATTAAGGAATTAATTATTTATCTTGAAGTGAGTCGATTAGGATTGAAAGAAATAGAATATGTTATGGATGTTATCAAGAATAAAATGAAAAAGGATGAACGTATTCGCTTGGTCTTAGGAACCTTTCAAATTGATCAAGCTAAAATCGACCAGCTAGAAAGTTTATCCGATCGCTTAAATAAGTATTTTGATCCTAACTACGGAGAAGTTGTTGATTTTGCGGATAAGATGCCTGAAAAAGAAAAGGAACCAGTTTGTCAGGTGCAAATTAATACTAGTGAGCGCGACTTTATCCAAAGCTTGAAGTATGTGCGTTTGATGATTGATTGGACTTCGCATCCCTGGGTTTATGGTCAGATTGCGGGAATTAGTGCAGGAATTCCGCAGATCAACCGAGTTGAGTCTGCCTATGTTGAGCATTTGAAAAATGGGTTAATTGCAAAGAACTTGGATCAATTGGCACAAGGGATTGATTATTACTTCAAAGGACTTAAGCATTGGAATGAAGCTTTAGTTTACTCTGTAGAAAAGATTAATAAGTACCATAGTGGAGAATTAGTGAGTCAATGGAAAGCATTGTTAGGAGAGAACAGCAATGACTAGAGTTTTACAAATCGGCTATAGGGATTGGTCACAGGGCGTAAAATTTAAGAATGAAGTTGATTGGACCTTTGTACTAAATACTGAGCTTGCTGATTATTACCAAGGAGCTTTGAAAGAAAATAACCTGCCACAAAGACCTTTTTCTCTAGTTTTACTTACCGCTCCTATTGATGAATTACTAATAGATAAGCTGCTTCCCTTAATGGAAGCTTATGCTGTATTAATTGATCAACAATTCGAATCTTATTATTCCGCTCCTGAGTTCAAACTTCTATTTTTGATGAAAAAAGCTCAATTTATTGAAGTGGAAAATATTGAAGAGACGATTGTTGAGTTAGCTAAAGTTTTCTTCGACGGCAATTATGGAGAGAGACGTGGCATTCAGGATATTTCTGTTCAAGCTAATTTTTCTGGTAACTATCAATATCTAGGAAACAATTATATTTTTTTTCAAATTGAAGATACAGATCAATTGACTCCTTTGTTATATTGGCGACATCTTATTATCTCTAATATAGATCGCTATCTCGATATATGGTTAGAGTTTATAAAAGATGAGACCATTGATCTAAAACTGACTATGACCTTTATTCGCATGGGAAGTTTTAATCAGGTGGTTAAGCGTATCTCTTATGATAATGAAGCAATAAAAAAGAGAATATTATTAGATCCGCCTGAGAATTGTTATGCGAGCTTTTCCCTTTGTGTAAGAGGTTCTGGACAACTAAGGATAGGTCCTTTACATGTTAGACATTCCCGAAGAAAGTGGGGAGACTATTTAGCAGGTGGACAAATTATAGCTGATAATGGTCGTGAAGAGTTTGCTTTTTACTATAATCCCGGCAACTTAAAACCCCCTTTAAATGTTTATTTTTCTGGTTATAGGACAGCAGAAGGTTTTGAAGGCTTTCCTATGATGAAGAACCTAAAGCACCCCTTTATATTGATTAATGATTTACGTTTAGAAGGCGGTGCCTTCTATCGAGGAAGTGCCCAATTCGAGGCAACTATTGTTGCTAAGATAGTGGAAGTATTAGATGAGTTAAATTTTACTAAGGATCAGTTAATCCTTTCAGGTATGTCTATGGGAACCTTTGGTGCTTTGTACTATGGAAGTTTTTTAGATCCTTACGCCATAATTATGGCGCGACCACTTGTTTATTTAGGAAATATTACTAGAAACCAGCGCTTAAGACGCCCTAATGATTCCTTTAAAACATCAATGGATTTAACCTTGAAATTTGGTGACAATGATGATTTAACAACTGATATGGATATTTTAGACAGTATGTTGATGCCTAAATTAAAACAGACTCACTATAGTCAATCTACCTTTGCAATGACTTACATGCTTAATGAAGATTACGATAATGAGGCGTATTATGGATTATTGAAAAATCTGAGTGATAAGCCAATTAAAATTATTAGTAAGTCTGTGATGGGACGACATAATGATAATACCCCTACTGTCGCAAGTTGGTTTATAAACCAGTATAAGAGAATACTATGGGAAGATTTTGAAAGTAAGGAGGGAGTCGAGTGAAAGATTATTACATTGTTCGATGGGGATTAATGAACGACGATATATTCAGTCATGGCTCTCAGATAGAGTGGCTGTCCCCAGATAGGGTATCCTTTAAAAACTCTATGGTTCATTCAGGAATAGTTATTAATAAATGGAGTTCTGAAAAAACCTATGGACTTTATTTTTCTTCACCTAAACTCCCGCTATTAACAAGTGATAAGACCTACTTCCTTAAATTTATTGGTCAGGTCGAACCAAATAATTCCATAATGTTTACGGTGGAATTCTTTGATTATTACGGTGAATCTCTGCAGAAAGATTTTATCCGCAGTTGTGATGACTCATTTACTGTACCTGATAATTACGGAAACTACACCATATCTTTAGTTCACGCAGGCTGCCGCTCTATCAATTTTAAGCGCTTGATAATATCTGAAGTACTTTTAGATAAGGTTATGAGTAAAGATACACTACTAATTGAAAATAATTATGATTTCAATCACTTGCTTTTTGTTGAACCAGGAATAGGAAGTATCCAAGAAGAAGTGAATAAGTTGCAGCAAATAGATTTAATTAAGTCTCATACTAATTTGCTGGCTAGTGAATTATTAAACGCCCAGCTTTATTTATCAGAAGAAGCATTGTCTGGCGTGGAGACCTTTATTGGTTCTAGTTCAGCTAAACATTATTATTTTATTGGTTATGGACCGATTTCTAATTTAGCTGCTAAATATTATGCTCAACTCTATCCTAATTCCCAAGCCTTGATTACTAACGATCATTTAGAACATTTTCAATATCAAAAAATTGCCCAGCAATCGGGTTTAGATGAAGGTATTGTTCAATGGTTGCAAACAATTGCTCGTGTCAGTCGACCTAATATAAAATGCTATTATAAAAATAAGCAGTCTGATGGTCTTTTGGTCGGAAGTAGGTTATTGGATTATCATAAGAATCTTTTGAAGTTAGACTGGCAAGAAATTAGTTGAGGGGGCTCACCATGTTTAAAGTTGATTTAGATAAAGGTCGGTTAAAGAGGCTGAACCGTATACTTCATCAAGTTAATGCATATGCTGGAGACATGGCTCAATTATCAGATGGTGACCTCAAACAGAAAACTAATGAATTTAAAGAACGCTATCAAGCAGGTGAAAGCTTAAATGATCTTCTTCCTGAAGCCTATGCAGTAGTTAGAGAGGCTGCTAAACGGGTGTTAGGGATGTACCCCTATGATGTCCAAGTAATTGGTGCCATTGTATTACATGAGGGAAACATTGCTGAAATGAAAACTGGTGAAGGTAAAACTCTAACAGCCACTATGCCTTTGTATCTCAATGCATTGACAGGAAAAGGGGTAATTCTAGTTACAGTTAACGATTATTTATCTCGCCGTGATGCTGAGGAAATGGGATACCTATATCGTTTTATGGGCTTAACCATTGCAATAGGAGTCTCTGAGGATTCAGAGAATTTGACAGCTGAAGACAAAAGAAAAATTTATGAATCTGACATTGTATACACTACTCATTCAGCACTAGGCTTCGATTACCTGGGAGAGAATTTAGCTGCTGACAAAGACGATCAATTTTTACGTAACTTTTATTATGTCATTATTGATGAAGTGGATGCGGTCTTGCTTGATGGAGCGACTAGTCCGCTAGTTATTTCAGGTTCTCCAAGAGTCCAGTCTAATTTCTACCAACTAGCTAATGATTTCGTTGAAAGCCTTGAAGTAGGACTGGATTATGAAGTTACCGTGGAAAAAGATGCAGTTTGGCTTACCCAAGAAGGAATAGAATATGCAGAAACTTACTTTCGCTTAGATAAATTTTATGCGAGTTCAAATCGAGAGCTCGTTCGTCATGTTAGTTTAGCTCTTAAAGCCCATGAATTATTCACTAATGAAAAAGATTATGTGGTTCGTGATGGGAAGGTAGAATTATTAGATAGTCGTGATGGTCGGGTGTTAAAAGGCACTCGTTTACAGGCAGGACAACATCAAGCTATTGAAGCCAAGGAACATGTGGAATTAACAGATGAAAACCGGTCAATGGCTTCTATAACTTACCAAAATTTATTCTTACTTTTTGATCGTATGGCTGGTATGACTGGTACAGGAAAACCAGCAGAGGACGAATTCATTGAGACTTATAATATGGAAGTTGTTTCAATTCCAACGAATAGGCCCGTCATTCGTAAAGACTATGCTGATGAAATTTACCGTAGCTTTCCTGAAAAACTGGCTGCTTCTATCCAATACATCGAAGAAAAGCATGCGACTGGACAACCCTTATTAATTGCGACAGGATCAGTTCAGCTATCCAGGTTATATTCAACGATTTTGCTGAATGATGGTATTCCTCATAATGTGCTCAATGCCTACAATGAAGCTAAAGAGGCAGAAATGATTAAAGAAGCAGGACAATATGGTGCAGTCACGGTTGCCACCGCGATGGCTGGTCGGGGGACAGACATTAAGTTAGGGCAAGGAGTTGCTGACTTAGGCGGCCTAGCAGTCATTGGAACTGAAAGAATGGTTAGTGAACGTATTGATTTACAGCTTCGTGGTCGAGCAGGAAGGCAAGGAGACCCAGGAATGAGTAAATTCTTTGTCTCCTTAGAAGACGAACTCATCCAAAAGTGGGCACCAGAGCATATCCGCTATCAGTCGGATCCAGATGAAGAGATTAATGATATTAAGCAACTATCTAATTTTCGTTACGAGAAATACTTTAACCAAGCCCAAGAGGCGAGTGATGCTAGTGGAGAAAATGCTAGAAAGCAAATCATTCAAATGGATGAGGATATGAGTATTCAAAGAAAGATTATTTATCAAACCCGTGATGAACTTCTAGAAGGCCAAGGGTTAGAAGAAATCGATCTAGACCAAGTTGCACAGCGCGTGATGGGATTGGCTGTAGATAACCTTGATCCTAATAGAAGTCGCAAAGTACAAATTGATCGTTGGATATTTGATAATCTAACTTATAATTATGAACCTAAAAATATTGAACATTTATCCGATTCGGACTTAGTCGATTATTTACTGGGTATCTTTTTTACTATATTAGAATCTAAAAAAGAGCGTCTAGGATACGGAAACTATTTTGAAGATTTTGAGCGTAAATGTATTTTAAAAGCCATTGATGAAGTTTGGGTAGAACAAGTTGATTACCTCACTCAATTTAAACAGGTTGTAGTGACTAGAGGATCAGCCCAACGAAATCCTATCTATGAATATCAAAAGGAAGCACTTTGGTCTTATAATGAAATGAAAGATCAAATTTATCAAAGAGTTATTTACTATTTATCATTAAGTCAAATATTACCAGATAAAAATGGTCAGCCAATAATTCAGTTTGCATAGAGATTATAGCTATGATGGGGTGAATTTATGAAGAATAATAAGGAAAATTATGTTGATCAAGAAATTAAGAAGATGATTAAAGATCAACGGGAAGAAAAGGAATCAAAAAAAGAGGAAGACGAAAAGACTAGCACAAATAAATTACCTTATGTAATAGCTTTTCTGATGGTTATTTCTATTTTTTTAGCTTTGATTATAAGACTACTTAATATATTTTAATTGAAAGGTAATGAAAGGAGGTAGCAATGAATCCAAAAATTTCAATTATCATTCCAATCTACAAAGTTGAAAAATACTTGATTGAATGCTTAGAATCAGTGAGAAATCAGACCTTTACAGACTTTGAAGTCATCATGGTTAACGACGGCTCCTCGGATGCTTCACCAGTTATTGCAGATAACTACTGTAAGAGAGATGAGCGCTTTAAGTTGTTTCATCAAGAAAATCAAGGCCTGTCTGCAGCCCGCAATTTTGGGACGAGCCAGTCTAAAGGAGAATATATTTTCTTTTTGGATTCAGACGATAAGATTGTTGAAAATACATTAGAAATCTTACACCGTATTGCTCAGGATAAGCAGGCAGATATCGTCATCGGGGCCTGCAAATATTTTAACGATGCTGGCGATTATTGGTTGATGACGCCAGGGCTGCCTACGATAGCGTCCTATGATAGTCATGATGCAATAAGAAAAGATGAAGACGGGACAATTCCCCTGTCATTCACTACGGCATGGTGTAAGTTGGTCAAAGCAGATATTGTGCGCCAGAATTTATTTCCAATAGGGGTCTGGTATGAAGATTCAGCAACAACCTATCGCTGGTATATGGCTGCTTCGGAGATTTATTCCATTGATTTGAACCTGTATGCTTATCGGCAACACGATAGTTCAATTATGTCGACAAGTGGTCGAAACCTAGTTAAACACTTCAATGATAATATCAAAAATTTAAGTCAGAAAGTCTTTAATTTACAGAATTTTGGCTATGATCCTCATGTGACTTTAAACTCTTATATTGACAAGTTATATCGGGGTCAAAGCTATTATGAAGATTTCGATGATGAAGCAAAAATTGCCTGGGATACTGACTATGACAGGTACTTTAGTCGTAAAGACTTTCCACACCAGGCTCTCATCCTAACTCATTCAGCCGAAATCGAACAAGTCGAAGCTTTAGCTCGAGCTCTCCCTGATCTCTGCATTCATATTGTAGCCTATACTGTGGTGGCGCCAAGCCTCATTGACTTAGCAGAAAACCTGGAGAATATCTTTATTCATCCTTTCGCTCACAGTGATTTAATTGAGACTTTACTAAACCAGTCCGATATCTACCTGGACATCAATTACTACGCCGAAGTAGATGATATCGTCAACCATGCGATTCAAAAAGGCCTTCCAGTGGTCGCCTTTGAAGCCACAGCCCATCGCCCAGACTTACTTGACCAAGATATGGTTTTCCCTACAGATGAACTAGATGCCATGGTCGATAGGGTTAAATTCTTACTAAAAGAGGATAGCTTTCAGTCAGAATAGTCTAACTCTTTATAAGCGAATAATCCTTTAACTGCCAGTCTTTCTCTACTTTGAGTAACTGGCTTTTTTAGTCAAGCTTGATCGAAAATAGAAAACTGTTTTTGGAAAAATTGCTAAGTTCTCATTGAATTTACTTATTAGATATTTTATATTCTTAAGGGAGTAAAAATTAATATTAGTTAGTTATATTAAAAATAGTTTTTATTACTATTAAATAACTTAACTAATAAAGATGAGAGGTTATTTATGCATATTAAAAGCGGGATTAGAAAACGAGCCATTATTACCACGATTTTAGCCTGTAGTTCCTGGGGTCTAGGGGGCGTTTTGAGTCAGCACCTGATGCAGACCTATAATATGATGCCTTTGCAGCTGACCATGTACCGGATGTTGATAGCAGGAATCTCGATTTTCCTTTTCCTGGCACATAAGAGGAAATTACCCGTTGCAAAGTTAAAACAAGATAAACGGTCACTCTTACAAATGGCAATATTTGGGATTTGTGGGATAGTTTTTAACCAGTTTTCCTATTTGATGACGATTCATTATAGTAATTCCGGGATGGCGACTATCCTTCAATTTATTGGCCCGATATTTTTGTTGGTTTATTATTGCTTGGTTGGTCGTCGTTGGCCGATTAGAAGGGAAGTTGTGGCCCTTTTATTCACTATTATTGGGGTCTTTCTCTTAGTCACTCATGGTCAGTTAGGCCACTTTATTTTATCCAAAGAGGCCTTTTTCTGGGGATTGATGTCGGCATTTGGCCTAGCGCTCCTCAATGTCCTTCCTTTAAAGGTCATTGACCACTATGGATCTTTACCAGTGACGGGAATTGGCATGCTATTTGGTGGAATTTTCTTGATATTTTTCAACTTTGAGCACCTAGTCCCACCAGAACTTTCTCTTCACTTTTTAGCTTGGTTTACCTTAACCATTATTGTAGGAACCATTGTCCCTTATATTTTCTATCTTTCCAGTGTCACCTTTATTGGCCCCTTAGCTGCTTCCTTGATTGGGTCAGTAGAGCCCTTAACCGCAACGATTTTATCGGTGATACTACTAGGCGAAAGTTTTGCCTTGATCGATTACTTAGGCATGGCCTTTATCTTGCTGACGGTCTTTCTAACCGCCCATGAATAAGTTAATCAATTTAAAAAATGACAAATAAAAAAGCATGGTCAAGCTTGATCTCAGGGTGACTGAGATGCACAGCTAACCATGCTTTTTTTCAATTAATAAGTCAGGTAATCTTTTAATGCGGCTACTTGTTTTTTGGCGACGTCAACCCCGTGGTCGTAGGTGGCTTGTAAACGGTCAGGATCACGTTCCAGACGTTTGACTTCGAGGGGGTGGGAAGGTTGCAGGACAAAGGCTTGCTCATTTTGGGCTAATTTCTCCACCTCAGCGACTTGTTGATTGTACATGGAGGGTCTGCCTTCAATGGTTTTGACTAAATGAGGGTATTCTTTGCCATAGATTTTTTTAGCAAGGAAATTATTTTTGTCTTTCTTACGGTAGCCGTAGGGTTGGGTTAGAACGATGATCAGCCGGTCGACTCCTAAGGACTGCATGAAGCGGTAGGGGATGGAATCGGCTAGGCCACCATCTAAATATTTCTCGCCGTTGATTGGAACCATTTTAGAAACGAAGGGCATAGAGCCACTAGCCCGCAAGACATCAATTTGCTCTTCAGCATTTTCAATTAGTAAATATTCTGCCTGACCGCTTTCAACATTGGTAGCCACCGCATAAAAATCGCTGAGACTGGCTTCATAGGTCTCCTCGTCAAAGGGATCGAGTTCAAAGGGGACTTGGTGGTAGGCAAAATCGGTCGATACCATATTTCCAGTTTTTACCCAGTTACTTAGGCTGATATAGCGCTTATCTTTGATATATTTCTTGTTATAACGTAGGGCCCGACCACTTTGCTGGGAGGGGTAATTGACTCCATAGAGAGCTCCTGCCGATACTCCAACAATCTGGTCAACCTGGATTCCTTCCGATAGAAAAACATCCAATACCCCAGCGGAAAATAAGGCCCGCATACCGCCACCTTCAAGAACAAGTCCAACAGTCAAAATGCCCACATTCCTTTCTACAAATTTTGATAATGATCCCTATTTTAACATAAGTTTTTTCTAAGAGGATATAAGCGCTTCCCCTTAAGCATGCATAAATAAAACAGCTTATCAGCCATGAAACGATGTCTTAGTTAGGGGAGTGATTCATGACAAGATAAGCTGTTTGAATGCTTTAATTAGATGACATAGTCACCAATACGGTTCCAGTTTTTATCATGGAGGATAATCCGAGCCGGCATACCGACTGCCGTCGCATAGGGCGGCACGTCTTCTAGGACAACCGCATTAGCCCCAATTTTACTATGGTGGCCAATGGTAATATTACCTAATAGTTTGGCACCTGCCCCAATTTCAACATGGTCTTGGATAGTAGGGTGGCGTTTGCAGCCTTTTTCCCTACCGACACCGCCTAGGGTGACGCCGTGGAAGAGCTTGACGTTATCACTAATCACAGCGGTTTCACCAATGACCACACCCATGCCATGGTCAATAAAGACCGTATCACTAAGTTGAGCTCCTGGATGAATTTCAATCCCGGTTTCCCGCCGCGATTCTTCAGCCAGTTGCCGGGCCAAGTAGTAGTCCCCATTATTGTAATAATAGTGGGCTTGTTCATGGGCACGGAGCGCCTTAATACTGGGGTAGAGGTCATAGACTTCCTGCCAGGAGTGGGCCGCTGGGTCATTATCATAGATGATCTTGGCTAAGCGGATCCACTTGTCTTCATTATCTTCCATCGATTCTAGGGTATCTCTTGTGAGTGAGGAGAGAGACATGCCAGGAACAGTTCGTGATTGAATTTTGATGGTTTTTTTTCCCATGTCAGAGGGAAGCTGATCTTGACCGCTTGCCTTATTCTCCGTCATTTGAGAATGCTCCGGTAGAGAGGTAACGTTCTCCTGTATCTGGAAGGACAGTCACGACATGTTTGCCAGGGCCAAGTTCTTTAGCGAGACGTTTTGCGGAAACATAGTTACCACCTGAAGAGAAGCCAGCTAGGATACCGTATTCATGAGCTAAATGAACAGCACCTTGGATAGCGTCTTCGTTGGAGATGATGTCCACTTTGTCGAGGACATTTTGGTCTAAGATCTTAGGAATGAAGTTAGCCCCAATCCCTTGAATCTTGTGTGATCCAGCTTTACCTTCGTTTAATAGTGGGGAGCCTTCTGGTTCAACACCCCAAACTACAGTGTTTTTGTCATGGGCCTTTAAGGTTTTACCGACACCTGTTACGGTACCACCAGTACCAATACCAGCCACGAAGCCATCCACTTGGTCTAAGTCGGCTAAGATTTCTTTAGCAGTGGTTTCTTCATGGGCTTGAACGTTTTCGTGGCGGACAAATTGGCCAAAGATTGGAGCGTTCTTTTCTCTAGCAATTTCTGCTGCCTTTTCGCCGGCACCTTTCATGCCTTCAGAGCCTGGGGTTAAGACCAGTTCAGCTCCGTAAGCTTGGATCAAGTTACGACGTTCAACCGACATGGTTTCTGGCATCACGATAATCACATGGAGACCAAAAGCGGCACCTAACATAGAAAGAGCAACCCCGGTATTGCCTGAAGTGGATTCAACAATTGTTCCGCCTTTTTCTAATTCGCCACTGTCGAGTAAGCTCTTAAGAATGTATTTAACGGGGCGGTCTTTGACTGAGCCCCCTGGGTTACGGGATTCTAACTTGACATAAATATCAGCAGAATCTTTGTCCTCATGTGCTAATTTAATAATTGGTGTATTACCAATTGCTTCAGAAATATTATTATAAACCATTTTAAAATTCCTCCTTAAGCTGTGGATAGAAAGCTAATTGTCACTTACTTTTTGTTAGCAAGTAGCTAATACTATTATAACGCATAATGCCTCTTCTGCAAAGCTAACCCCTTCAAAAGCTGGAAATAAATTACCAATCATTACTGATCGCTAGACTGGGCTATTAAACGTCAATAGAACAAAAAAGCCCTAACCATGAGGCTAGGGAGCGATTAGGTAAGAAGTCTATTAGCGGGAACGGTGGCTAAAGTCTTGGTAGGGGATCTGACGGGCTAGGCACCAGTCTCTTACTGGTCCGGAAATAATTAAGTCGGTCTTTTCTAAGTCGCTAAGAGTTTGGCTATTGTTTAAGACCATGAGCATACGAACTTGGTTCTTGAATTCTTCTACCCAATCAATGGTTTCTTGAACGCCGTGATTGAGGACCAGGTGGAGAAATTGCCCACTCATCCCAACGGCCTTAGCCCCTAAGGCTAAGGACAGGGCCACATGGAGTGGCGTTTTAACTCCACCAGAAGCGATGACATCGACTTGTTCTTTTAAACTTTGGGCTTCAAGTAAGGAGATTGCGGTACTTTGCCCCCATTGTGTCAGATAGTCCATATCTTTAAGACTGCGGCGCTCGTTCTCGATAGCGATGAAGTTGGTCCCTCCTTGGCCACTGACATCCACCGTCTTGACACCAAGTGAGAGGAGTTCTTCAATCGTTTCACGACTCATGCCAAAGCCAACCTCCTTGACCATGACAGGGCGGTCAACCCCCTCTACAATGGCTTGGATATTATCCTTAACGGCTTTAAAATGACGGTCGCCTTCTGGCATGGCCAGCTCCTGGGGCGTATTTAAATGAATTGCAAGGGCGTCGGCATCCGTGATTTCTAGAGCTTGTTTGGCTCCAGCTAGGCCATGATTCATGCCAATGTTAGCGATAATGAAGCCCTTGGGATTGCTTTGGCGGACAATTTGGAAACTATCGGCTGTGTCGGGGTCTTTTATGGCTTGGGAGACTGACCCCGTTGCCATCATCAGGCCAGTTTCCCGGGCCACGGTGGCGAATTTTTCATTAATGGCCTTGGTCCATTCACTGCCTCCAGTCATGGCGTTTATAAAGAAAGGAAAGGGGAATTCTTGACCGAAGAGCTGGGTATTGAGTTGGACTTGGTCAGCGTCAATATGGGGCAGGGAATGGTGGACAAAGCGGATGGCATCGAAATCGGTAGCGCTTTGAGCATACTGCCAATCGGCAAGCTTAATGTGGTCATCTTTACGATTCTTCATGGAATTCTCCTTTTAACTTAAGATTAAATAGGTAATGGCACTTGCTTGTGAAAAGTGGTTGATTTATTGGAGGAAGCTAGGGCACAGTCCCAAGTCGAGTGGGTGGATACCGGCTTCATGCCAAGCTTGATCAATCTGTTCTCCAATGGCTGTTTCATCGCTAAAGGCAATGGCACAATCCCCGCCACCTGCTCCGGAAACCTTACTCGTTCCTCCGGCAGCTCGGGCCAAATCAATAGCTGCCCTTAAATCGGTGGTTAAGTAAGGTTTTTGCCGGTGTTTGGTATAGTTATACAATAAATGACTGTTATAAGTTAAGGCCTTAGTAAAAACAAAGTAATCTTGGTCGATAATGGCTTGGCGGATTAGAATCACGCATTGTTGACTGGCGTAGCGGAAATGGCGTTCGCTAAGTGAAAACTCATGCTTGTCTGTTTTTCTTGTTGACTTACCCGATAGCATGGCTTCGGTAGAACTCGGTTTTTCGGTCCAGGCCACATGGAGCTTCCAATCGGGAGATAGAGTCAGGGGTTCGATCATGAGACCATCCCAGTGCATCTGGATGAGGTCTAGGACTTTCATTCCTTCATGCTTGACTCTTTCCTTCAACCAAGTATGGTCAAAATTTTGATAGTAGATGCAGCCCCCAAAAGCTGAAGCAGCCAAGTCGCCAAAAGAGCCCTTGAGGTCGATTTTGATTTGGGCGATAGCCCCTAGTTGGTAGAGGAGATAGGCAAAGGCCTTCTTGGAGTGGTCTTGGTCAACCTGGTAGAATTTAAGAATCGCTTCCAGGATAGCCATGCTGACTGCAGCACTGGAGCCTAGGCCATATTTTTTCCCGTCAGGACTATCTAGGTCACTGGAAATTTTTAGGTCAATACTTTTAAAAGAATCCTCCACGCGACCACTTTCCTGTAAATATTGGTAGGCGGTTTGGATCAAGGTCTTGACTAATAAGAATTGCTTAGGGATCCCACTGATCTCACCGTCATTACTAACTGTCCAGATAAAAGTTTCTTGGGCCTGGTTAGTCGATAAGCGCGACTGAGTTTGGTCGAGGGGGCGCAACTCGACGGTGACATAGGTGTCAACCGCTACTAATAAAGCCCCTTGGAAGGAATGGACAATGGCGTATTCACCAGCCAAATATAACTTTCCTGGGCGTTTACTAATAATGGTTTCCATTTACAATTCCTCCTGTGAATCATTGGGATCATGGGGGAGCGGATTCGATGGTCTAAAAAAATTGTGAGGGGCAGAGTGGTTAAAAATTTCTTCTAACTCTTCTTGCAGGGTGAGCTTTTGCTTGGCTAAACGTTTCATAAATTCTTCTTGGCTGTCCAAGCTGTCTTCACCCAACTCCTCATTGAGCAGTTCTAGCTTGTCGTCTTCAGGGTTTTCTTCTTGGTTCACGCTTTGTGAAGTTTTGTTGCGAGTTTTCTGTTCAGAAAATGCTTCTAAATATTGGATACCTGGGCCTGGGCGGCTGGCAATTAGTCGGTCAGCCCCAAATTCAGGCGCCAAGGCATCGATAATGGCTTGGGACTGAGAATAAGGACAGAGAATCTTTACATTAGGACCGGCGTCCATGGTGAAGTAGGCCTTATAGCCCTGTTGGCGGAGACCTTTGACCGCTTCAATGGCCTTGAGCGATTCTGCTTCTAAATAGGTAAAGGCGGGGTCGGCCGATAGGGTAGTGGCGTGCATTAACATGGCGTGGTTTTCAGCAATTTCTCCCATCCAATCCAGGTCTCGAGCCTTAATAGCGGCTTTCATTTCTAGGAGCTTTTTCTCGCTAACCTGGGGCCATAATTGGTAGAAGGGGGAGGTTGCAACCGTGTGCTTCATTCCTCGTCGGGAACTGATGGCCTTCTTTTTGGTATTTAAGGCCAGGACCACCATGCCCACATCCCAATTGGCATCATCGAAGGGGACAGCTTGGGAATCATGGTCGCCAGTGCCCTTTTGCCATTCGACAAAGCCACCGAAAATACTCCGAGTGGCTGAGCCTGATCCGCGTCGGGCTAAGCGGGAAAGGGCAAGAGGGTCCAGGTCTAAGCGGAGGGCCTGATTGCAAGCACCGGCTAAGGCCGCAAAGGCAGAAGCTGATGAGGCCAAGCCTGCCGCAGTGGGCACATGGTTGTAGGAAATGACTTCACAAGCCAAGTCTACCTGGGCCAATTGACGGAAGAGATCAACAAAACGGCTAATCTTCTCAACTTCACTATTGTCTTGCCACTCCCCATCAAGTTGGAAGCAGTCTTCCACGATATCCTTAGAGAAGCTGATTTGGGTTTCTGAATAAAAACGGTCCAAGGTTAAAGAAAGATTACTATTCATGGGTAGGATGAGTTCATCATCACGTTTTCCCCAATATTTAATTAGGGCAATATTGGTATGGGCTCGACAAATACCACGATATTTTTCCATAGTTTACTCCTTTTCACTTGTATTTGATTCACTTGAAAAAGGCATTAACCAGCTTTGACAGGCACTAGGACTATCCGCTAAGGCCTGGATGAGTTTTTCACCGCTTTGACGGTCAGGAACCAGAGCATAGTAGCAGCCACCGCCTCCGCCACCGGTCAATTTGGCTGCCACGGCTCCATGTTGGCGCATGTAATCAATTCCCCAGCTCAATTCTGGGCTGGAGACTTGGAGGGCAGCCAGGTCATGTTGGGCCGCATTAATTAAAGCAGCCAGTTTCTCTAAGGAAGGTTGTGGTGCTTTTAAGGCCTGGGTCAGGTCGGTAGTTAAAAGTCCCAGATGTTTAATGGTTTTTTGAGTAGCGATTTGCCGGCTAGCAAAGGGGCTTTCATAGGCATCCCGGACATTTTTCACGGTTTGCTTAGTATTTCCTGAAATTCCAGTGTCAGCAATCACTAGCCAATAGGGGGTATGGAAATGGAAGGGTTGGGCTGTTTCCCCTTTTTTGAAGTAGAGGGGTTGGTTATAGGCCGTAACCCGGGCATCAAGGCCACTAGGGGTCCCGTGACTAATGGTTTCGGCAAAGTCCGCATAATCGAGTAAGACTTCATTGGACAAATCCTTACCTAAGTAATTAAAAAAGGCACGGATAAAGGCTACCGATAGGGCAGCTGAGCTCCCTAAGCCACGTTCAACCGGAATATTACTATTCACCTTAATCAGAAAGTGGTCATGACTGCTTAAGAAATCATGGCGGAGGCGGTTAAAGAGCCCCACCAAGGCGTCAAGTTTCTTGGGGGCTTCTTCAACGGGTCCCTCATAGATATCACTGAATAAGTAAGAATAATTACCAGCCGGTTCCAGCTTGACTTGAATGGTTACTGCTCGAAAGGGCAGGGCAATTGATGGCTGTCCATAGACCACACTGTGCTCCCCCATTAAAATTAATTTTCCATGTGATTTGCCGCAAATTTCGCGCATGATTTTCCCTCGTTTCCGCCATTTCTAATAGCCTTATCATACAATAAAAGCCCTAATTATAACAACTTTGAATTATCTCCCACAGTATTTTAATAAATACTTTATAAAAATACAAACCCGATAAAGGACCTCTTTTTGCATCGGTTAAATCGATAGAAAAAGGAATAAATCCGAATTAAAGGAAAGGAATACTAGAATTATGTGCGCGTTTTTGATAAAATGAGAAAGAAATTATAAGGGAAGTGAGTGATAACTTAGGATGAAAGCCTTAAAGGACCTAGAAAAGATCATCGTTCTTGACTACGGCAGCCAGTACAACCAACTGATTACCCGCCGTATTCGTGAACTGGGAGTCTATTCTGAATTACAATCTCACCGGCAAACTGCTCAAGAAATTAAAGACCAGGGCCAGGTGAAGGGAATCATTCTTTCGGGAGGACCTAACTCAGTCTATGAAGAAGGCTCCTTTGATATTGACGAGGAAATTTTTAACTTAGGAATACCAGTTTTAGGAATTTGTTATGGGATGCAATTAATCACTAAGAAATTCGGTGGTGTGGTTGAAGCCTCTGACAAACGCGAATATGGTCAACAAGAAATGACCATTCAAAAGACCGATTCTAAAATCTTTAAAGATTTAGCTGAAAAAGAAACCGTCTTAATGAGTCACGGCGACCGTATTGCTAAGATTCCTGAAGGTTTTGAAATCACAGGTGTGGCTCCTCATAGCCCAGCTGCTGCTTTTGAAAACGAAGACGCCCAAGTTTATGGTTTCCAATACCATCCTGAAGTACGCTCATCCATCCATGGCCAACAAATGTTGAAAAACTTTGTCTATGAAATTTGTGGTTGCCAGGGAGACTGGACCATGGCTGACTTCATTGACATGCAAATTAAGAGTATTCGTGACCGCGTTGGCGATAAGAAAGTTCTCCTCGGTCTTTCCGGTGGGGTAGACTCTTCCGTGGTTGGTGTCCTCTTACAAAAAGCTATCGGTGACCAATTGACCTGTATCTTTGTTGACCACGGTTTACTCCGTAAAGGTGAAGCTGACCAAGTCATGGAAACCCTAGGTGGCAAGTTTGGCTTAAACATTATCAAAGCCGATGCCCAAGAACGCTTCTTAGGTAAATTAGCTGGCGTTTCTGATCCTGAAACTAAACGGAAGATTATTGGCCATGAATTTGTGGCCGTATTCGATGACGAAGCGACCAAGTTAGATGGGATGGATTTCTTAGCCCAAGGGACCTTATATACAGACGTGATTGAATCAGGGACCGAAACCGCTGAAACCATCAAGTCTCACCACAATGTTGGGGGACTGCCTGAAGACATGCAATTTGAACTCATCGAACCCCTCAACACCTTATTTAAGGATGAAGTGCGCGCCGTGGGGACAGAATTAGGCATGCCAGATAATATTGTTTGGCGTCAACCTTTCCCTGGCCCTGGTTTAGCCATTCGTGTGATTGGCGAAGTTACCAAGGAAAAACTTCACATTGTTCGTGAATCAGACGCTATTCTCCGTGAAGAAATCGCCAATGCTGGCCTCGACCGCGACATTTGGCAATACTTCACCGTTCTCCCTGGCTTTAAGTCAGTTGGGGTTATGGGCGACAAACGGACCTATGAATACACCATTGCTATCCGTGCCATTACCTCAGTGGATGGGATGACCGCGGATTGGGCGCGGATTCCATATGATGTCCTCGACCACATCAGCCGTCGTATTGTTAATGAAGTGGATGGCATTAACCGCGTGGTCTTAGATGTTACCTCTAAGCCGCCAGCAACAGTGGAATGGGAATAGTAGAAAAGATAATACTCAAAAACCGCTACTAGAAATGCTAGTAGCGGTTTTGTTGTTATAGAGCGGTTTATAAGAGGGTTGTATATAAATCTAGGATTAGATGATAGAAATTTTGGGCTTAAATTGGGCTTATTAGAAATTTTCAATAGTTAATTCTCAATATTTTAGTATATCTATTTGCTGTTCTAGTGTTTTAAATTCTTTATTAATAAAAAGCACCTTCATTCAATATGAACCGAGGTGCTAGTCGTACTGGATACCAGCGCTTTCTCTATCTATATGGTATCAGATTCAAAGGAATACTAAAGTATAATCTATTTGATTAAGTATTATAGGAATAGATTTCTTCTTAAATTATCTCTTCAAAAACCAAAGTAGCTTGGATTCGATCTCCACCGAGTAATCCAGTACTATTGGCACTACTGGTGGCGATAGTGTGCAAACGATAACCTTTTTTGGCTTGCTGGTTGATCACAGCTTCTAATTTATCTAGATTTTTAGAACCTGTACCGATAAGCTTTTCTTTTAAGGAAACCTGTAAGACAACGTATTTAGGAATCTTCATTTGCTTTACCTCTGTAATTAATTTTTACTGATAGTCAATTTTATTATTCCCCAACCATACCGTCGCCATCGCGATCGATCATGTAAGGGTATAACCAGTGGTCGCTTCGAATAGGCATGGAGAAGCCAGCAGCTCTAGCTTCTTTGATAGTGACAATACCATTGCCATCCGTATCGATACCGGCTAGCGAATTTTGTGGGGCGGAAGGCTGGACAGGAGCCGGTTCCGGTGCTGGAGCAGGAGCAGGCGGTTGCACTGGCTCTGGGGCCGGAGCTGGACTAGGCGCTGACTCTTGAGCAGATGCTTGATCAGCGGGTTGTGCTTCTGCTTCTGGCTGAGCGGTATCCTCAGCAGCAGGAGTCGGCTCTTTAGACTCAGCCTTGTTTTCAGTTTTAGCCTTGTTTTTTGACTGTGGTAGTTTTTCTAATTGGGTATCCTTTGAATATTCTTGTGGGCCAGCTGGGCCTTTACTACTTCCATCGGCATAGTTAATTTCAACATCTTTTTGCCGGTTAGGAATGTAAATATTAAAACAAAGTCCCTTTCCTTCATCTTCGATGGAATAGCCTTCCATATAGATACCGCTGGCTAACAAATTCTTTCCTTCAAAAACCGGAGTCACCCGGTATCTCACATGATTGTTGGTTTTTTCAATGTAATTCGCGACAAAGTTTTCAAAGGGGAGCATGCCCTCATTATTAAACCAATGGGTACCGGTCATTAAATTCTTAGGGTTGGCGTTCTCGCCAGTTAATTGATAGCCGATCAGGTGGCAACGATTATATAGCCAACCACCAGGAATATTCACATAACGGGCTTGCTTCCAGCCACTAGGTTTAACTTCAGAGATACTTTCTCTGACCTTATCAGGCATTAGTTCTGTTCCTAATACGGCATTGGCGGCGGTAACCCGGCCGAGTTTATCTAAGTCACCGTATTTTTCATAGGCTTCATTACTCTTTAAATCATCATCAGTAAAGAAGGGTTTATTACCATTGACCTCAACATAGGCCTTATCCTGAGGGACCTCTCTAGTTTTAGATAATTCCTTTTCAGCATCAGATTGGGACTTTTTACTTTCCGATTCGCTCTTAGCTTTTTCTTTTTTGGATTCTGAAGTCTTTGAAGCACTTTGACTGACAGCAGCCTGGTTAGTAGTGTTTTCTTTGTGGTTAAATAGGCTAGGGGTTACAAATAATGTCCCCAAAAGGCCGACAATTGCACAAAGAATGGCGATATTCCTATTTCTCTGATTGACTTTTCTCTTGGTAAAATAGAAGATAGAAAAGAGCGATAGGGCAAGTATAAATGGTGCCAGATAAGCAAAAAGCATAAAAATAAAGCCTATGAATAAGATGGAAAGTATTATTCCTAGGCAGCCAGGATGTCCCTGTATGGATTTCTTCATAAAATCTCCCCTTTAAGTGATTTAATTAATGGAAAAGGAAGTTAATTGAAAGGGGGCACTAGTAAGATCCAGCCTTAAAATGGATAGAAACATTTCATTTTCAGACTGAGCATTCTTTAAAGCAGCCAGGCCAAGTCTTTTAAGTCTAACCTTTATCGAATGACGAGTGAACCTTTCAAGTCTTTCTCTAATAAACCATATTTACATTTTGGGTTATTATACAAGAAAAGTAATATGTTTAAATATAAAATAAAGTTTCAATTATTAAATAAACTTTACAAGTGAACAGATTTTTACAATAAAAAAAGACCCTGGGGCAAAAGTCTCAGGCTCTTTGTAAAATGTGAACTATTTAATCAAAATGTGTTCCAGTCACAGGACGAGCGTCCGCTTCAAAAACTGATAACGTTCAGTTTCACTGAGCTTATCTCAATTTTCTCCAGCGATTTCGTCCTTTGTGTGACTGTCACACTCTCTAATTTTGTAAAGAAAGGCGGGCTTAAGTTTCCTATAAATAGGATGCCAACTAAGGGGAGTTATCATGTCTACTGGTAATTTTACGATTTTTACAAACTACTTATCGATTATAGATTTTTTTCTAAAACGCGCACATCTCTTCCCATGTCATCAACTCCTTGGCAAAAGAAATGATAGTTCATCTTTTCATAGAGGCCGACATGTTGGGTAATCGTATATATCTTTGTATACCCAATATGTTTCGCAAATAACTCGATTTTATTTACCAATTGGTAAGAAAAACCCTGCTTGCGGTAGGAAGAGTTGACGTAAACCGTGCTTAAAAATGGACCAAAATCGGCTTTGGAAATAATATCTTCTAAAAGTAGAGCGGCAAAGCCAATCAATTGACCAGTGTGGTTCCTACAAAAATAAATCATTTCAGTATTTTTCAAGCGCTTATTTTTTAATTTAGTGGCTAGGTAGTCAGCGGCTTTCCAATCGACATCAGCTAATAAATGGAGCCCTTGCTGAATTTCAAAGGGACTTGATTCATTAGTGATCCTTAGACAGGTATTCATTATAATTTCTTCCTCCCAATTTGCTTATTCATCCTCAAGCAGATAAGACTGAGTCGTTTAGATAAGATTGACTAAAGGTTATTGGTCAATTTTTATTTTCGCGCTTATTCCTTTTTTCAATTCCCCATATAGTAAATGGTAGACAAAAAAAGAAATCCGCCATTAAAAGCTTCTAATGGCGGATCGTTTTGTAATGAAAGGCAGGTTTATAGGAAACTATTTCTTCGCATCGTCATCGATGACCTTACCCGTGTCATCTTGAACATCAAGTTCTTCACGACGGGTGGTTTCAGAAACAGTTTCGGTATCTTGGTGAGTTTGTTTTTCAATTTCAACTTCACCAGTTACCACGGTATTCTTATTCACAGAAACTTCTTCTTCAGAGATTGGAACCACAAATTCTTCTTCTTCAAAGGCATTGTCATCCACTTCGCCTCACTAGGGGTTACTTTCTTAATATGAATTTCTTCCCGTTGAACGGGCACTTCTACCGTCTTGGTGTCTTCAACGACATTCTTAGACACTTGAACTTCACCAAGGTCTTTTTTGTGTTTTTGAACGTCAACTTGTTCTTCGTGGAGACGGATTCTTTCGGTATCGTTATCAGCTGTTTTAGCAGCGCTTGGAGGAGTTTCTTGACGGGAGCTTGCCTCACTGACTGGTCTTTGGGTATCAGTATGAACAGCTTCTTTTTCGTATTCAGGTTCAACCGCACCAGCACTTGCGCCTGCCACACCAGCGGCAGCATAGCCAGTAGCTTCTTCACTTGCTTCAGGGCCAGTGGTGTAAGGGGAACGTTCGAGGTTGCTTACTGCGCCTTCATATTCTTGGTCGATGAGGACTAAGATATCGCCACGGTTCAAGGAAGCTTCATAGCCCTTGTAGTCGATATCGTCATTTCTTGCGTCTTCTTCGTCGTCAGAGAAGAAACCTAAGACATTGTCCCACCAACTTCTTTCTTCACCTTCAATTAATTCATCAGAAGTGACCACGTCAACCTCTGAACCATATTCTTGGTCAATTGGGGCATTGGATACTAAAACGACAGCAGAACGAGGAACACCCTTACTGATCAAGTCACTAATCGCAGCACGGGCTTGATCATTTGTAGAAAATACATCATAGACAAAACGCTTAGTCATTATGATACACCCTTTCTTAAGACATCCAATTACAGTGATATAATTCGCACAATTCATACTTTACTTATGCTTAATTATATTTTAAATAAAAATAAAAGCGTTTTCCAACTTAAAGACTTCTAAATGGCTAATTATTTCATTTTTAAAATATAAATAATGCAACAATAAATATAATTTGTACATACAATTCAACGGTAAGGCAGCCCTAACAGAGGTCTTTTTGATAAGATAAAGGGCATATTCTAAAATCACTACAAAAGGGCCTATGCTATTCAAAACATAGACCCTTTTCAAGAAAATTCGTTATTTGTTTTTAATAGGTCTTCAGGTCAAATTGTTGGATATCTTCGAGCGTTAGGCGGCGGAGGAAAGTTTTAACCAGGTGGATCGTATTTAAGAAATCATCATAGGAACAGAAGCAGGCATTGGTATGGGCGTAGCGACTGGGAATACCGATTGTGGCACAAGGTGTTCCTAGATTCCCCAGGTGAATAGGACCAGCATTGGTACCGCCACCTTCGCGGACAGCATGTTGACTAGGGATATTCTCAGCTTTTGCAGCTTGCTTAAAGAGGTCAATTAATTGGGTATTGGCTACATAGGAATTGTCACGATGACGGATTTGTGGTCCCTGGCCGAGTTGCCCTTGTAAGAGCTCTTTTGCATTGGTAAAGTCATCGGCAGGTGTCCCTTCCAGAATAATCGCGATATGAGGTTGCACCCGTTTAACCGTTAGCGAGGCGCCTCGAGTGCCCACTTCTTCTTGGGCAGCAGGGGCAGCGACGAGGTTAAAGGGAAAATCGCCCACTTCATCCGCTAAGTCACGCATAATGGCAACAGCACAGGCGGTTCCAATCCGGTTATCGAAGGCCTTGGCCAGGATGGTTCGGGTGACTTCATTATAAGAGAACTTAGTAGCTGGGACGATCGGTTGACCGATTTCAATTTCCAAGTCATTGACGACTTGTTCTCTAGAAGTAGCGCCCATGTCGATCTTAATATCGCTAATGGCGATTTTTTTCTCCCGTTCTTCAGGGGTCATAAAGTGAATGGGCTTGGTGGCTGAAATCCCCTTGTAATATTTTCCTTCACGATTACGGATATAGAAGACTTGGGCGGTTAAATTAGAAGGAACCCAACCGCCAATGGTTTGAATGAGGATGAGACCATCCTTGTCAATGGCTTTCACCATGAGACCCACTTCATCCAGGTGGGAGTCTAGCATGACGGTAGGCTTAGTGGGATCGACCTGGTCCAGGTTAAGGTAGCAGTTTTTTAAATTATCCACTTGCAAGGTATAATTTCCCTTGTGTTTATTAATGACCTCAATGACCTCATCTTCGAAGCCGGACATCCCCTTAGCATTGGTTAAATCTTCAATTAATTGTAAATAATCCATCATCAAACGTCCTTTCTAAAGCAGAACTTTATCTATAATTAATCATAGCTTAGCACGTTTTTAGAGAGAAGACATAGGCTTTAGTGATAAAAGACCGCATACATGACAAAAAGTGCATCAGACGATGCTTCAAAGGCTGTCTGATGCACTTTTGCTATTATTTAATCGTGAGCTGATCGTCTAGCTATTAATCGTGACTAACCTTGGCATGGATACGAGCAATGGGCTCTTGGGCATTAAGGGTGTGAAGGTCCATGGTAATTTGGTCAAAAGCCTGACTAGGGTCATACTTGACAAAGAATTGTGAGCGAGCAATTTGGCCTTGGTCTACGGATTTGTCTCCATCTACTCGGTCGATGGCTTCTAATTGATTACCATTTTGGTCCGTGATCGTGAAGTTTTCTGGTCCAATGGCCATGGCATCCTGGGAAGCGATATTCTTATATTCAATTTCAATTGTGGCTAGGGTCTTGTGATCGTAGTTAGGATCTTCAACCATGTCTTGAGGCAGGGCGTTGACAGTATTTGACACTTGCGTTATTTTCAATTCGGCAATTAATTTTTCTGGATCGTCAGGGCAGAAGATTGGAATCGTTTGATTGACTTGGTAGTTGGCATCTTTGTCAATATTTTCTTGCTTGGTACTATCCGCGGGATTTTCCAGATTGTGCTGACTAGCTTCTTTATCGGCATCTTCTTTAATCGTATGGGCTTGAGACTGACTTTCGTTTTGAGCTTGAGCACTGGCTGCCTCATTGGCTTGGTTTTGACAAGAGCTGAGGAGGAGACCAGTAGTTAATAGAGATAGGCTTATCAGTGAGAACTTTTGTAATTTCATCAGAGGACTCCTTTCATAGCGCTTTTACGAATTGCATTAAGTATAGCAAATCTCAAAGACAAATAAAAAACTTTGGCTAATATTTAATCAAATAATAAGTTATCTGTAACCTTGCTGAAAAATAAATTTTTCCCTTAGAACGCGGGGCATTTATCCAATCAAAATCCTAGCTGACGGGCAGGTTGGCCAATAAATCGTGTTATAATTGAGCAAATAACAGAAGAGGAAAGGAGCGACCATGAAACAGAATTTTAAAGGTTTCCTCAAGGCCAGTATTGGGCTCTTGGGATTGAGTAGTTTAGCTATCCTGCTGCAGAGGAAGAAGCATGCCCGTCAAAGTCGAATAAGATCTCCCCGAGGAGTCCAAGAAAATGTCATCATTCAAGCGGGTGGCATCCAACAGGCCTTGCAATTAAGAGGTAATCAAAGGACTAATCCAGTAGTTTTATGGGTCCACGGAGGCCCAGGAGTGGCTAATCCTTTCTTGACCTATGTCTATCAACCTGCCCTTGAAGCTGATTATACCTTTGCTTATTGGAGTCAGCGGGGAGCGGGACGGACTTATTACTTAAACCAAGGGCAAGTCTCAGGGATGACCCTGGCCCAAGTCATCGATGATATGGATGAGGTCGTGGATTATTTAAGGGCGCGTTTTAAGCAAGAGAAAATCTTTATTATCGGCCACTCTTGGGGGAGTCAATTGAGCAGCCTCTATATTAAGACTTATCCCCATAAGGTCAAGGCCTATCTGGGAGTGAGCCAGATTGTTGATATCATTGCTTCACAGAGAAGTCTGCTCGACCAGGCGGAAACCGCTGCTCGATCGGCAGGTGATATGGACGGTTTACTGGAAATTCGCTCTTTAAAACAGGCTAGTGACGACCAACTCAACCACCGTCTGATTCCTGCTCAAGACTATTTAACCATAGAACAAGTAGCGGGAAAATATTTACCGGGTAACCCTTTGACAGACGCCTTAAAAGGGACCTGGCTTGCCTTGACTGCGCCTGATTTTTCTTGGATGGATTTAAAATGGTATGGTCTTTTTCTCTTTCATTTGTCGCATTATATTGCTATCCAAGCCCCCTTGATGATTGTTTCCAATCAATTTAAATTGGCCCAAGGGGATAGTTACCAGGTGCCGGTTTACTTTATTTCTGGGGGAAGAGACTGGACCGCGCCTTTTAGTCAGGTCTTTAACTATTATCAGTCCATAGCCGCTCCGGATAAGGACTTTTACCTGCTGAAAGATTGCGGTCATAGCCCTTATCTTGATGAACCTGACCGCTTTGCTGATCGAGTCAGGGCCTGTTTTGATAAGTATTAAGAGAATTGCTAATAAATAATAGGATAAGAAGGAGGCAGGTCATCCGATGGAAATTCATCCTATAGCCCATATCCATACTCCCTTTAAGGAAAAGTTTGGCATTCCACGCCAAGGAGTTAAGGCCGAACATTCCTATGGGGAAATTATCTTTGAAAAGGAATACCGTCAGTTGGAGGCCTTTAAAGGGATTGAAGACTTTACCTATCTCTGGTTAATTTGGGGATTTTCTCAAGTCAAGGAGAGTGCTAATTTTAAAGCGACTGTCCGCCCGCCACGTTTAGGAGGCAACCAGCGAGTGGGCGTCTTTGCCTCGCGGTCGCCATTTCGTCCTAATCGTTTAGCCTTGTCAGCCGTAAAATTGGAAGCTTTAGAAAGTGATAGTCCCGAGGGCCCCAAGTTAATTGTGTCGGGAATCGACATGGTAGACGGGACCCCAATTTATGATATTAAACCCTATTCTAGTGAATCAGATGCGCTAAATGACGGGCAATCCGGTTTTATTGACCAGGTGGCCTTTAATACCCTACAAGTTCACTGGCCCGAAGACTTGGCGGACCAAGTTTCTCAATCGGAAAGAGCGGGGATTACTGAGGTCTTAGCCGCTGATCCCAGGCCTGCTTACCAAAGGCAAGAAGATCGTGAATATGGGATGCTTTACGGGGGCTATAATATCCGCTTTCAAGTCAGAAACCAGATTTGCTATCTTTTGTCCCTTGATCCCATTAGGAACTAGGATCTAGCTAGGATTCCTGGACCACTTAGGGTAAAATAAGGGCAGAATTAATTACTTTTTAGGCATATAGCCGTTAATAAGGGAGGAAATCTAATGATTATCACACTTGTATTTGTTGTTATTCTTGTTCTAATCGTCCTAATCGTCGTTTGGGGGATCGGGGCTTATAACCGCATGATCCAATCCAAGGAAATGATAGATAATTCCATGGGGCAAATTGCTGCTCAAGTGGAATCACGTTGGGACGCTTTGACGAATTTGATCCAAGCTACCAAGAACTACCAAAGCCATGAGGCGGATACCTTGATTAATGTGGTGAAAAACCGGCAAAAAATCAATCCTGATGCCACGGTTGAAGAAGTGGAACATGACCAAGACCTCTTCCAAAAGGCGATGCGGTCAATTGACGTCGTGGTCGAACAATATCCTGAATTGAAGGCTGCCTCTGTCTACCAAATCACTATGGACAGTGTGAATAACTATGAAAACAATGTCCGTCAAGCTCGGATGATTTTTAATGACACGGTAACCAAATATAACCGCACCATTAAAACCTTCCCTAATTCCTTAGTTGCAGGGATGACCGGCTTCTATCCTGAAGAATACTTCCGTGGTAGTGAGGAAAAACAGGAGATGCCTCAATGGTAGTCAGGCGCCTATTCTCTCCACTGCTAAAACTTGCCCTCTTGCTGACCCTTATCTTTTCCTTTGATCTGATTCGATCAGATCAGGAGCCTGTCTTAGCGGTTGACCAGGATATTCATTCCATCACGGTGGATACTGTCCTCCAGGAAGACGGGTCGGCCAAAATTACTGAGCACTGGGACATTACCACCCATGAAGGAACTGAAATTTATAAGCCCTTGGTCTTGACGGATGCCCAAGAATTAACTGACTACCAGGTCAGCATGGATGGTCAGCCCTTTAGCCCACAAAAGTCTTGGGATGTGGATGCTTCTTTTGCTGCCAAGGCCTATCAATTTGGGCGCAATGAAAATAGTGAGCTCAACTGGGGGATTTCTGACTATGGTCGTCACACTTACCAGGTGTCCTACCGGATCTCTAACTTTGTGATGCAAACAGATACTAATCAAATGATCTATTGGCGCTTTATTTCCGATAATTTGGCCGACAGCCCAGAAGCTATCCGGATGACCATTGCTTCTGAAAAGGAAGATTTTAACCTGGAAAATAACAGGGTGTGGGGTTTTGGTTTTCGTGGCCAAGTCCATATTGAAGATGGAAAAGTCGTGGCTGAATCCAAAGATACCCTACCTAGCTCTGGGAGCGGTATTCTCTTAGTTCGTATTCCTCAAGGGACCTATCCGACCCAGTGGACTTCGGATAAGGCCTTTGATGATTATGTCAAGGAAGCCTTTGAAGGGTCCGACTATAATTGGGAAGACTATGATAGTAATGCTTCAGTTGAAGACATTACCTCCATGCCGGGTGAGCGGATGCCAAAGGCGGTCAAGTGGGGCTTGGTAGGGCTTGGCGGCCTTGGTGTAGTCGGTATCCTAGCCGGAGTGCGTCAGGCCATCAAGAGGAACCGAGCCCTGAAGAAATGGTATCCTTCTCTTGAACGGAGAAGTCAGGAATTAGACGGTCAGTATTACCGGGACCTGCCCGCTGATAATATTTATTCGGATTACTTCATTTTGGACCAACTGGCCATTGATGACCTCGATAGCAACTATTTAACTGGTACCATCCTTTACTTAGTTAAAGAAGGTGGTCTCAAGTTAGGGGGCGAAGCGGGTCTGTTGAAGGATAAGCATTACTTTATGGTAAATTCTGCTTATCAAGCTCCAGATCTAGAGCCGATTAAGGACTGGTGGCGGATCTTTAATGAAGTTGCGGATGACAAGGGTCAATTTTCAGAAAAAGACTTCAAAAAATATTGTCAAAGCCGTACGGATCGACTAAAAGGCGTCTCCATATCTTACCGCTCTTATAGTAAAAACTACTTGCTGGCAGGGGACTTTATTCAAAATAAGACCTATGCCAAGGCTAAGGAAGACCAAGACCAGCGCTACTTAGCGGATAGCCAGGTGACTTATCCCTTTACCGATAAAGGCCACCAATTAAGAGATAATTGGGTCAAATTCTACAACTATCTTAAGGATTTCTCCTTATTAAATGAACGTGGTGCCCAAGAAGTGGCACTTTGGGATCGCTTATTAATTTATGCAGCGGTTTTAGGAATTGCTGAAGAAGTTGCCAAAGAATTTACCAGTCTCTATCCTGATTTTGAAAAACAATCGGTGTATAGCGGGGCTAATGATATTAATTTCTGGCAGTATTACTATATTGCTAATGCCATGAACCGTTCTTATAGCCAATCCCTAGCTCCAGAAATGACTTCAGCCATGTCCAGTGGTGGCGGTGGCTTTTCGAGTTTCGGTGGCGGGGGCGGAGCCTTCGGCGGAGGCGGAGGCGGCGGTGCCCGCTAATATACACATTATTTTAGACTCTAGAAGAGGTGGGACCAAGGTCTTGCCTCTTTTTTGTGGACTGGTTTAGCGATAAGAATATGGGGAACTAATATTGTTTATATTTAACTTAAAAATATTTTAATTTATTTATTAACTAGTGAAGGTTTTGATATAATAAAAGCATTACTATAATTTAAAAAGATTGAGGACTTGTTGATGGATGCATATATCAAAAACTTTGTAGGAAAATTTTCGCGTCAGGAAACCTTGACCCCGCGCCAGCATGCTATCCTCCAAGCAAGTATTGATTTATTTGCCGATTACGGCTACAGCAATACTTCGACGAAAGAAATCGCTGGTCGGGCCGGCGTAGGGGAAGGAACGCTCTTCAAACACTTTGGGAGCAAACAAAACTTACTCTTCGCTTGTATCTTACCCATCATTGCTGAAATGTCTAAGGAAAAATATGCCCAAGAATTTGACTTAGAACGGATTAAAGATGACAAGTGGATTTTCCAAGACTTTGTCCACCATATTCTAGCCAATTGTTTCCAAGAGGATTCTGACCACTATAAGGTGATGAAGATATTTGCCCAAGAGATGCTTTACCGGGAAAATTTCTTAAAGCGTTTGGCTGAATTGATTCCGCTACATTTGAAGATGGGCTTTTTTAACATTCTAGAGTATTTTAAGGACAAGGGAGAACTGAATAACTGGCCCAATGCCCTGATTGTTCGGCTCATGATTTCACCGATTTTATCCTTCCAGTGGGTTCAATTCGAGAGTGGGAGTCAGGAAGATTTTGCTCAAGCCTTGTCTTATATTGAAGCTTTTATTGTCAGGGGCCTGTGTTGCTAAAGCCTATTATTGCCAGCAAGGTCTGATTATTGTCATATTGTTTGCGCTCTGGAGGACTTAGTGTTACTGTACTTGAGTTAAAAGTGAGTCCTCACTCAATGAAGTAACTGACTAAGAGACTGTCTTAGTCAATGCTTTCCTAATAAAAAGCAAGTAAAAGTAAGGAGTAAGCATATGGCAATATTAAGCTTAAATGCCGTGAATAAATACTATTCCCTGGCTAATGGCGACCGATTCCAGGCCTTAAAGGATATTAACTTGGATTTTGAAGCTGGAGAATTAGTCGCCATTGTTGGTGAATCAGGAAGCGGTAAATCTACCCTCATGAACTTAATTGGTGGTTTAGATACTGATTTTACTGGAGAAATTCGAGTTGAAGGGGAGAACATCGCTGACTTCAAGGAGCGCGACTTAGTTAATTATCATAAGGATAAGATTGGCTTTGTTTTTCAAAACTTTAACTTAATTTCCCATCTTTCGGTCTTAGAAAATGTGGCCCTAGCGATGAATTTATCCAATATTTCTAAAGGCAAACGGGAAAAACAAGCCCGGGCTGTCCTTGAGCAACTAGGTCTCGGTCAACAAGTCCATAAGCGGCCCAACCAGTTATCGGGTGGGCAAAAGCAAAGGGTGGCTATTGCCCGAGCCCTAGTCAATAATCCAGAAATTATTATCGCTGATGAGCCGACCGGAGCCTTGGATTCACAGACAGCTGACGCCGTCTTAGATATTTTTAAGGAAATCGCTGCTTCAGGAAAATTAGTCCTTATTGTCACCCATTCCCAAGCAGTGGCTGGGATCGCTAGCCGTTTAGTCAGGATTGGCGACGGCGAAATCGTTGCCGATGAAAGGGTTAATGAAAATCAAAGAGCACTGGCCAACTATCAAGGCATGCGCCAGCTTCCCCAAGTGGAGAAAGCCTCTTCCAATGCCTTTTCTTTCTGGTCAGCTATCCAACTGGCCTTAAAAAATATGCGGGCTAAGTGGTCGCGTAATCTCTTGATTGCCTTTGGCTTTTCAGTAGGAATTATGAGTATTATTTTGATGTTAGCTTTAGGGTCGGGGGTCAATAATTATTTGACGGATACCATGGAAAGCCAGGTCAATCCCCAGGTGACTGAAGTCCGCATGCCTATGAATAATCCAGAAATGCAAGCCACGGAAGAGCGCAACCGGTCAAAAGAGGGACAAAATCTTCCCCAAACCACTATCAGCCCCGATTTTCAAGATCCGGCCTTCGAGCAGGAAAATATTGAAGAACTTGGGGCGATATCGGGGGTAGAAGCCCTTGAAGTTGGCTATACCAATTTCTCTTTAGGGACCGATTACCTCAAAAAAGAGGATCCGACCTACCCCTTCATGAACTTACAGACGATTTCGTCATTAATCACTCCCGCTAACCTGCCTGAAGGCCATTTACCCGAACAGGGAGAAATCTTAGTTAGTCGTGGGATTGCCGATAAGTTGGCTGAAGATACTGGTCAGTCAGCAATCGGTCAAAAGCTGAGCCTCAAGTTGACTTTGAAACAAAAGATCTCAAAGCAGATTTTACTATTTCTGGCATTTACCAGGCTGACGAGACTATGGGATCAGCGGCTATCTTTGACACCGTTTATTTAAACTATGATGACTTAGAAACGTTAGCAGCTGACCAAGACATTGACCTCAAGCCCAATGTGGTGTATTTATTGGCAGAAGATGAGAGTCTGACCCCACAAATCAAGGAGAGCATCGCGGATATGGGCTATCGGGGCTCGGCCACCGAAAGTTTGGTCAAAACCTTTACGGAAATGATTGATATCTTCACCTTTGTCCTTATCGGTGTGGCCGGTATTTCCTTACTGGTTTCTGCGATCATGATTTTAACCGTTCTTTATATTAGTGTCGTGGAACGAACCCAAGAAATTGGGGTCATTAAGGCTATTGGAGGACGGCGTAAGGATATTCGCCGTATCTTTATTTCTGAATCCTTCTTGATCGGTCTTTTCTCCGGACTTTTAGGGGGAGGACTGGCCATTGCCTTTGCTGCTTTAGCTAACCAGGTCTTAAATCAGCTCTTCCAAGTCTCCATGTTAGATATTACTTGGCAATTCCTACTTATCGGCTTGGCTATTGCTGTGGTGATTGCTACTATTTCTGGTCTCCTACCCGCCAACCGGGCTTCCAAACTTGACTCGGTCGAAGCCTTACGGGCAGAGTAAATCTTAGTTGGGCGAATCGGGCCACTCTTTAAAGAAAGTTTAATTTTACCGAAAAACGGCCTATACGGCTGAATTTCGGTTATAATGGTGAAATTAATGATTAATTTGGAGGCATTTTAATGACTGATTCACATAATAATGACATTGAAAATGAAGACAAAGTCTTTTCAAAGGACTGGTGGTTACGCTTGGTCAAGGGAGCTTTTGTCGGTATTGGGGGAATCTTACCAGGCTTATCTGGTGGGGTTCTAGCAGTAATTTTTGGTATTTATGACAAATTACTGAATTTCTTAGGCAATATTACCCATAAATTTTGGCAAAATGTCCGTTACTTTATCCCAGTAGGTATCGGTTTTGTCATTGGGATTATTCTCTTTTCCTTCTTCGTTATGAAGGCCTTTGGTTCTTATGAGGCCCTCTTTACCTGCCTCTTTATCGGTTTTGTGGTAGGAACTTTTCCATCTCTCTTTAAACAAGCCGGGCAAGAAGGGCGAAGCACAGCCGATTACCTGGTCATGGGTCTGACTGCCTTGGCCTTATTTGCCTTAATGGTCTTTGGTGGCCAACATTTTTCTCACTTAACACCTAGTTTTGGGGTTTGGTTATTTTCTGGGGCCTTGATCGGTTTAGGCGTGATTGTCCCAGGCATGAGCCCAAGTAATTTCTTGATTTACTTTGGCTTATACGAAAAGATGTCAGCGGGAATATCTCATTTAAACATGGGCGTCATTATTCCTCTAGGCCTTGGTGCTATTCTCTGTGTCTTGGCCCTAGCCAAAGTAGCTAACTGGCTTTTTGACCACTACTATGCCAAAATGTACCACTTTATTTTAGGAACTGTGATCGGTTCTTCTTTAGCTATCTTTCCGACCGTGGTCTTTCCAGCTTTTACTCCAGAAGGGTTAATGGAAACAGGCTTGAGTTTTATGACAACTTTAATTTTGGCCATAGTAATGTTTGTGGCGGGGGTTATCTTCTCTTATTGGTTTAGTGGCATCGAAGAGAAATATTCACCCGATAATCGTTAAAATTTTTGAAAGGATGGATGAAACTTCCATTCTTTTTTGTTTACACTCTAATCCAAATCTCTTTCAGTGACAGGACGAAGCTCCTTTTTGTGACTGTCACACGCTTTTTATTATTAACTAAAAAGATATTGAGATGCTTACTTTTTTCAATTATTATAAATGCTGCAGGTAATTCAGATTTTTCTTAGATAGGTGGGAAGTCGATTTATGAAACGTTTGATAAGTGCTTTTCCCAGTGAAGTTAAAAACTTTACTAAGGATGAGCTCAAAAAAAGTATTCAAGCCAGTGAAGGCCGGATTATTATGGCTGAAACGGTGGTAACCGCTGCTCCTTTAATTGAGGGGGTAACCAACGCCGAAGTGATGACGGCTTTTGGGGCAGACCTCATCTGTTTGAATGAATTGGATGTCTTTCACCCCAAAATTAAGGGGTTTGAAAGCAAGCAGCCTGTGATTGAAGCCATTAAAGAACTTACCGGGCGTCCCATTGGCATCAACCTGGAACCCGTATCTGCTGACAGTCAGGTCCTCGATGAAAAGGTTGAAATTAGTCCAGGAAGACGGGCGAGCTCCAAAGCTTTCGCCACGGCAGAAGACTTAGGCGTGGATTTTGTCATGGTAACCGCTAATCCCTCGACGGGTGTGACTAATGCCGATATCTTAGCTGCCCTAGCAGCGGGCCGGCAAGCTTATTCTGGTTTAATCTTAGCGGGGAAAATGCATGGTGCCGGTAAACGAGAAACTTTGATTGATGCTAGCTTATTTAGGCAATTTATTGAAGCAGGTGCGGACGGGGTCTTGATGCCTAGTGTCGGCACAGTGCCTGGAGTATTACTAGAAGAAGCTCATCAAGCTTGCCAAGCAGTCCAAGCCCAAGATGGCTTAGTGATGGCAACTATTGGCACCAGCCAAGAAAGTGCTAGTCCAGATACCATTCGCTCCTTTGCCTTAAATAATAAGCAGGTTGGGGCGGATATTCATCATATTGGTGATGGGAGCTATGGACGAATGCCAGACCCCGAAAATATTATGGCCTTAAGCATTGCTATCCGTGGTAAGCGCCACACCTATTTCAAAATGGCTCAGTCCTTGAGACGTTAATTATTGAATACTAGAGAGAAAAGAGATTTCATATGTTAGATTACTTACAAAAAATCGGCCGGTCCCTGATGCTGCCTGTTTCCGTATTGGTAGTGGCCTCTTTATTTATGGGAACTGGCTATGCCATCGATGCTAATGCCTTACAAGGAAGTTCGAACGTTTTAGCGACTTTCCTAGTTCAAGCAGGTTTAGTCGTGATTAATAACTTGCCTCTACTGTTTGCTTTGGGAATTTCCATGGGGATTGCTGAAGATAATAACGGGGCAGCTGCCTTGAGTGGGGCGGTTTCTTTCTTAATGATCACCACCTTATTAAGTCCGGAAATTTTAAGTGGAATCACCGGCCAAGCCATCGACCAAGTTAACCCAGCCTTTAAGGCCATTAATAATGTCTTCATAGGAATTATTTCCGGGGTTCTTGCTGGAGAAATGTATAACCGTTTCCACAATGTTAAGTTACCCCAATGGCTAGGTTTCTTCAGTGGTAAGCGAGCCGTTCCTATTGTAACGGCTGCTTTGTCAGCAGTATTAGCGGTTATCTTACTCTTCCTTTGGCCCACTGTCTATGGTGGTTTAGTAGCCTTTGGGACCGGCATCGCTAACTTAGGAGATATCGGAGCGGGTATCTACGGCATTACTAACAAACTGATGATTCCCTTTGGACTCCACCATGCTGTTAATAATGTCTTTTGGTTTGATACCATTGGGATTAATGACATTGGTAATTTCTGGTCCAGTCAAGGAGAACCTGGGGTGACAGGACGCTACCTAGCCGGTTTCTTCCCGATTATGATGTTTGGTTTACCTGGGGCCGCCTTAGCCATGTATAAGAATGCTCGTCCAGAAAACCGGGCATCGGTTGCTTCCTTACTGATTGCTGGTTCTGTTGCAGCCTTTGTGACTGGGATTACCGAACCACTGGAATTTTCCTTTATGTTTGCCGCTCCAGCCCTCTATGCTGTCCACGCTTGTTTAACCGGCTTGTCCCTTTTTATTTGCTCAGCCTTACATGCAACCCTAGGCTTTTCCTTCTCAGCAGGTTTGATTGATATGGTCTTGTCTTGGCGGATGCCTATGGCTAATAACCAATGGATGATCCTTGTTCTAGGTCTAGCTATGTTTGTCATTTATTTCTTCCTTTTCGACTTCTTAATCCGTCGCTTTGATTTTAAAACGCCAGGACGGGAAGCGGTCAGTGAAGCAGACCAAACAGCAAGCCATGCAGCTAAGGACGCTAAGCAAAGTGGAGATAAATACCAAGTCATGGCCCAAAATATTTACCAAGGTCTTGGAGGAAAAGATAATCTTCAATTAGTAGCCAATTGCGCTACCCGCCTACGTCTTCAATTGAAGGATACAGATGCTATTGATGAAGGCAAAATCAAGGCTACCGGTGTTCCTGGCTTAAGAAAAGTGAATGAACATAATTTACAAATCGTGGTCGGTACCGATGTTCAGTTTGTTGCCGATGAATTAAAAGATATTTTAGAAACAGATAAAAGCCAAGATAAAGACTAATTTTATAAAATTGAATAAGGGGCTGGGATAACTTTCTCAGCTCTTTTTATTATTAAGGCAATGACTAGTCAAGCCCTCGTGTCAATGGTAGAATAAGGAGTAAATGTTCAGGAAAGGAGACTGTTCATGACTGAGTCGCAACAAGAATATACCGCTCATTTTGGAAAACAAACAGTAAAAATTGTTGGCAGTAAATCTGAAGAACATATTGAAGAAGTGGTTCGCCGGGTAAATATCGCCTTAAATGAAATTAAAAGCAAACCTTCAATTCTTTCAAATCAGAAAATGGCCCTCTTAGTCGCTGTTAATGCGACCTCCCACTGGCTAGAGAGTGAAGCTGAAATAGCCAGCCAAAGAGAGCAAATTGAACGCCTAAGCCGGCAAAAAGCCCGCTTAGAGTCTGAACTACAAGCCTTAAAGCAAACTATTCAACAACCTCATTTGACCGCTTTCTCTGAAGGAGGCAAGCTGATCCAAGCTAAAAGTCAACCTTCCTATAGCCAAGCTAGTCAAAACTTACTCCGTGAAAGTCAAAGCCAGGCTAAGGCGAGTGAAAATAAAGGGCAAAGTGGTAAAAAAACTTCAAAGCAGGCTAAAGCTAACCAAGGCAAGAAAAAAGCCGACCCTTCTGTGGTTTACTATGATCCCTTTGCAGCTAAGAAAGCCCAAGGCCTCTCTAAGACGCCCCGCGATTAGAAAGGAGGGCTTGGCTTGTCTAATACCACCATTACCTTAATCTTAGTCCTGATATTTTTTGCCTTAACCATTATGGATTATAGTCGCCGGACTTTTGGTGTGCAGCTCCTGCAGGTCCTATCCTTAGGAGTCAGCTTCTTTGTGGCTAAGGAGTACTTTTTACCTTTAGCGGAGAAGTTAGAATTGATTATCCCTTTTCCTGGCTATTCCATGACCAGTGACTTCTCATACTATCCTGATGCCGTCTTGACTAATATGGATGTGATTTACTACCGAGCCATGGCCTTTGCCCTTATTTTAGTGGGGGTCCAAGTTATTAAGAGTTTTATTCTTTACCTCTTCTCACCGTCTAAGTATCGAAAAGGCCAAGGAAAGGTTTTGAGCCTGGGCGGCTTTATTACTGGTTTTATCACTGCCTGGTTCACCTTGTTTTTTGTCTTTGCCATTTTGTCTTTACTGGGATTGGAAGGTGTCCAAGGCTTCTTAAGTCATAATAGTGTGGCCGAGTTCTTTATCCGCCGTACCCCCTTCCTTACCCATGAAGTCTTTAACTTATGGTTTGCCGGCATAGCACTTGCTATTTAACTAGGGGCTCTGACTTTGGTCATAGCCTCTTTTTTTATTAGATGGTCAGTTTATCGTGAAAAAGGAGCATCTCTGTGAATAAAAAAATAGAAAAAATCTTAGAATTCGATAAAATTACCGGGGCCCTAGCCAAAGAAACTGTGACGGCCCTGGGTAAAAACATAGCCTTACAGCTTAAACCCATGACCGAACCCGAAAAGATTGAGTCCGCTTTGACTGATGTCGATGAAATGCAAAGCATTGATGAAGCCCAACGCAGTCTGCCCCTGGGCCAATTAGTTGATGTGGGGCCTTTGATGAAGCGCTTAGATATCGGCGGCATCTTGAATGGCCAAGAACTGGCCCATGTGGGTCGGGTCTTGAAAAGCGTCAGTGAAGTCAGTCAATTCTTTAAAGAGATTGAGGATTTAGACCTTGACGTAGAGCAAATGCAAGGCTATGTGAGTGACTTTGCTAACCATAAGGACCTGGCTAAAAAGATTAACCAGGCCATTGCTAGTGATGGCTCTGTCTATGATGAAGCCAGCAGTCACTTACATAGTATTCGCCAAAGTATCAAGGCAGAAGAAGCCCATATTCGGATGAGTTTGGATAATATCATTAAATCCAGCCAAGCCGACTATCTGAGTGATCAAATTGTGACCATCCGTAATGACCGCTATGTCTTACCGGTTAAACAAGAATATCGGCGGAAGTTTGGTGGCGTGGTCCACGACCAAAGTGCCTCAGGTCAGACCCTCTATATTGAACCCCAAGTCGTGATGGAATCCAACAATAAGGTCCATAGCTTGCGGATCGAAGAGCAGGCAGAAATTGAGCGGATTTTTGCGGAGTTATCAGCCGACCTGGCTCCCCATAGTCATGAAATTGATCAAAATAACCAAATCTTAGGGCAACTTGATTTCATCCAAGCCAAGTGGCGCTATGCCAAAAAGCAGGGCGCCCACCGGCCTCTCATTGCTACGGATCACCAGTCTTTAAATTTAGAGGAAGCCGTTCACCCCTTATTAAATCCAAAAACTGCTGTAGCAAATACTATAAGCTTTAATGGCGATTATTGCATGTTAATCATTACCGGGCCCAATACCGGTGGGAAGACCATTACCTTAAAGACTACGGGTTTACTGCAGCTAATGGGTCAATCGGGGCTTTATATTACTGCCAAGGCTGATAGCCGCATTGGAGTCTTTGACCATATCTTTGCTGATATTGGGGATGAGCAATCGATTGAAGCCAACCTATCAACTTTTTCTGGTCATATGACTAATATTATCTCGATCTTAGAGGCAATTGATGACCAATCCTTAGTCCTAATCGATGAATTGGGTTCGGGAACTGACCCTAAAGAAGGGGCTGCCCTAGCGATGGCAATTTTAAACCGGCTTGCTCAAGTGGGCTGTACGGTTCTAGCAACCACCCACTATCCTGAGCTAAAGGCCTATGCCTTTGAAGAACCCAATGCCATTAATGCCAGTGTTGAATTCGATGAGAAAACTTTAACGCCGACTTACCGACTATTGATCGGTCAACCGGGCCGTTCTAATGCCTTTGATATCTCCCAACGCTTAGGCTTGGATCAAAGCATCGTGGACGAGGCCCGCTATTATGTCGGAGAAGAAAGTCAGTCCTTAAACGAAATGATCGATGACTTGGATAAGAAGCGCCAAGCCTATGAAAGGGATAACCAAGCCCTAAGCCAAGATTTACAAGAGGCTGACAGGTTACTGGCTGATTTGAAGAAGGCCTACCACGCCCTGGAAAATGATAAGATCACCTATTTGAACCGGGCTAAAAGAGAAGCGAATGACCTGGTAGCTAAGACCCAGGAAAAGGCTGATAAGCTATTGGGTGATATTAGAGAATGGCAGAAGAATAATCCACAGGGCCAAACCGTCAAAGAACATGAAATGATTGACAAACAAAAACAAATCGCTAACTTGACCCAAGAAGAGCAACAGTTGAGAAAGAACAAGGTGCTCAAACGTCAAAAACGCAAGAAAAATAAGGACTTGGAAGTTGGCGACGAAGTCAAGGTTATCCCATATAGTCAGATGGGAACCTTGGTGGAAAAACGCGAAGATAAACACTGGTTGGTTCAAATGGGCATGTTGAAGATGGAAATCCCCGAAAAGGACCTAGAGCTCCAAGAAAAAAGTCAGCCTAAGTCTAAGGGGAAGAAGGGCTCGAGTAGCGTACGGGCTAGTCAAAGTAAGAATATTAAGTCTGAACTCGACCTCCGGGGTATGCGCTATGAGGAGGCCATGACCGCTCTTGACCGCTATATCGACCAGGCTCTCCTGGCCAATTACCCCCAAGTCACCATTATTCATGGCTTCGGTACTGGAGTGATCCGGGACGGGGTACAGAAATACTTAAGAAATAATAAACGGGTTAAATCCTTCTCCTACGCTCCCCATAACCTGGGTGTCCAAGGGGCAACTATTGTTAAATTTGGCGACTAATGGCCTTTACTAAATAAAAGTAAGCAAAATATTTTGCTAAATGGGAGAACATGCTATAATTAAGCCTGAAAGTGAGGGGGAGGTCAGTAGCGACTCCCTGCCACTTTAAAGCATTGCTCATAGAGTGACTAATTGAAATAATTTGAGGAGGAAGTTAAATGGTACAAACATTAACTGATCAAAATTTTGTAGAAGAAACCAGTGAAGGTGTCGTTTTAATCGACTTCTGGGCAACTTGGTGTGGTCCTTGCCGGATGCAATCTCCAATTGTTGACCAACTCGATGAAGAAATGGGCGACCAAGTGAAATTTGCTAAGATGGATGTGGATGAAAATCCTGATACCCCACGTGAATTTGGTATTATGTCCATCCCAACCTTAATCGTTAAAAAAGACGGCCAAGTCGTTGAACAACTGGTTGGTTACACACCAAAAGAAAAATTGGAAAGTATCCTTGAAAATCATTTAGACTAAGTAAGAGTTAAAGGAGTGCTGCATTAAAGTGCGGCACTTTTTATTTTTCTGAGGATTTATTATTTAATTTTTGGGGGTAATCGCTCTAGAGACTAGCGGATTTGTTCTCAAATTTAAACTTTTATCTTATCACTCACTTTGAGACTTATGATTTTACATGAATGGATTTTTATTTATACTAAAAATAGATGGGAAAGAAAACTTTGTAAAGCTCAAAAAAGCATACCAATAAGGAGATGATCCAAATGGTTAAGTTACTTCGTTTCTTAAATGCAATTCCCCTTATCTATATCCTGGTCGTTTTTGCCTTGTCAGGTCTGGCCTGGGTAATGTCTAGTCCGGACATTTTAGAAGCCCTAGGAGGATTATTGATGTCCTTGGTAGTGATTTCCTACCCAGCTATCGGTCTATTTTCAATTCTCCTGCTGACTTTAGGTCTTCTCGTTTACTTTAAGGAGGGGAGTTCTCAAGCCAAACAGGCCTTGAAGAAACACGCTCTCTTTCTTATCCTAATGAATGCGATTTATTACGCAGCCTTTCCCATTGACGACTTTTTGATGGCAAGAACCCAGTTAAATACTGATTTTGTCGTCTATGCTTTATACCTTTCAGTGTTTGTCTTGTCAGTCCTACTATGGTGGAATAACCATAACTGGCGGCAGGTTGATCACTAAAAAAAATAAGTAAAAAGAAAAAGTCAACTCGGATTCTCTCATAATTGAGAAGTCTGAGTTGACCTTATTATTTTGCTTAATCTTCTTTAAGCGGGCGGTTGACGCTACCATGGTTGAGGTTTTCGCGGATATCGCGGTTAACCTGACCATCGGCATAGTCCTCTCGCCAATTGATTAACCCAGCGCCCAAGCCGCGGACTAGGACTTCTGCACTGCCAATATTGGTCGCTAAGGGAACATTGTAGACATCACAGAGACGAATCAGAGCATTCACATCCGGTTCATGGGGCATGGCTGTTAGGGGGTCTCTTAAGAAAATGACGCAATCGATCTGATTTTGTGAGACTTCAGCACCGATTTGCTGGTCACCACCTAAGGGGCCAGATTGGTAGCAATGGACTTTGAGGCCAGTCGCTTGACTAACGCGTTTGCCAGTGGTCCCGGTCGCCACTAAGTCATGCTGACTGAGAATATCCTGGTAGGCCGTGGTCAATTGGATCATTAGTTCTTTCTTACTGTCGTGGGCAATGAGTGCTATCCGCATGGAGGTCTTCCTTTCCTGTGTAATAGAACATTGTTCATTTCTATCATAAACAAATTCCTAGGGAAAAGAAAGTTAAGTGATGACTATCCGCTGGCCTAAGCAATCAGATGGATGAAGCCGTAGATAGCAAAGATATTGATAAAATCAATAAAAAGGGCTCCCACGATAGAAACGGCTAGAAAGGCTAACGGGCTAGCACCATATTCATGGGTGATTTGCCGCATGCAGGCCATGGCGTTGGAGGAGGACCCCATCCCAAAGCCAATAAATCCTGCAGTCATCACGGCCGAGTCGTAATTTTTCCCCATAGTATAAAAGACAATATAACGGGCAAAAGCTAGAGTAACGACTGTTTCTGCCACAATAATTAAAAGCATGGGTAGAGCCATATCAATAATAGTCCATAACTCTAAACCCACCATGGTTAAGGCCAGGAAGAGATTGAGTGAGATATCCGAAGTCACATCCAGAGCGGCATCATCAAGGATAGGTCGTTCCTTGGCATCAGAGATATTCCGAGCGGTGGCTGCCACAATCATCGGCCCAATATAAACGGGGAAGGTGATTCCTCCCACTAATTTACCCACTACAGTGTTAATGATTTCGGTGACAAAAGTCCCCACAAAAATCACTAGTAAGGTGCCATACAACATATAACCAATCCGTTCAGCGGTTAAGCGTTGGTGTTGGGGATGGCGGTGGTAGCGGTTGCTGGTATTCGCCGATGCATTCTCATCTTTAGCGGATAGGGAATATTTTTTTGCAATACCTGAGGCAATTGGACCACCAGAAAGTGAGCCCAACACAATCCCTAGAGTAGCTGCAATAATCCCTACCGAGGTAGCATTGTCGTAACCTAAGTTGACAATGGTAGGAGAGACAGCTGCCGCTGTCCCTGGGCCGCCGACTAAGGCAGGGGAACCGAGCAAGAGGGCCAAGGGGCCAGGAATATCTAAGAATTTCCCCAAAACCAGGGCCAGAATATTTTGGATAAAGATGGCTAAAATGGCAATAAAGAGGAACTTCATCACCACACCCTTAGCCCGTGACAAGGCTTGGATACTAGCGGAAAAACCAATGGTGGTAAAGTATACCACCATAAATAGGGTTGACAAGGAAGTGTCCAAGTTAAATGTGACCAGGTTAGTCAAACGTAAAAACATGTTGACTAGGGCAAAGGCTAAGCCACCTACAATGGCAGGGGGCAGGGAATATTCTTCGAGCACCGGAAAGACATTGGTCATCCACTTACCAAAAAATAAGGCAAGCACTGCAAGGCCGAGTGTCTGAACGATATCAAAATTAATTGTAATCATATAATCGCTCCTCAATATGATTGAACATTGTATGTAAATAAGTACTTATAATTATAATACCATGTAATATAAATTAATGTCATTAATTATGTCATTTAATATATCATATTGATCTGCTTACTAATAAAATTATTGCTAATTAAATGCAGAGGAAAGCCTGTCAAATTGGGGCTTATTGGTAGATGCCCACTTTTAAGGCTTCAATAAATTGTAATAAAAATTAACATTACAAACACCTCCTTTTTGTTAAGCCAATTAGCTCTAACATTTTTAGCTAAGGGATTACTATAATTAGAAAAGTACTTTTGCTATAATAGAAGTATTGATTTGAGTTTTTATTGTTAGGAGTGTCGCCATGAAGCGTCCCATTGGTTTTCTCGATTCAGGAGTGGGTGGCTTAACTGTTGTCAAAGAAGCCATGCGGCAGTTGCCCAATGAGTCGATAATTTATATTGGGGATAATGCCCGCTGTCCTTATGGGCCCCGGCCAGAGGCAGAGATAAACGAATTCACCCAAGAATTAGTTGATTTTCTCTTGGAGCAAAATATTAAAATGCTTGTGATTGCTTGCAATACCGCGACAGCAGTGTCATTGGAGCGGATCCGCCAACGGGTGAATATTCCGGTCATTGGTGTTATCCACCCCGGTGCTCGTGCAGCCAACCGTTATAGTGAAAACGGCCATATCGGGATTTTGGCTACTGAAGCCACTATCAACAGCCATTTCTATCAGAATGTCTTATTGAACCATAACAAGCATTTAACCTTGTATCCTTTGGTCTGTTCCAAATTCGTGCCCTTAGTGGAAAGTGGCCAATATTCCTCGCCAATAGCTAAGAAGATCGTGGCTGAAAGTCTTTATGATTTAAAACAGACAGCTATCGACACCCTCATTCTGGGTTGCACTCACTATCCCTTATTAGCTCCACTGATCCAAAAATTCATGGGACCAGGGGTACGCTTGGTCAATTCCGGAGCTGAAACCGTGAGTGATGTTTCGGCAATTCTCGACCTCTATAATCTAGCGGAATCTTCATGGAACCCAGAAGTCGCCACTTATCAGTTTTATACTACCGGAGGGGTGGCCTTGTTCAAGGATATTGCCAAGGCTTGGCTACAAAAAGATATTCCGGTCAGCCGGATCCCCCTCAGTCAATTAGAAGCAAAAAAGGAGTAGACCATGGCTAATAATGATCTCTTAATCGCCACCAAAAATCCTGGCAAGGCCAGGGAATTCCAACAATTATTTGCCCCCTTAGGTTTCAAAATCAAGACCCTTTTAGATTATCCTGAAATCAATAATATTCCAGAAACCGGATCCAGCTTTTTAGAAAACGCTAGTCAAAAGGCCAGTACAGCAGCTAAACTCTTACAGGTTCCCACTATCGCTGATGACTCTGGCTTGGAAATTGAAGCTCTAAATGGAGAGCCAGGGATCTATTCGGCTCGCTATGCTGGCTTAGACAAGAATGATCAAGCCAACCGCCATAAAGTCTTACTAGCTATGGAAGATATTCCCGATGGCAAGCGTCAAGCCCAATTTACTTGTGCCATGGTCTTAAGTCATTCGGATGGCCAAGTCTATAAACATTATATTGGTCACTTGTCCGGAGAAATCCTAAGGGAAGAGCGGGGCAGTAACGGCTTTGGTTATGATTCAATCTTTTACCTTCCAGACTACCAAAAAACTACAGCAGAAATTGAGCCTGACTTAAAAAATAAGATCAGTCACCGTGGTCAAGTCATGGCCCAACTCAAAGCCGATATTGAAGCAGGAAAGGTGGAATTGCAATGAAAATATTACTAATCTCAGATAGTCATGGAGATAGCCAGATTCTCTCAGACCTCGTCGCACGCTACCAAGACCAAGTTGACCTCATGCTCCATTGCGGTGATTCTGAATTAGATGCTGGCGACAGTATTTGGAATGTGATCGAACCGGTGAAGGGAAATTGCGATTTTGGCCCCTACCAGCCTGAACGCATTATCGATACACCAGAAGGCCGGCTGATCTATACCCATGGCCACCTTTATGGGGTCAAGGCGGGAGTAGAGAAATACGCTGAATATGCCAAGAAACAAGGCTGTCAAATTGCTGTCTATGGTCACACACACATCATGGATGACCAGTTCCTTGATGGAGTGCACTTAATTAACCCTGGGTCCGTGACCTTCCCTCGTGGCAACTATCTCACTCCCACCTATGCCATCCTAGACTGGCAAGCTGGCCAGGAAGAAGTCACCTTCTACCAAAGAAACGGCGAAAAAGTCCCCGAAAAATTCCTGCCTTAAGGAGAGTGTGACAAGTGCACCAAAAGACAAAATTACAGAAATACCATTCAATAAAAACGTAATGCATGAAAAAGGCTGGGAAGATCATCCCAGCCTTTAAGATCTTGTCTAAAAAAATATCTTACTGTAGAAATCCATTAATCTTTATCATGGCTTTTTATTTGTCTTGGTTTTTAGTTTCTGTATGTTTATAATCGACACTAATGTGAGAGACAGCTCTTTGGGAGTCAGGTTGTTCTATGCCTGCTTCTCTTAAGGCATTGGTGAGTTCTTCATAGTACTTGCTTTGAATATCTTCCTGGCTGCCGTTTACACAGAAGAAGCGAATGCGATAAACGAGTTGGTGGTCAACATTTCGAGTCACCCCTAGTAATACCGGTGGCTTAGATAGGTTTTCGTCGGGAGCCAAATCGCCAAGACGTTTCTTAATGACAGCGACGAATTCATTAATATCGGTATCAGCAAAGTAAGATAAATCAACTTCACTACGGATAGGGTTTCGTGAATTATTGACCACCACTTCAATTTGGCGGTTAGGGATAAAATTCATAGTTCCGTCGAAACCACGGATAACAGTGGTTTTAATCCCGATCTTTTCTACGATCCCGCTGACTTGGTCGATTACTACGGAATCACCAACGTCTAGCTGGTGTTCTAGCAGGATGAACATGCCATTGACCATGTCAGTAACCAAGCCCTGGGCGCCAATACCTACTGCAATACTGGCTATCCCAGCACCAGCTAAGAGCGTGGCAACTGGTACGCCAAGAATGGCTAGGGTAGAGTAACCAAGCAGGAAGTAATACACGTACTGGGTAATATTGGTCAACAGGGCTTTCATGGTTTTTGACCGGTAGTTATTGTTGGAAAAACGGGCAGTTTTATCAAAGTAGGTATTAATCAAACGCACTGTAATTCGGCGAATGATGTATAGCAAGACCACCGTAAGAACTAATTGTAAGAGGGTAGTGAGTAAGTGGGATAAAATACTTTCAATATCGATATTGCCAAGATAATTGGTGAACCATTGACTGATGAATTGCATTGAGACTTTCCTTTCTTATTCATAGATATAGTTTATACGTTATTCCCATAAAGGTAAAGCCAAGCCACTGGAAGCGATTATATTTTGTATTATAGGTAAAAAATGGTATCATATAGGTATATTAAAAATAAGAAAGTCACTTAAAGATGTGAGGAGTGATGTATAGCATGACATGGAGTGAGATAGCGGCAATTATTGCTGCAGTATCCTTCGCTGTTTTAGTGGTTTTTCTTGTTTTATTTATCCGTCAATTGACACAAACGGTTAAAGAAGTTGTGAATACAGTTGATGAGGCCAATAAAACAATTGCCGTTCTCCGACGCGATGTCGACGGTATCTCAGTAGAAGCTCAAGGCCTACTTAATAAGACCAACCAACTACTGGAAGACGTTAACGGTAAGGTAGCTAAGGTTGATCCTTTATTCCAAGCAGTGGGAGATGTTGGAGTTTCCATTTCCGATGTGAATGATTCTACCCGCGATTTGGTATTGAATATCACCAATAAAGCGGATGAAAAAGTTGATCAAGCCAAAGCCGGTTACAAGAAAGTACGTCAAGCCAGTGAAAATAGCCAGGTTGATCCCAAGGTTTCTGGCTTTGAAAAGATTGGAAAATCAGCTAAATTACTTAAGAAAAAACGCGACATGCGTAAGGCTCAAGAACAATCAGAAACCAAGGCATTTTAGCCGAATAGTGTGAATGTGTGAAAAAGGAAAGGAAGTATATCTTATGTCAAATAAAACAGGTGCATTTTTACTCGGAGCAATTATTGGTGGATCAGCCGCTGCTGTAACAGCTTTATTATTCGCCCCAAAATCTGGTAAAGAATTACGTCAAGACATCAATGACCAAGCGAACAACTTAAAAGACACAGCGATGGACTATGCTGATCTTGCTATCGAAAAAGGAAACACTATCTACGAAGCTACTTCAGATGCTGCTAACGACATCCGCGTTAACTTACAAGAAAGTGCCGACACCCTTAAAGACTCCTTACAAGAAACTGGCCGTGTAGCTAACGAACAATACCACAAGGCTAAAGACGACGTTAAGGAAGCTTACGACTACACCAAGGAATATGTCGATGAAGCTGCTCAAGACGCCAAAGACGAAGCCAAAAAAGCTGGTAAAGAAGTCGAAGAAAAATCAAAAGATGTCGTAGACACCGCTAAAAAAGAAGCCAAAGACGGTAAAGAAGAAGCTAAAAACCAAGCTAAAAAATAAGGCTTAGGATAAATGAAAAGGAAGCTGGAATCAATCAGCTTCCTTTTTTATACTCGTTTTTAAATAAGACATTACTGAATAAGCTATTATGTATAAAAAAGAAGCCTAGGCAAATCCTAGACTTCTTTTTGGCTATTGTCGCACTCTATGCTTCAGAGCGCATGCGTTCTTTTTGGGCTTCATCCTTGGCAGTAAGGATGCGTTTAACCACTTTAAGGCGGGTGAATTCTTCTCTTTCCTTTTCTTCAAGGGCTGAGGAGATGTCTCTTTGAGCGTCTTGCAATTGCGGAATGGTAATATTCTTCAAGGCATTGACCCGTTTTTGGGTTTTTTGGATATTTGAGGCTAGCCGGTAAGCCGCGTTCTCTACTTGGGCCAGTTGCATCTCTAAGTCCTTAACTGTTTCAAAGGCAATCCGGGCTTCATCCATTTTTGTGGTGGTTTGAGAGAAGGAATAGGCCGGTTGCATGGCCTCAGCTTGGTAGTCGACCTCAGGCACCTCACTGCCCATCACGCTACGAACTTTGAGGCTAAGACTATCGGATTGGGGCACATCTTGGGCCCAGTCCGCAATGGTATGTAAACCAATCTCTCTCTGGGCTTCAAAGAGGCACTCATAGGCCTTTTGATAGGCTTCCTTTAATTGCTCTTGGACTTTCTTAGCCTTTTGCACCAGGGACATAATTTCATTCATTAAAATCATCCGTTTACGGTCCATTAATTCGTGGCCGTTCTTGGATAAGCGCAAGGTTTTTTCAACCTGCATGAGATTCCCCTTGGTGGGGGTGTGGTTGACTTCCATTAGTCCTCACCGTCCTGCTTACTATCCTTATCTAGGGCATCTTTTTTGTAAGAATAAGTGGTATCTTCATAATATTTGTCGAGTAATTGACTATCCATCCGGTTTAACTCGGTCCGTGGGAAGCTACGGAGTAGGTCCCATCCTAAGTTCAAGGTATCGGTAATTGTCCGGTTCTCATCTTGCTTTTGCCCAATAAATTCTTGTTCAAAGGCTTCCCCGAAGGCTAAGTATTTCTTATCTAAGTCAGAAAGTTCTTCTTCCCCGATAACCGATGCTAGCGAACGGGCATCAATGGCTTGGGAGTAAGCGGCGAAGAGTTGATTAGATACCGCGTCATGGTCCTCACGGGTGTAGCCGTCCCCAATCCCGTCCTTCATTAAACGTGACAGGGAAGGGAGAGGATTAATTGGTGGGTAGATATTCTTCCCTTCAATACTCCGGTCCAATACCACCTGGCCTTCAGTAATATAACCAGTAAGGTCAGGAATCGGGTGGGTGATGTCATCGTTAGGCATGGTTAGAATTGGAATTTGAGTTACAGAACCTTGCCGTCCTTTAACAATTCCTGCCCGTTCATAGATGGTAGCTAGCTCGGAATAGAGGTAGCCAGGATAACCTTTACGGGAAGGAATTTCTTGTTTAGCGTTAGAAACTTCACGTAAAGCTTCACAGAAGGAAGTCATATCGGTCAAAATAACCAAGACATGCTTACCTAAATCATAGGCTAAGTATTCGGCGGTAGTGAGGGCCATCCGTGGGGTAATCAAACGTTCCATCACGGGGTCGTCAGCAGTATTGACGAACATGGTCACGTGTTCCATGGCGCCACTTTCTTCAAAGGATCGCTTAAAGAAGTCGGCCACATCGTGTTTAACCCCCATGGCTGCAAAGACGACCGCAAATTCGCCGTCTACGCCGTCACCGAGTTTGGCTTGTTTAGCAATTTGAGCAGCCAGTTGGTTATGGGGCATCCCATCACCGGAGAAGATTGGTAGCTTTTGCCCGCGAATCAGGGTAGTTAAGCCGTCAATAGCGGAAAAACCGGTTTCGATATAGTCACGCGGGTAGATCCGTGAGACCGGGTTGAGGGGCGCTCCATTGACATCACGGCTCACTTCAGCGTGGATAGCGCCTAAGCCATCGATCGGTTGACCGATCCCGTTAAAGGTCCGTCCTAAGATATCAGGACCTAGGCCTAATTCCATCCCCTTACCGGTAAAGTGGGTATGGGTATTATCCAAGGACATTCCAGTAGTCGAGTCAAAAACCTGTATCAGGGCATGTTCGCCTTCAATTGTGATAATTTGACCCACTTTTTGGTCAGAACGGTTAGTTCGGAAGCGGACAATGTCACCATAGGCCGCCCCCCTAACTCCGTCGACCACGACAAGAGGGCCTTCAATCGAACTTAATCCTAAATATTCAATTGCCATTTATTTTCCCCCTTATCCATTTTCTTGCATTGCTTTTTCATAGAAGCGATCGATATCTTCATAATAATGATCAAAAGCTTCTAAGTCATCATTTGGCACATCAAACTTCATAGTAATTAATTGGTTAAAGATATCAGCCTTAGCGATATAAGACATTGGCATCCCCCATTGGACCAATTGTTGGCAGCGGGAATGTAGATAGAGAATCACATCTAACATCTTGGCTTGCTTAGCAATCGGTACCGCTTGGTCAATTTCGTGGAAGGTGTTTTGTTGTAAGAAACCTAAACGAATAATTCGTGCGGTTTGAAGGGTCAATTTTTGCGAATCAGGTAAGATATCTGAACCAATTAATTTTACGATTTCATTTAATTCATCTTCTTCGTGGAGTAGGGCCATCATTTGTGAGCGGTTCTCCACGAATTCTTCGGAAACTTGTTTATTATACCAAGCCGTTAAGTCATCCACGTATTGAGAATAGGAATTCATCCAGTTAATGGCTGGGTAGTGACGGGCATGGGCCAGGTTGGCATCCAGTCCCCAGAAACAACGGACAAAACGCTTGGTGTTTTGGGTCACGGGTTCAGAGAAGTCCCCACCTTGAGGGGAAACCGCCCCGATAATTGACACTGAACCATTGTCGTGGTTGAGGGTTTCCATGTCGCCGGCTCTTTCATAGAAGGTTGCAATCCGACTAGCCAGGTAGGCTGGATAACCTTCTTCAGCTGGCATTTCTTCCAAACGGCCCGATAATTCACGTAAAGCTTCCGCCCAACGGGAAGTGGAGTCGGCCATAATGGCTACATCATAACCCATATCCCGATAATATTCAGCAATGGTTAAGCCGGTATATATGGAAGCTTCCCGTGCTGCCACTGGCATATTGGAAGTGTTAGCGATTAAGACGGTCCGTTCCATTAATGGGGCGTTAGAACGCGGGTCAATCAGTTTGGAGAAATCTTCCAAGACTTCCGTCATTTCATTGCCACGTTCCCCGCAACCAATGTAGACAATGACATCGGCATCGGCAAACTTAGCGATTTGGTGTTGCATGGTGGTTTTCCCAGTGCCGAAACCACCTGGAATGGCCGCTGTCCCGCCCTTAGCAATCGGGAAGACGGTATCAATAATCCGTTGCCCAGTGAGCAGTGGGGTAGTACTTTCTAGCCGCTTCGCCACAGGACGTGGGGTACGGATAGGCCATTTTTGATAGGCCTTGACTTGGTATTCCTCACCATTAAATTGGCGGATAGTAGCTAGGGTCTCTTCAATGGTATAGGATCCAGGAGCCACTACATCAACCACTTCACCGACCACAGAATTAGGCACCATAATTTTATGTTTAATGGCTTGGGTTTCTTGCACTTCAGCAATAACGTCACCGGCTGATACTTGGTCACCGACTTGAACGGTTGGGGTGATTTGCCATGCTTTTTGGCGGTCGAGCGAGTCGACATTGACCCCTCTTTTAATATAGAAACCACTGGATTCAGCGATATCTTCTAGGGGCCGTTCAATCCCATCGTAGATATTATTCAAGAGGCCAGGACCCAGCTCAACCGTCATGGCTGAGCCACTCCCGTAAATGGGTTCACCTGGTTTTAAGCCGGCGGTCTCTTCGTAGACTTGGATGGTGGTTTTGGCTTGGTCGATACGAATCACTTCGCCAACTAAGCGACTCTTACCGACATGGACCAATTCTTGCATGGAAAAATCAGTATTGCCCTTGACGGTAACAATGGGGCCATTAATGGCATAAATTGTATTTTCTCCCATCGATTAATCAGCCTCCTTAATGACAAAGTTTTCTTTGAGGCGGTCAAGAAAGGTTAAGAAAGAGTAGTCTACTAAGATTTGACGCTCTCTTAATACCGCCCGGATGCCGCCCATGAAGGGACGGTCAGAGATAATGATAGGGTGGGAAGCATAACTTTCTAATTGACTTCTTAAATGACTATCATTTTCATCGATGTAGAGGTCGTATTTTTCACGACCTGCGTAGGCTTGAATATTCTTCAGCATTTTTTTCAATTGTTCAATATAAGCTTCACTCTCTTGATAGCTTTCGATTTGCTTGGTGAAGGTTTTGAAGAGAGTTAGTTTCATGTTCTCTTCGGTTAAGAACAATTCTCGTTGTTGGTTGATTTGAATTTGAGAAATGGCCTTATTATTTTCCTTGCGTAAGGCTTCTTTTTCGTTAACTAAACGGTGAGCAAAGGTTTCATCGGTTTGCTCTTGAAATTTTTGGTAATCGTCTTCTAGAGTTTGCCGATATTGGTTAATTTGTTGGTCAATTTCAGATTGGCTTTGTTGGGTCACTTGATCCTTAAAATAAGCCATTTTTTCTTCAAGTTTCATACTAGGCTCCTCTCCTAAATGGATATCCCAATGGCACGCTGGATGGTGTCAGCGATTGAGGATTGTTCGGATGCATATTCATTGGGGCCTAACATCTCTACAATCAGAGGTGTTGAGCGGTTGAATCGCACCTCATCGACTAGGTCTTGGTGGTCAGCAATCAGCTGGGGCGAAATCATCAAAACACCAATATCATTTCTTTCCAAGACTGCTTGAAAAGCCTCTTCAAATGAATCGTGGTCCTTGATCAAGACGCCATCAACGCCCACCAGTTTCATCCCGGTTAAGGAATGCACATTATCGCTAATGAGATATTGTTTCATTAAAGTTGACCTAGGATAGAGAAGGAAACAATTAAACCGAAGAGGGAGATACCTTCAGCCAAACCAACAAAGATCAATGAACGACCAAAGATAGATGAATCTTCACTAATAGCACCAAGAGCTGCAGAAGCAGAGTTAGATACGGCAATACCAGCACCCACACAGGATAGACCAGTAGAAAGGGCAGCACCGATAAAACCTAAACCACGGGCTAAGCCGTCACTAGCAGCGCCAGCTTCTTGACCAGCCGCAAAGGCCACTTCTGGGTGGTAGGCAATAATTAAGGCGATCGCAATTCCTGAAACCAGGGCAAAGACATTCCAAGCCAAGGTTTTCTTATAACGTTCTCGACCAGCATGGCCTAAGAAGTAGTAAGCGCCTGGAAGGACAAAAGCAAGGATAAAGGTTAAGGCAATAGTTAATTTAAGCATAGTAGCAATAGACATTTTCATTCTCCTTTTTTTAAAATTAAATTGAATTAAATCGAAAACTTATGAATTATGACTTGGTTGATGACCAGACGCTCTTGAACTCAATCCCGTCGCCCTTGTAGAAGTGACTGAAGAGTTCATAGAATTCTAGCCGTAAGACTTGGATAAAGACAACCAAACCTTCGAATCCAGTGACAAAGAGGTTACCTAAGATAAAGACCAACCAGTTAGGGTTATTACCTTCTAGATTGGCAAACATTAAAACAATCCCCATCATCACGCCGTGGCTGATGGCAAAGGCACCCACCCGGACAAAGGAAATGGTGTTGGAAATAAAGGATAATAAGGTTTCAAAAGCTTCAAAGAAAACGGTGATTAATTGAATCACGATCCCGTCTTCATTGTCGGCTTTTTTCTTTTCAATAAAGTTAATGATTTGTTCCTTAAAACCAATGCAGAGTAGGGAAATAACCATCACGGCAATGATGATGCCTAGGGCAGGTAAGGAATGACCGGTCATGTAGAGGACCAGGGTCAAAACCATTAATCCGTAGAAAATCAAACCCATGAGGCCATTGCGGTCGAAGATGGCTTCTAATTTTTCGCCTTCTTTAAGCCGTAAGACAAAATTCATCAGCATGGTTAAGAGAATTAAGAACATCCCAAAGCAAACTGACACCACGAAGACCGTGTTCAAAGTCCCAAAGAAGGGCACATTGGTCATGGCCTTACTTGGACTCAACCAGATGGGCTCAATAATCTTGTCTTCAATCCCAAACACGGAACCGTATAAGAAACCGAAAAGCATGGATGAAATACCCACTGGCAAGAACATCTTGGCCATAGCGACTTTAGGCAGATGGTAGGACGCTAAGCCCAGTAAAAAGAGTAAGAGCCCGTGGCCCACGTCCCCAAACATGGCCCCAAACATTAAGGAATAGGTTACTGCCACTAAGGGTGTAGGGTCCATCTCTTCATAATTGGGGGTCCCATACATCTTAGTGATCATGCGAAAAGGTTTGGTAAAAAAATTATTCTTCAACTTCGTGGGTGGTTCGATATTATCTTCATCACTATCGTCTTCAATATAGATGGTTACGTTAGGATCATCTTTGACATCGTTGACTAAGGACTTGGCATCATCTTCATCCATCCAGCCGATTAAGAGATAGCGGGTCTCCTTCTTAGCAAATTCGTTACGGGTAATGGCTGCATAACGGCGGATCCCAAAGGCCTTGGATAACTTATGGAGACGTTGTTTAGCTTCCAATAAATTGTCTCTAACAGGTAGGAGGAAGGCTTTAAGCTTGGTTTCTAAATCAGCTTGCATCTTCTTGAGTTTTTGGATTTCGCCTTGGTAACGGCTGAGAATTTCTTTAAAAGTCCCACTTTCTTCAGGCAGGTAAATTCTTTGCCATGCTAGGGAGAAATACAAAGCGTCTACCCGTTGCCGGGCTTCGGCGGGCACAAAGTAAAGGCCATAAACATAGCCGTCTTCGGTTTTAGAAGGAATGAAGATGGAAGGAATCATATTGTCGATATATTTTTTAAACTTGCGATAATTGGCTTCAGTAAAACGACCAAAGCGAAACTTAATCTTTTCCATGGAAAGAATATCGGCTAAGTTATAATCGATTTCGGAAAAAGGCAGGTAGGTGTGGTAGTCAGCCTCTAACTTTTCCAATGATTCATTGACTTCATTTAATTGCCCTTGGACATCGGAGCAATCTTTTTCGACTTCAGTCACTAGACGCTTGATATAGTCAAAGTCTAAGTCGCGACAATCGCCTTCTAATTCTTCTTCTTCATCACTCGTGATTTGTAATAAGTTATCAATCCGATCAGACCAGGGTTGGTAGGGATCAGGACTAGTATAGGGTTTTAAAGTCTGAATTTCTGATAATTCCTTTAGCGTATTTTCTAAATGAATATCATAATGACTTAAGTATTGGTCAGCCATCCGGTCGATATCATCACGTGGACCAGATATGTTGACCATACTCATCTTTGTAATCATCCAAGGAACTCCTTTCAATTATGGAATGGCATAGTAACAGGGGATTGGTAGGCAATGGCTTCGACCTTTTCTTTGAGGAGGTCAGCTTCCAGTTCTTTGAGGCTGAGATAGTCAAAGAGGGGTAAAACCGACTGCGGTAAACTCTTAGCGAAGCGGTGTTCAATGGTCTTTAACCAAGCCTTTTGTTGCTTCAATCCTACGACCTTATTCTCCCCACTCTTGAATAAATCTTGGTAACCCAAATTGGTCAAGAGATTGAAGAAGCTGTTCTTGTCCTGGCTAGCCAGGAGGGCACTGATATTAGCTTCATTGAGATAGCGACCTGGGCTAAAGAGTTGGGAGCGGATAAAGTTCTCATCCACCTTATAGTAGAATTTCAAACGAAAAATGGTCCGGATATTGGCTAAGTCCATCTCTCTACCAAATAACTTCTTAAAGCGGGTCAGGGCCTTATCATTAAGTACCCGACTGGCCTTCTTCCAAACCAAGACCGCACAGTATTGTTCAAAGACGGTACTGATAATGTAATGGTTGTAGTCGTGGTCATGGAAATAATCATGATAATCCTCAAAGAATTTACCGTAATCGGTATCTCTAAAGGTATCAATCGCATCAAGGACCGATGTCTTGGTAATTAGTTCACCGATATGAAAGTGGCGGTGTTTTTCCAAGTAGTCAGTAAAGGGGTTAACGACAAAGGGTACCGATTCTTGGCGTTCCAAGCCTCTGAGCACCTTGGTGATAAATTCACGTTCAAAACGAATCCCATAGACTGACAAGGCCGCCCGTTGTTCGAAACCAGAAAAGCGGTAGAGCTTGAGAAAGTCATAGCGCAAGCCCCGATCAATCAGTTCAATCAAGTTTTCCGCAGTGAGGTCAAGCTTGTTCTGTTCGCTGGGCATCACTTGGTGGTAGGAGGGCAATTGGTCGAGGACCTGGTAGAGGTCTGACAAAGTATAACCTGCTAAGCGGTCATCGATTTCTTCTGGAGTCAAGACGAGGCTCCCTTTCATGGCCCGGACCTTGGTGTTGATAGCGGTATAGTTAGTCATCGCCTGTCACTCCGAGTGCCTGTAATTGATTGAAGAAATCCTTGAGGTAGCTGTCTTGATCATGATCAACGAGCTGTTTGATTTGCTCCATTTGTCGGTTGTAGCTTGCTTGCAAGTCTTGGGTACGTTTCTCGCGTAAGTCTTGGTTACGGGCTTGGACCCTGGCTAATTCTTCGTCATATTTTGCTTGAGCTTGTTTCTTATAATCAGCTTTTTTTTGGTCATAGTCTTGACGCAAGGCTAATTTTTCTTCTTGAACACTCTCAAGATGACGATTGGCATCAACTTCCATATGGTGCAATTGCTCTATGATTTTATCCATCTATTCCACCATCCTTCTTTTTTATTTTATAAGCACAAAGCCAGTTTGAGCTCTGCAATTCATTATAGGACAGAAGGCAATTAAAGTCATTTTTACCCGGGATTAAATCTTGAAAAAACAGTAAAAAGTCGGCATTCGCTGACGATTTTTGCATGGAGAAAAATGATAGCGCTTTAGCTATTTGACATTTTTGGTCTCAGACGGATGAGAGTTCAGCAAACTGATTTTTAGCTTAAAAAGCTGAGAAAATTAAAAATAAAAAGTGAAGAGTTTTGCGGACCAATAAGTAGGCGGTTAACGCCTAAGTCATTCATAGTATTTAATGAAGGAATAGGAGGGATAATTTGCAGGAAGTCACTCAAGAAATACTCAAGGAAGCCTACCAAGCTCGGGTGGATGATATCCATCTCTTGCCAGAAAGGGGCCTTTACCAAGTCTATTTTCGCCAAGAGGGAATCCTAAAGCCGGTGCGCCAGTTTGACTTAGACTTTGGAAGCCGTTGGATTCGCTATTTGAAGTATATTAGTCATTTAGATGTGGGCGAGCAACGTTTACCTCAAGAAGGGGCCTTGATCTATCAATTAGACCAAGGAGACATTGAACTCAGGCTGTCCACCTTAGCCAACTACCTTATGCAGGAATCCTTGGTGATCCGTCTGCTCTATGACCAAAGTCAGTGGCATTACAGTGAGCGAGAGGCTAAAGACTTAGTTGAGATGAAGAAATACCTTTATCGAAAAAGTGGACTCATGCTTTTCTCTGGCCCGGTGGCCTCGGGAAAGACGTCAACCATCTATCATCTCTTAAGAGAGGTCTACCAGGAACGCGCCTGCCAGGTGATCACCATGGAGGACCCGGTCGAAATTAAGGAAGCCAACTTTCTACAGATCTCAGTCAACCGCAAGGCAGGATTAACTTATGAACGCTTGATCAAGGCCAGTCTCCGCCACCATCCCGATATTCTCTTGATCGGTGAAATTCGTGATGAAGAAACTGCTCAGATGGTGATGCGGGCAGCCTTAACCGGGCACTTGGTGATTGCCACCATCCATGCCAAGAACTGTATCGGCGTCATTGGCCGTCTCAAGGAATTGGGACTGAGCCAAGAACAACTACTGCAAACGCTCTTGTTTGTAGCTTCTCAGCGCCTCATTCCTGTCAAAGGAGAAGGAGTGTCGCGGCAACTTTTTTGTGAATGGATGAATGCCCGCATGTTGGCCCTCTACCTCACTAAGGGAGAAGTGGCCAGTGACTTTAAGTCTTTAAATAGTAAATTGCAGGAGGCTTATACCCATGGAAAAATCCAAGCCGAACTTTTGGCGGCCTATCAATTGGAAGAAAATTGCTAATTATGAAATTACTTCCTCTTGGAATAAAAGCCTCCAAGCGGAAGTGCTTGCCTATATCGCTGACATGTTAATGGAAGGTTTTCAAATGATTGATATCTTTTCCTTCTTGGCTGCCCTCTATCCCAAGGAGGAAGAGACCTTTAAAGCCATGGAGGCCTTATTAATTGAAGGGCATTTTTTCTATGAAACCACTGGAGAAATGAAACTGGCTAAGGATATTCAATTCCAAATCCAAGTCGCTGAACGCTGGGGTGATTTTGCTCCAGGCCTAAAGACCATCAGTTCCTATCTCAAGGAGAGAGCCCAGCAGCAAGCCACTATCAGGCAAAGCTTACGCTATCCGGTCTTTCTAGTGGTCTTACTTTTAGCCATGCTTCTGGGAATGCGGGGATTTGTCTTACCTCAATTTGACCGCCTCCAAGCCAGTCCTGACTCTGGAGTCCTAGGTTTACTCTTTTGGTGCTTGGAAAACCTCCCCTTACTTTTAGGAATTTTTGTCGTGGCGCTAGTGGTTTTCTATTTGCTTTTTCAACTTTGGAAGCGAAAGGTGGGCCCCTTGGTTCAAGCCCAGACCTTGGTTAAAATTCCAATTTTAGGCAGACTTTTGCGGCTTTATTACACCTATTACTTTGCCTATGAATTTAGCCAGCTCTTCCAGGTGGGCTATTCCATTAAACAGATTATTGATACCTTTAGCCAGCAAGAAGAAGTTCCTTTCCTCTATGACTTTGGCCACTATCTAGCTCATTCTTATGAAGAAGGGCAGGCCATTGTGGGCCAGCTAAGGGCGGTTAATATTTTTACCCGGGAATTTCCCGCCATTGTCCACCAGGGGGAGTTACTGAGTCAATTGGCGCTCAAGATGCGTCTTTACAGTCAGCGCTGTCTGAAGAATTACCAAGACCAGGTCAAACTCCTCATGCGTTGGATTCAGAATGGCTTATTTATCGTGATTGCTCTATTTATCGTAACCATTTATCTGATGTTGATGCTACCCATGTTTAATATGATAGGAGAGATACCAGGATGATGAATGTCTTAAATCATAAAGCGAATCGAATGATGAAAAAATTAGGTGTCCATAAGCAAGAGGGTTTTACCCTTTTAGAAATGATCGTTGTCCTCTTTATTTTAGGCTTACTGATCTTACTCTTTTTACCTAATATCATGAACCAAAGAGACAGTGCCCAGGAAACCGGGGACGAAGCCCTCATACAAACTGTTGAAACCCAGCAGATCCTCTACAAAAATGACCATGATGGTCAAGAGGGGACAATTGACCAATTGGTGGCAGAAGAATACTTAAGCCAAGAGCAAGCAGACCGCTTCAATTCCATATCCGCTGAGTAAGCATGAAGTTTAAGCAAGTACAGGCCAAGGCAGGGATGACCCTCCTGTCCATGGTTTTAACCTTATTTATTGTGGGGGTGATCTTTACGGTAACCATGATTCAAAGCCAAAAGGCCAGTCAAAATTTAGCTGTTGAAACCTGCCTCCAGAAAATCTTGCAGAGCTATGAAGCCTGTCAGAAGGAGGCCATTATCAAGGGCGAATACTACTATCTTTATTTTCTCTCTGACCAGGTACGGATTATGCAGGCCAAGGAGGGACAAGATCCTTATATAAAAGATATTATCCTCTTACCCAAAGGTACCCGAATCCAGTCCTACCAAAAGGTCAGCATCCAACCAGGGACCGGTTATATCCAGCCGCGAACGGTTACCCTACGCTATCCTCAAGGACGTTACATGGTGAAATTTCAGTTAGGAGTGGGCAAGTATGTGGTGGAAAAACGTAAGGAATAAGGCTGGCTTTATGCTGGTCGAAGCCCTAGTTTCTTTATTTTTAATTGCTTCCTTTGTGTCATTGTTTGTTACCATGATTCCCTTACAGATCGGGCACTTCAACCGCCAGCAAGTTGCCCTTGACCAACAGGAAACCCTGTACGCTGATATTCTAGATAGCGTCGGCCAAGAAAAAACAGAGCAAGTGAATTTTATCCAGGGAACCGCCTATGTTCCTGGTCAAGAAGAAGTGGAGGCAGTCAGCATTGAATTGGAAAGTGTGGAAGACTTGGAATAAGTCGGCCTTTACCCTAATTGAAGCAGTCCTGGCCTTAGCCTTATTCTTTATGATCCAATCTCTCTTTGTCCTGGTGGTTGAAGTGGAGATTAACCACTACCAAGCGGTCAAGGATATTCAGCAAGATGATTGGGGCGTTTTCCTGATGCAACTGCAAAGGGAAGCCCGCCATAGCCGGCTCAACTGGGCGACCGGCACACGCTTGAACTATCAACTGGCTAGCGGTCAACGGATTCAGATGGAGTATTACAGTAACCAGGAGTCTTCGATGATTCGTCGACTGGTCTCTGGTCGTGGCCACCAACCCTATCTGATGGGGGTGGAGTGGGTAAAGTTCACAATGGTTAATTCCCACCAGGTGAGGGTAAATTGCCTCTTGGCTGATCAAAAGGAATACCAAGCACTGATTTCCTTTAGAGAGGAGGCTAGGAAAACTGAAAGCGATTAAGGATAAGTCTGGCTCCATCCTCTTTTATTCCCTTTCCCTGCTCTTTATCTTAAGTTTGTTGTCGCTAGCCAGTCTCAAGCTCTACCAAGTCAATATCACCAATATGCGGACCGTAGCGGAAGGTTACCTGGCCCATAGCTTGGCAGAAATGGCCTACCAACATGAATACTTGAAAATTGAAGACCAGGTAGAAAGTGAAATGGAGGACAAGTATGAAGACCTCCTCGCTAAAGAAGAGGAAAGAATTGAAAAGGCGATTCAAGACAAGGAGGAAGTGGCCCAGCAAAAAGAGCGCGAAGAACAAGAAGCAAGTCTAAAGCGAGATAAGGAAAAGCAGAATCAAGAGCGAGACGCTTATGAACCAATTCCTTCATTAAATAAGGAGTATTTTGCAGCCATAATCGATCAAGGGCAATTGGATACATCTGATCCCGACCAAGTCTATCTTATCCAAGTCAATACCGATTCAGACTCAGAGGAGATCTTAGTTAATGGACCTGGTTTAGAGGAAATGCTGGAAAATGAGGATGAGGAGACAGAAATCTTACTCGTTAATGTCTATCCAAACTATGATCAGGCTCAAGAAGACCTGTCCGCTAGAAAAGCAGCGGAAGAGACTTCCAGGGAGGAAGCCGATTTAGAGGAGGAAGATTTAGCTGAAGAGCTTTCTCCTGAAGAGGAAAAGGCTCAAGAAGAGGCTAGACAAAAAAGAATGAATGAGGCCAAAGAAAAAGAGCTCAAGCAAGTCAAAGCCAAACTCAAAGACCAGCAGGATATGGAGGTCCGCCAGCAGATTAAAGATCAACGAGCAAAGCTAAAGCTCAATAAACGCTTTTACTTTAACCTCGGCCAAGTCGACTATTACACTCAAAATGACCAGCAACTATGTCGAGTAACCATCTATGCTAGTGACAACGTCTATGATCTAAGTTATTAGAAGAAGGATGTGAGGACGCCGTCAGGGACTTGAATCGCTACGTATATTATAGCTGTAACTCGCTGATGCTTCGAACAGCTATAGCAAATGAAAGAAAATTCGTCCTTAAAGAAGGTTGTGGTTCAAGCCACAGCCTTTTTCTATGGAGATCAACAGACATAAACATTTCTGTCCAAAATATTCAATTAACCTAAGAAAGAGGCATCAAATAAAGTTTATAAAATATTTTTCCCAACTTGTGGTAGAATGGAGTGTACGATTTACATTACTTACTCAGTAAATAAGGAGGAACTATTGTGAAAGACCGTATCAAAAAGCTCCAAGCGAGTTTGCAAGAAGAAAGTTTGGGCGCTTATTTAGTGACCAATTCCTATAATTTACGCTACATGACTGGCTTTACTGGGACAAGTGGACTAGCCTTAATAACAACCAAGAACGCTTACTTTATTACCGATTTTCGTTACACCGAGCAAGCGAAACTCCAGTGCCAAGGTTATGAGGTCATTGAAGCAGGAGGTTCTGCCTCACATTCTTCCCCCTTGCGTCTGATCCAAGAATTACTCCAAGAAAATGGGGTTAGTCAACTCGGTTATGAAGAACAACATGTGACAGTCGCTCAATTTGACGACTTTGAAAATGTTTTAGAAGTGCAATTGGTGCCTGCTTCCGGGATGATTGAAGTCCTCCGTCAAGTCAAAGACGCTGATGAAATTGACAAGATCAAAAAAGCCTGTGAAATTACCGATAAGGCCTTCGAATATATCTTGGGCTACATTAAACCGGGGATCAGTGAAATTGATATTGCCAATACCCTGGACTTTAAGATGCGCGAATTCGGTGCTAGTGGGATTTCCTTCGATACCATCGTGGCTTCCGGTAAACGCTCAGCTATGCCTCATGGGGTGGCTACGGATAAATTAATCGCCAACCATGAGTTAATTACCATTGACTTTGGTTGCTACTATCAAGGCTATTGCTCCGACATGACCCGGACCGTAGCTGTGGGACAAGTGGATTCTACCCTAGAGAAGATCTATCAAATTGTCTACGATGCTAACCGCATGGTCCAAGAAGCCCTCAAACCTGGTATGACCGGTCAAGAATTAGATGCCATTGCTAGAGACTATATCGAGAGCCAAGGCTATGGTAAAAACTTTGGTCACTCGCTAGGCCACAGTATCGGTCTGGAAGTCCACGAAGCGCCTATGGCTGGACCAAACAGTAAAAATGTTCTAAAAGCAGACCAATTTATTACTGATGAACCAGGAATTTACCTGGAAAACCTAGGTGGTGTCCGGATTGAAGATGACTTACTCATCCATGAAGACGGCAACGAATACATCACCAAATCCCCACGTGAATTGATTGTTTTGTAAAATATCAAGCAAGTTAGGGAAAAATTAGCGCGTCTATGCTAAAATAGAAATGATTTCAAGAAAAAAGGAGATAAAGAATGATAACAACAAATGACTTTAAAAATGGCTTAACCATCCAAGACGGCGGCAACTTGTATCGGATTATTGAATTCCAACATGTTAAACCAGGTAAGGGCAGTGCCTTTGTTCGCTCTAAATTAAGAAACCTACGTTCAGGTGCCGTAACCGATAAGACCTGGCGTGCAGGGGAAAAAGTGGAAACTGCCCACATTGATTCCCAAGAAATGCAATACCTATATGCAGCTGGGGACTCCCATGTCTTCATGGATACCACTACCTTCGAACAAATCGAAATTCCAACTGAAAAAATTGAAAATGAATTAAAATACTTATTAGAAAACATGATTGTTTCAGTAGTTTCATTTGAAGGGGAAGTCATTGGCCTAGAAGTTCCTAACACCGTAGAACTTGAAGTAGCCGAAACTGAACCATCAATCAAAGGAAACACCGCATCAGGCGGAAGCAAACCAGCTACTATGGAAACCGGCCTAGTCGTTAACGTGCCATTCTTTGTTAACAAGGGTGATAAATTAGTCATCAACACCAACGACGGCGAATACATTTCCCGGGCTTAGTTTCTAGTTGACTTGCCTAGTGGCCGTCAGTTACTGGTCAAGTAGAAAATCCTTTTGTCTATCTCATAAAGAATCATGTCATGAAGAGAGGCGATAATATGACAACATCAAAAGCACAAGAAGTCCTTTCCCATGAAGTGGATGCTAAGGGAAGTATCAATATAGCTCCAGAAGTGATTGAAACCATAGCCCGCATTGCTTGTGAACATATCGAAGGTGCGCTACCGATCAATGAATACCAAGGCTCATTCCAAGCCTTCTTTTCAAAAGCTAACAGTGTCAGACTCTATAATGATGAGTCTGGCCAAGTGGTGGTTGAAATGGCAGTCGTCAGTGAATATGGCCGCGACATTCCTAAAACCATGTTGGCTTTACAAAAACATGTTAAAGAAACGATCTATGAAATGACAGATATTCTGGTAGACCGGGTCAATGTTGTGGTTTGCGATCTCGCCATTTGGGAACAATAGTTAGGTGGCAATAATGAATTTAGGATTATCACAAATACGTGAACTAGCGGTACTCACCCTCTACCAAGAGGCCATGGTGCCAGAAAGCACGAAAGAAGAGAGCTTTGCTTACTTATTAGCCAATCTTGACGATCTAGAAGATCAATTGAGCTATGAAGAAATTGATGAAGAACAATTGGACCAATTGAAGAGTCAAGGCCTTCCTTTGGAGAAGAGCCAAGGGGAAATGAAGGGCGATAAGCGCTTTAAACAAGCGGCTGTCTCAGAAGATGAGGAGCTCAGCTTACCGCCTTATTACCAAGAACTTTTAGATGGGATTGCGTCCCACCAAGCAAGTATTGACCAAGCTATTGAAGACCACATCCAAGGCAAGTGGTCACTCAAACGCTTGGAGGCGATGAATCTGGCTATTTTAAGGGTAGGCGCCTATGAGATTCTTTATGGGAACCATGACCGGGTACCGGGAGTGGTTGCAGTTGACGAGGCGATTCACTTAGCTCGTCGCTATTCCGACGAAGCTTCCCGGCGCTTTATCAATGGCGTTCTTTCCAGTATCTTAGCCACAGCCGAAGACAAGCAATCAGAAGAAGACCTCTAATTAAGGTCATTGGTGATTTTATCAAGGTCTCTTGTTAAATAAATATGTGCTTTAATAGTCAGCCCTGACCACCACTTGACGAACAGAAGCAGGTAGTTTTCACTATCGATCTTTGTTCGCTTGAGTGGTTCAGGGCTTTTTTGACCTGTTTTCCTGACTTTTGTTTTAGAGAAAATTCTTATATACTTAGTGGTAAGAGAATTTGTAAAGTGAATGGAGCGATAACATGCAAGCATTGCAAGCGAAGACGATTACAGAGCCCCTGAAGGCTGAGTTAAGCCAGCGGGTGGCCGCCTTAAAAGACCAGGGGATTCAGCCACGGATGGTGACCTTTCTAGTGGAGAGTGATGATGCCAGTGCTGCCTATGCTAAGGTCAAAGGCCGTCTAGCGGAAAAATTAGGGGTGACCTATGATTTTATCTCCCTAAAAGAAGCCACTTCGACTGCGGAATTAGTCCAAGCCATTAAAGAAAAAAATGCGGATCCTAATATCCACGGAGTTATGGTAGAAATGCCCCTGCCTAAGCATATCGATGAACAAGCAGTCATTGAAGCCATTGCCCCAGAAAAAGACTTGGATGGCCTCCATCCCCTCAACCTGGGCTATTTATTAAAAGGGACCCCTAAGATGATTCCGAATACTGCGCTTTCTGCTTTGCGTTTAATCGAAGCTTCCGGAATTGAGATTGCGGGTAAGCAAGCCGTAGTTATCGGCCGCAGCAATATTGTTGGCAAGCCCTTATCCCAATTACTCCTCTCTCGCCACGCTACCGTTACCGTCTGCCACTCCCATACAAAAGATTTAACAGCCATTACTCGAGCAGCCGATATCCTCTGTGTTGCGATCGGTAAGCCCCACTTTATCCAAGCCGATATGGTGAAGGAGGGTGCGGTAGTCATTGACATAGGAACCAACTATGATGAAAAGGGAAAAGTCAGCGGGGACGTTGATTTTGAAGCCTTGGAAAGTAAGCAAGGCTGGTTAACCCCAGTTCCAGGTGGGGTAGGCCCCTTAACTACGACCTTGATCTTTGATCAATTAATCCACGCCATAGAAACGAGGGTTATGAATGAATGATGCCCAAGACCAGTATCTCTCGGTCTCGCAATTAACCAAATACATTAAGGCCAAGTTTGACCGTGACCCCTATATGCAAACGGTCCATTTGGTGGGCGAGGTGTCAGGCTTCCGTAACCGGGGCAAGAATAAGCACCAATATTTTGGCCTCAAGGATGACGACGCCTATATTTCAGCCATCATCTTTCGGGGGACCTTTTCCAAACTCAATTTCGACTTAGAAGATGGCATGAAGGTCCAAGTCATCGGCAGACTGAGTCTCTATGAAAAAACGGGCCGCTATTCCATCATTATTGACCATATCCAGCCGGATGGGATCGGCCAGTTTTATGTCCGCTTTGAACAATTGAAGCAAAAATTAGGCGAAGAAGGGCTCTTTACTTTTGAAGCCAAGCCCATCCCTAAGTACCCCAAGCGGATTGCGGTCGTGACCTCACCATCAGGGGCAGTCATTCGCGATATTATTACCACCGCTAGACGCCGCTATCCTATTGTCCAGATTGTCCTCTATCCAACCGTGGTCCAAGGCCAACAAGCCGCTATGAGCATCGTTAAGAACCTGCAAAGAGCTGACCAAAGTGGCGAATACGATACCATTATTATTGGTCGAGGCGGGGGTTCTATTGAAGACTTGTGGTGCTTTAATGAAGAGGAAGTTGTCCGGGCCATTGCTGCTTGTCAAACGCCAGTCATCTCATCCATTGGTCACGAAACTGATACAACCTTGTCGGACTATGTCAGTGACCAGCGGGCGGCCACCCCAACAGCGGCTGCTGAACTGGCAACTCCAGTTCTCAATGACCTAATCTTTACTATTAACGACTATAAGCAGCGCCTGGTTCAAATCCAACTCAACCGTTTGAACTACTTCAAACACCGCTTACAACAGGTCAAGTCATCCTATCTCTTCAAGCAACCGGAGAAAATGTATGACGGTTATCGGCTCAAGTTGGCCGACTTAGATAACCGTTTGAATGACCTGGTGTCTAACAAGCTTTACCAAGAGGAACGACGGCTGAGACAGGTCCAATCGGAATTACAAGGCTTAAGTCCTAAGCTCTTAGTCTTAGAAAACAAGCACAAGTTAGCGAATCTAGGTGAGTCATTACGCCAAGTCCAAGGGCAACTTCTGGAACGTAAGCAATACCAATTACAGCAATTGGCGGGTAAGTTAGACCTCTTGTCTCCCCTCAAGCGTTTATCGGGCGGCTATGTCTACCTCAGTAAGAATCAAGTGCCGGTGGAATCGGTTGACCAAGTGGCTATTGGCGATAATGTCCAGCTCAGACTAGCTGATGGTTACTTAAACAGTCAGGTTATCGGATCCAAGAAAGAAGCTCTACAGCCATTACAGAATAAGGAGAATGATGATGAATAGTAAGATTGAGGAACTCAGCTTTGAAGAAGCTTTAAAGGAATTGGAAGGCATTGTCGCTCAACTACAAAACGGCGACATCCCTCTGAAAGAATCCATGGATGCCTTTCAAAGGGGGGTCAAGCTCTCTAATTACTGTAGCCAAAGCTTAGAAAAGGCCGAAAAAACCATGGCTAAACTCATGAACGACCAGGATGAATTGGAAGAATTTGAAGTTGCTAAGGGAAATGAGGACCAATAATGGATTTGAAGAGCTTCCGCCAAAGCATTAACAGTGATTTAGAGGCGGCATTAATCGACCACTTAGGTCAAGATAGCCAGGACAGTTTGCTAGCTTCCATGCGCTATTCCTTAGAAAATGGAGGCAAACGCCTCCGTCCTAGCCTCTTATTAGCCACGCTAGCGAGTTTTGGCTATGATTATCATTTAGGTTTGGAGCCAGCCTGTGCCCTGGAATATATCCATACCTATTCCTTGATCCATGACGATTTACCGGCCATGGATAATGATGACTACCGTCGCGGGCAACTTACCAACCATAAGAAGTTTGACGAAGCCACGGCTATTTTAGCAGGAGATGCCTTACTGACCCTAGCCTTTGAAGTCTTAAGCCAAGGTCAGGAAGACATTGATCCTAAGCTAAGCCTGCAACTGGTCCAACTTTTAGCGCAAGCGGCGGGCAAGTCAGGCATGGTAGACGGACAGATTATGGATATGGCTAGTGAAGAAAAGCAGTTAAAAATCGAAGAACTTAAAAACTTACATGCTAAGAAGACCGGTGCCCTGATATACTTTGCCATCATGGCTCCCGCTTTAATTATGAATCTTGACACGGCTGCTAAGGATTCGTTAGCTAGATATGCTAAGCACTTTGGCATTGCCTATCAAATTCAAAACGACCTCCAAGAAGTCATGTGGACGGATGAAGAACGGGGCAAGAAGTCGCACGGGGACCTAGACAGTGATAAGAATACTTATCCTAGTCTCATCGGTAAAGAGGGGGCTCTTGATGCTTTGGATAATGAACGCCAAGCCTGCCAAGCCGCCCTGGATGATTTAAGCAATCATTCAGAGGACTTTGATCCTGAATTATTAAGCGACTTCCTCAATTACCTCAGCATGGATTATGGAAAGGGATAGCCATGACAAAAGAACGTGCAGATATTATGGTGGTCCGCCAAGGGCTAGCCGATTCTCGGGAAAAGGCTAAGCGTCTAATCATGGCGGGCAAGATCTATAATGAAAAACAAGAACGAATTGACAAGGCCGGAGAAAAAATTCCCGTCGAATCGGTCCTAGAAAGAAAGGGCCATGAACTGCCCTATGTGTCTCGGGGTGGCTTTAAATTGGAAAAGGCCATCAAGGAATTTGGCTTAGACTTTACCGGTTTAAATGTTTTAGATATCGGTTCTTCTACCGGAGGCTTTACTGATGTGGCTCTCCAAAACGGAGCAGTCCATTCCTATGCCTTGGATGTAGGGACCAACCAACTGGATTGGAAAATCCGTAATGATGACCGGGTGACCGTGATGGAGCAGACCAATTTCCGTTACAGCCAACCGGAAGATTTTACTGAAGGTGTGCCAGATATTGCGGTTATCGATGTTTCCTTTATCTCCTTAAAACTCATCCTGCCGCCACTTAAAGCCATCCTTAAAGACCAAGGCAAGGTGGTGGCTTTGATTAAGCCCCAATTTGAGGCGGGTAAGGATAAGGTAGGGAAGAAAGGATTAGTCCGGGACGGAAAAATCCATGAAGAAGTCATTGAAATGATCTTCCAAGCGGCGACTGAAATGGGCTACGATGTCTTAGACCTGACCTATTCCCCAATTACTGGCGGAACCGGAAATATCGAGTTTCTAACTCTGTTAGAAAACCACCAAGAAGACCATCAGGGAGAAATTTCTGATCATGTCAATAGTCAGGAAGTCGTCCAAGCCGCCCACCAACAATTTCACTAGAAAGGAAAAGGGGTCATGTTACAAAATATCGTCATTGAAAATTTTGCCATTATCGACCAAGTGACCATTGACTTTGATGAAGGCATGACGGTCCTCACCGGGGAAACAGGGGCAGGGAAGTCTATCATTATCGATGCTCTCGGGCTCTTAGCTGGTGGTCGGGGTTCAGTCGACTTTATTCGCTATGGAACCAAGGCATTAAAATTACGGGGGATTTTTTACCTGCCTGATTTTTCCCAAGCAGGTCGGGACTTCCTCAAGGACCAAGAGATCCCCTTTGAGGATGATCAATTACTAATTACCCGGACCTTAGACCAAAAGGGGCGTAACACCATCAAGGTGAATGGCGTGCCCTTAACGGTTTCTCTACTCAAGGAATTGGGCGATTATTTACTGGAAATCCATGGGCAAAATGAACACCAAACCTTACTTGACCCTAAAAACCACCTGGACCTCTTAGACCAATATGCCGGTAAGCGGATTGCCCAAGAGAAGGAAGCCTACGAAAATGACTATCAAAACTATCGCCAGGCTAAAAAAGCCATCAAAGACTTTGCCTTAAATGAGCAAGAAGTGGCCCAACGTCTGGATTTATTGAAGTTTCAGCTTAATGAAATTGAACTGGCCCAATTGGTCGATGGCGAGGACGATGAATTAACCGAAGAACGGCAAAAGCTGCAAAGCTATCAAAATATTGTTGCTTCCCTAGGCCAGGCGCTCAATGCTTTGTCAGAAGGAGAGGGCAATGCAGTGGACTTACTGAGTGAGTCAAGCCAGGCTCTGGGACAAATTGAAGACTTGGATAGTGATTATAAGGCTTATTATGAACAAGCCCAATCCGCCTACTACAGTGTCCAGGAACTGGCTTACAGTATCCGCGATAACTTGGATGCCTTATCCTTTGACCCTAGACGCTTGGACCAGATTGAAGAACGGTTAGCCACGATTGACCAATTGAAGCATAAGTATGGCAAGTCGATTGCTGAAATCTTAGCCTATTATCAAGAGGCTCAAAAGGACTACCAAGACTTACAAGACCGGGAAAACCATCAAGAAGAATTAGAAGCTGACTTTAAGCAGGCCAAGCAAGCCATTGCTAAGTCTGCCAAGGCCCTCCATCACAAACGTTTAGTGATCGCGGAAGAATTGGAAGCAGCTATTGAAGAACAGCTGGCCGACTTGTATATGAAGAATACCCGCTTTGCGGTTGACTTTAAACAAAGGAAAAGCTTTGCTGCTTCCGGAGCGGATGAAGTGACCTTCTATATCCAAACCAACCCTGGCGAACCCTTGCGCCCCTTACATAAAATTGCCAGTGGTGGGGAACTCTCGCGGATTATTTTAGCCATTAAGGCCATCTTACAGGCTAGTCGACCCACTTCTACGGTGGTCTTTGACGAAGTGGATACCGGGGTGAGTGGACGGGTGGCCCAAGCCATTGCTAACAAGATGTTTGAAATTGCCTTATCAGCCCAAGTCCTGTGTATTTCCCACCTGCCCCAAGTGGCTGCTATGGCTGACCAGCAATTACATATCGCTAAAGTTAGTGATGAAGATCAGACCCAAACCCAAGTGAGCCGCTTGAATGAAGAGGAACGAATTGGTGAGATTGGCCACATGACGACTGGTGAAGTCATGACTGAAGCCAGTCGCCGGGCTGCCCAAGACCAGTTGAAACAAGCTCAAGACTATCGTCAACAAAGAAGGCAAGATATTCATGAAGACTAAGCTAATTTGCGTTGGTGGTCCTACCGCCGTAGGTAAAACCGCCCTAAGTATTGAATTGGCCAAGCATTTCCATGGTCAGGTCATTAATGGGGACGCCATGCAAGTTTATCAGGGCTTAGATATCGGTACCGCTAAGGCGACTCTAGATGAAAGACAGGGGATTCCCCATCATTTACTCGATATCAGGTCAGTTGACCAGCCTTATACGGTGGCTGACTTTAAGCGGGACGCTGAATCGGAAGTTGAAGCAATTGAAGCGGACCAAGATTTGCCCATTTTAGTTGGGGGAACAGGACTCTATCTGGAGTCTTTTCTCTTCGACCTTTCTTTAGGGGGGCAGGTTGAGCCTCGGCCAGACTTTAGACGGCAAATGGAAGCCTTTGCAGATAATCACGGTAACCAAGCCCTCCACCAAAAGTTAGTCGACTTAGATCCCCAAGCGGCGGAAAAGATCCATCCCAATAATGTTAAGCGAGTGATCCGCGCTTTAGAGGTGGGAACCTTTTCTGATCAGCTCTTCTCTCAAGCCAAGGAAACTCATGACGACCATCACAGCCCCTATGACTATTACTTCATCGGTCTTCACTGTGACCGCCAGCGTTTGTATGAGCGCATTAATCATAGGGTGGACCTGATGGTAGACCAGGGTTTACTTCAGGAAGCCCAGTGGCTCTTAGATCAAGACCTAGATCCTAAAAGCCAAAGCTTACAATCCATCGGCTACAAGGAAGTCTTTCCCTATTTAAGGGGAGAAGAGGACTTAGAGACTAGCCTCAACCGGCTGAAGCGGAATTCGAGACGCTATGCCAAACGGCAGTTGACCTGGCTGAAGAATCGGATGGACCAGGTTCACTGGTATAATTTAGTTGAAAAAGAGGATAGCTTAGCCACTGTAATTAGTGATGTGGCAGCTTTCTTAGAAGAATAGAGAGTGAAAGGAGGTTTCTATGCCAGAAAATGTATTAATAATCGGTTTACAACTCCCTCAAACCACTGACCTGCGTTTCACCATGCAAATGGATGAATTAGCAGCTTTAGTAGAAACTGCGGGTGGTCAAGTAGTCAGCCGGCAAAGTCAGAAACGCGACCAAGAAGATGCCCGTTACCTGATCGGGAGCGGTAAGGTTCGAGAAATTCATGACCTGAGCCAGGAGTTAGACATTGACTTGGTGATTTTCTACCAACAATTGTCGCCTTCACAAAACCGCAACCTGCAAGAGGCTATTGATTGTCCCGTCATTGACCGGGTCCAATTAATCCTAGATATATTTGCTAGCCGCGCAACGTCTAAAGAAGGGAAATTGCAGGTGGCCTTGGCCCAGAATGAATACCTCTTACCCCGATTAGCTGGGATGGGGACAGTCTTATCCCGTCTCGGTGGGGGGATCGGTACTCGGGGTCCAGGGGAAACTAAGTTGGAACAAGACCGTCGCGTTCTCCGCAACGAAATTCAAAAAATTCGCCATGAATTAAAAGAAGTGGAAAAGCAAAGAGAATTAACTCGGGAACGGCGGCAAAAGTCAGGCCTATTTAAAATCGGTCTCTTAGGCTATACCAATGCCGGCAAGTCGACCTTGATAAATGCCTTAACTGATGCCCAAACCTACCAGGCTGACCAACTTTTCGCTACCTTAACGCCTTTAACGCGGAAATTTAGTTTACCTAATCATTTTGAAATTACCCTGACAGATACGGTTGGTTTTATCCAAGATCTGCCACCCATGATTATCGATGCTTTCCATTCAACCCTGGAAGAGAGTCGTAATGTGGACTTATTGATGATTGTGGTGGATGCCTCTTCGGCTTTTGCCTTAGAACAAGAGGCTGTGGTCAATCAATTACTTGAAGACTTGGATATGCAAGACCTGCCCAAGCTCTATATCTATAATAAGCGTGACCAAGTGGAGTCAGACCAAGAGGTTCTTACACCCTCAAGTCCACATCTTTTAATGTCGGCTCAGGATAGCCAGGATATTGAAGCCTTGCGTCAGGCAATTATTGACCAGGTTAAGGATATCTATCAACCTTTTGCTGTCCAAGTCGCCCCAGAAGCTGCCAATGAATGGCTAGGTTGGCAAAACCGTTTTTATATTGAAAAATTTGAATTCGATAGGGAAAGCGAATCTTATCAGATTATGGGTTATAAGCCCGACTATCTTCCGCTTCCTAAAACAGAGTAAAAGAACAGGGAGCATCAGTTCTGCTTTTGAAGTTTGGGTCTTGAAAAGCCATGGCACCGGCTCGAGCACGAGGTCTCTCGCCTAGCGAGCTTCAAACGGCTAGTACGGCTGATGCCTACTAGCCGATATTTCACATCGCTTGCTTAGTCATGGCTAAGACCCAACTTTCAAAGCGCCACTACTGCTCAAAGTTAATTACCAAAATGAAATTTTTATTATCATAAGTCTCTTAAAATCAATCTATAGAAAAAAGCTGGTAGAAATTAATCTACCAGCTTTTTAACTTGCTTGAGTGTTTATTTTATGCACTCGTTTATCTCGAGAGCGAGATTCGAACTCGCGACCCACGGTTTAGAAGACCGTTGCTCTATCCAGCTGAGCTACCCCGAGAAGTAACAACTCTTATATTCTACTCAATTCAAGCGGATTTTGTCAAGCTTTTATGCTAATATGATCAAACAAGCCAAAGGAAGTTTTAAAAAAATAAACAGGAGGGATGAAATGACCACTATTTTAATTGTAGAAGATGATCCTAGTATCCAAGACATGCTAAGTGAGAAATTAAAGCGCGAAGGCTATGACTATAAACAGGCTTATTCAGGAACGGAAGCCTTACTTAATCTTGATAAAGCAGCCTTTGACCTAATACTTCTGGATTTGATGTTGCCCGGCATGACAGGGGAAGACTTCCTAAGCAATTTGCGAAAAGAAAATAATACTCCCGTTATTGTCCTGTCAGCCAAAGATTCCTCCACAAGTAAGGTATCTTTATTAAGGGCGGGTGCTAACGATTATATGGTCAAACCCTACGACTTAAACGAACTCATGGCTCGAATTGAGATTCAGTTAAAAAATAAGCAGGGGACTTGCTCTTCTAATACGGAAATAATTTCCTGTCAAGGTTTAAGTCTAGATCAAGCTAATCAGTTGATTAGCTATCAGGGAAAGGAATTGTCACTTACTCCACGTGAGCGGGCGATTCTTAGGCTCTTATTGACTTATCCTAAGCGAATCTTTTCTAAGCAAGAGATCTATGAAGGGGCTTGGCAGGAAGCTTACTTTGGCGATGACAAGACCCTTAGTGTGCATATATCTAACTTGCGTAAGAAACTGAAAGCAGTCAGTGGTAAAGACTGGATTGAAACTATCTGGGGGCTAGGATTTCGTTTATAAGAATTGTCAAAGTGAATGACTTTTTTTAGTGTTCGTTCGTCCTTTGTTGTAACGGTCGCACTCTGTAGTTGAGTTCGGAAGGGGTAGGGGATGTCCTTTCAGAAAAGTTGAACGATCAGCAAGCTGATCTTATCATCTTTTCTTCCAAGGAATCTCCCTCCCTGATCCTTCCTCACATCCTTTACAAACCTGCTCCAGTCACAGGACGAACGTCCACTTCAAAAACTGGAAACGCTCAACTTTGTTGAGCTTATTCCAGTTTTCTCCAGTGCTTTCGTCCTTTGGTGTGACTGTCGCACTCTAACATTCTTTGAACTTTCTTTGCACTTCCTTTATTCATTCTGAGTCTTCATTTTTTATAATAGGCTTAAGAAAAAGAAAGGAATAGCAGTATGGCGAATTTAGCAATTGAAACCGATAATTTATCTAAAAGCTATGGTCAGCAGGTGGCCTTAGATCAAGTCTCTATCCAAATAAAAGCAGGGGAGATTTATGGGTTAGTAGGTAGGAATGGAGCGGGGAAGACCACGCTTCTAAAGATATTAAGTCGACAGATTCAAGCGACATCTGGGTACTACACTTTCTTTAATGAAAGGGTGGACAGCAGGGCGCATGATCTGAGACTTGGGATGATGATTGAAGGCCCGGGGCTGTATCCTCACCTATCAGCTCGGGATAATCTCATGCTTAAATGTGAGGCCATGGGCATTCGAAGGCCGGGCTATGTCCAAGAGCTTTTAGAACTGGTCGGATTAGGGCAAGTCAAGCAGAAAAAGGCCAAAAGCTTTTCTTTAGGAATGAAGCAGCGCTTAAGTCTGGCCCTAGCACTGGTAGGGGATCCCGATATTTTGCTCCTCGATGAACCGACTAATGGTTTGGATCCTCAAGGAATTGCTGATTTTAGAAAGCTGATCCAGCGGCTCAATCAGGAAAGAGGGCTGACTATCATGATCTCTAGCCATATTCTCAGTGAGCTGGCTAAGATGATTGATAAGATCGGCATCATCCACCAAGGAATTTTGGTTAAAGAAGTGAGTAAGCAAGAACTGGAAAAAGAAAATCGTAACAAGTATGTCTTAAGAAGTCATGATCTCAGAACCGTCCTCGCTTACTTGGAAGAAAATCTTAACCTTAAGGACTTCTTAGTGGTCGATGACCACACCCTTTATATTTATGAATACTTGGACCAAGCCGAAAAAATTCCCCATAGCCTCATACGCGCAGGGATTCTATTTGAAAGCTTTGCTTACTCGGGAAATTCTCTGGAAGACTACTATATGCAATTAACCGGGGGTGGGAATGATGCTTAATTTTATCCGCTTTGATCTGAAAAAAATGCTTAAAAGTCCCGCTCTCTATGTGATTATTTGCTTGATGTTTCTTATAGGGGGCATTGGCTATCATGTCACTCAACGCTACGGTTACGGGCAAGACTACCAAATCTATAAGCAAAAGCAAGACCGAGATCAGGCAAACTATGAGAAGAAAGCCACCATGCCAGCTGATGAGCAGGCCGGTATTGAATTTGAACCTGCGCCCAGTCCGACCTTGGATGAAGAGGCTTACCAAGTTTTACACCAGGAAGCCTACGCTAATTTTAAAGTGGACCGGGCCGCTTGGTCCTTCATGATGAACATGACTAAGTTTTCCTGGATATTCTTTGTCCTCTTCTTGGGTATAGACTTCTCTTCGGGCTACTTGAAGAACCTTCTTCCCCTAGAAAATGCGCGCAGGTGCTGGCTTTTTGCTAAATTTGGTGTAGCTCTCGCTTATGGAGCACTCTCCTTATTATTGGGATTGGTCTTCGGAACCATCACACATTACCTCTCTGGCCAAGCCTTTACTGACTTAAACTTTTTAACTTTAGGCAAGCACTTTATCCTAGTCGAATGTCTCTTGGTGACGATTATGGCAATTTGCTCCTCAATCACACTCCTGAGTCAGAGTCGGACGGTGAGCGTCTTAATTGGGGCTTTGGTATCTGTGGGGATGCTGTCCTCTTTAATTTCTTTTATTGGTCAATGGCTCCAGCTCCCCTTAGCCAAGTGGCTCTTCTTTATCCGCTATGAAGGGATTGATTTTGCCCAAAGCGGGCAGTTCTTAGAACTCCTTCTCTTAGCACTTAGTCAGATTATCCTGGTCACTTTATTTAACTATCAGCGAATTCACAAAATGGATTTTCACTTTGACCATTAGATAATTGTATACGGGCTCTGGTTTTGCTAAATTTTCCTAGCAAGGCCAGAGCTTTTTGCTTATACTGGGTAAAAAAATAGAAAGGGTGAGCTGGTGCCTTATTTAATCATCGCCTTTGTAATCATTATGATCCTCTTGATATTTCTCTATCTGAGTCAAAAGGAAGTTACTTATCTCAGCTGGCAGTTAGATGAGATTAATAAACGCAAGACGAATCAACTCATCAGGCAGCGACTTTATAGTCCTGCCTTTGACCGCCTGACAAAAAGTATTAACGCCAGCCTGACTAAGGAACGAGATCTGCGCCTGGCTTTAGAGAAGAAAGACCGCCTGCAACAAGAGCTTTTGTTGAATCTCTCACATGATGTCCGCACACCACTGACTTCCATTAAAGGTTATCTCCAACTCTTGGCTGAATCCAATTCGGAATCAGAACGCAAGCATTACCTGGCTAACTTATCTGAACGTTTAGACCGCTTGACCCTGTTACTGGACCAGCTCTTTACCTATATGACAATTGAAGACGATGATTATCCTTTAGCGCTAGAGAAAATTGATTTAAAGGAAAACCTGGTCAACCATTTTCTAGCCTACTACAATAGTTTCCAAGCGCAGGGGATGGATTTAGATTTTTCCTTACCTGACCGAGCCCTCTATATTCAGGGAGACACTCATCTCTTACAGTGGATTTTTGAGAATTTAATCAAGAATGTCCTCGTCCATGGGGATAAAAAAGTTGAGATCAGTTTGGATGATAAAGGCTTCTTAGTGATTAAAAATGATCTAGCCCAGCCGCTTTCTCGCCCACTGGCTGACCTTTTCCAACGTTTTCAGCAAGGCAGCGACTACCGTCAGTCGGGAGGTTCAGGCCTAGGTCTTAATATTGTTCAATCCGCTGCCAAGAAGATGGGGATAAAGATGGCAGGGGATATTCAAAATGAACAATTCATGATAAGTTTAGATTTTCCTGAGATTCTGCTTAAAGAAGAAAGTGAAAGTGACGGGAGCTAGCCTTCGTCACTTTTTTAATATATGTGCTTAAAAGTCTTTTTATAAGAATAATATCTAGCATAATTCTGTTATTTTATTCACAAGAATAGTATACTTAGAATATAAATGTAAGCGTATTCTTACGCTGCCCAATGAATAAGCGACAAAGGAAGGAGATCGAAAATGTTAGTTAATGAACAAACGACCTATGCAGCGGAATATGATGTGGTTGTCCTCGGTTTTGGTGGAGCAGGAGCGACAGCGGCTCGTTTTGCTAGTGATGCCGGAGCTAAGGTGCTTTTAGTCGATTCCGCTCCTAATGGTCATGAAGGGGGTAATACCCGCTATTGTGCCCAATTGATTGGTTCAGCTGATAATAGGGAAGCTATGCACAAATATTATGATGAACTGATGGCGGGTATGGATTTAGATGAAGGAGTCAAGTCAACCTATATTGATGGCTTGGTTAATATGGAAGACTATGTGCGTGACTATTTAGAAGTCGAACCGTACAGTATCAAAGACCATTTTGATAAGTTCCCACTCGAATCAGCGGTTTATGAATATCCTGAATTTGAAGGTGTGGAAACCTATAACTTCCTTACCGTCCATGAGGGTATTTTTGACGCTGCCTTGTGGAAAGTTTTGCGGCAAAAGGTTATCGATCGAGCAGACTCCATCGATGTCTGGTTCGAATCACCCGCTAAACATCTCCTCCAAGATCCTGAAACCAGAGCTATTCTTGGGGTACAAGTCGAACGCCAGGGTCAAACCGTTAATATTGCAGCTAAGAACGGGGTTGTTTTAGCCGTTGGAGGTTTTGAAAATAATCCGCAAATGGTTAAAGACTACCTCAATGAAAGTCGTTTGGCTCCCTTAGGCGGTTTGTATAACCAAGGTCATGGGGTAACTATGGCACTTGAAGTCGGGGCTGACCTCTGGCATATGGCTAACTATGAATCCTTGGGCATGTATCATGGAACTGCCTTTGATGTACCAGCTGGAGAAAGGGCCACCTTACATGCTTTTGGTACCCAACCTTTAACCCACGGCAGTATCCTAGTTATTGGGGACGATGGCACGCGTTATTTCAAGGAAGATGAAGCTAACCGCCATGGGCATATTTATAATCATGGAATTTGGCGGGTTCCACAAGGACAAGCCAAACCTTATATTATCTTTGACCATAAGAAGTATGAAGAACTTACCCAAGCGGATGGTCTTTTTGTCGATTATGCCAAAGCAGCTCTTAAGGCCGATAGCCTAGCTGAATTAGCCCAAGAACTTGATCTTGATAGTGAAGTCCTGGAAGCTACGGTTGAGGACTTCAATCATTTTGCTGAAGTGGGTAAGGACTATGCCTATGGTCGCTCAGCGGATGCTATGACGGCTTTTGATGCGGAAGGTCCTTATTACGCTATTCCGATCGTACAAACTATGTTAAATACCCAAGGGGGACCGCGACGGAACGCTAAAGCGGAAATTTTAGATAGTCATGGACAAGTCATTCCTAACCTTTACGGTGCTGGTGAACTCGGTGGGATTACTCCGGGCATGTACCAAGGGGGAATGAACATCGCTGAATGTCTGATTTTTGGTAAGATTGCAGGTGAAAACGCCGCCCAAGAAAAAGACCAACCAAGATCTGAGTTGAAAGGAGCAGGAGAAACGCAGAGCGCTAACCTCCAAAGTGACTTAGATAAAGAAGCTGCCCCTAAAGACCTCCAATTAAAAGATAATCAATACCTGGGAACTAGCCATTCAGGGATGGGGGATGAGCTAAATGTGCTGGTGACCCTTGATGGGGATAAATTAAGCGAAATTACCGTCTTAAACCACAATGAAAGTGAACAACAAGGGCACGAGGTCTTTTCAGAACTGCCCCAAGCCATGATTGCCGCTAATTCGACTGATGTTGATGCCATTTCTGGAGCTACCTTAAGCTCCAATGCCCTCAAAGAAGCGGTGACCGATGCCATTGATAAGAGTAAAGAATAAACAAGTTAATAATACTGAAATTTAAATATATAGACAAGATAAAGGCCTGGTCTGAGACTGGGCCTTTTTAATTTGAAAAATTTGTTAAATATGATTAATCTTTAAAATATAAGCGAAACAGTATTTATTAATAATAAAAAAAGTTATATAAAGAGCAAATATATTATGATATTATAAATGTTATTAGATAAAATATTTATAAATAGTGTTTATGATTGCATAAAATTAAATCAATAAAAGGAAAGAGTCAAAATGTTAGATAATAATAGCCCTTCTAGCCATGACCAACCTTCTACTCGCGAAGACTATCGGGCCCAAGGTGACAGACCGAAAAGGAAACGATTTTGGCCTTGGGTGCTGGGTATCCTAGTAATACTTCTTTGCATTGGTGGCTGGATAGCTTTTAAAGCTTACAGTGATGTCAGAGAGACCTCGGAACAAATGTACCAAGCGGCTGATTATAAGTCTAAGCGGAATGGCCAAGTCGACTTAAGCCAAGGCAATCAGGCTTTTTCAGTGCTTTTAATGGGGATTGATACGGGTTCCCTGGGCCGAACAGAACAAGGTCGGTCCGATACCATGATGGTGATGACGGTTAATCCCAAGACGGAACAAACTAGCTTGCTTTCCATCCCTCGGGATACTTATACCACTATTCTACCGAATGGCAATAAAGACAAGATCAACCATGCCTATGCTTATGGGGGACCAGCGGGAGCGGTGGAAACCGTGCAAAACTTGCTGGATATTCCTATTGACTACTATGTTTCTGTTAATATGCAGGGCCTGGAAGATATGATCAATGTCCTAGGTGGGGTAACGGTGACACCACCGATCAGCTTTAGTGAAGATGGTCACCAATTTGTCCAAGGACAAGCGACCACTCTAAATGGTGAGGCTGCCTTGGCCTATGTCCGCAACCGCTATGACGATCCGGAAGGGGACTACGGCCGCCAAGCCCGCCAACGCCAAGTGATTCTGGCTTGTCTTAAGGAAGCAGCTTCCCTATCCTCCCTGCCTAATTATCAAGAAATTTTAAACACTATAGGTAGTAACGTACAAACTAATATGGCCTTTTCTGATATGAAGGACCTCTTCACTAATTACCGGGGAGCGGCCAATACTATTAACCAGGCGCAACTGAAGGGCTCAGGGCAAATGATTGATGGGGTCTACTATGAAATGATTCCAGAAGATAATATCAATCAGGCCTCCCAAACCTTAAAACAGGAACTCAATCTCTAACACTCTTATATGAAGTAACTAACAAAATAGCGCTCTAATCAAGCGCTATTTCCATGCATAAAGCAATAAATTAGGAAAGGTCGTGTTGATTAGCGATGGAAGAAGAAATTAGTTTATTAGATCTCTGGCAGATTATCAAAGAACACTTCTATGTCATTTTTATTAGTAGTTTGGTGGGTCTACTCCTGGCAGCGGGCTATGTCTTCGTCTTAGCGACGCCTATCTATCAATCTTCTACCGAGATCTTAGTTAACCAAAGTGATAATAAGAGTCAAAACAATACCCTCAACCAGGACATTAACGCTTCCCTGCAATTAATTAATACTTATTCTGATGTTATTCGAAATGAAGTCGTTTTAAGTCCGGTGATTGACCAACTCAATTTACAAGAAAACCCTGACCAACTTCGGGAAAAGATTTCAGTGGAAAGTAAGAATAATTCCCAGGTCTTCTCTATTATTGTAAAGGATCCTAATCCCGAACAAGCAGCTACCATCGCTAACACCACGGCAGATGTCTTCCAAAAGGCTATCCGTAAGATGATGAATATCGATAATGTCTCGATCATCTCTAAGGCCCAAGCCAGTCAGGCACCGGTTTCGCCACGTAAGGCCTTAGCTCTCTTAATTGGTCTAGTGCTCGGAATGGGCGTGGGTCTCGTGATTGCCTTCATTCATGAACTCACCGATAAGACGGTTAAGGATGTTGACTTCTTGACTAAGGAAATTGGCTGGAACATGTTGGGCCGGGTCAGTGAATTATCTGAAAATGACCTAAAAGTCACCCATCAAGCTAACGAATTACAACAAATTTATCACCCTGACCAAGATCGTGGTCAGCGCCAACGTGAACGTGTTTAAGGAGGTTATCAACCATGTTTGGTAGAAAGAAAAAATCAGAAATCAAAAAGCCAGCCGACCGTCCCGGTTTGGTGGTCGTTGATAATCCCACTTCAGCTATGGCCGAACAATTCCGGACTATTCGAACCAATATCCAGTTCTCCATGCTTGATAAGGAATTAAAGACCTTCAATATCACTTCACCAGGCCCCTCATCAGGGAAGTCCTTCTTAGCCGCCAATATTGCGGCTGCCTTTGCTAGTGATGATAAGCGCGTCCTCTTATTAGATGCTGATATGCGTAAACCTACTGTCCACAAGACTTTTGGCGTTCCTAACGACAGAGGATTAACCAATCTCTTGACTGATAACAGTCTAGAGATCCACCAAGTGATTAAGAAGTCCTATGTACCAAACTTGTTCTACTTAACCTGTGGGGCTATTCCGCCTAACCCGTCCGAACTCCTAGCTTCCAAACGAATGCAAGGCTTAATGGAACAGTTGCGCAATGTCTTTGACATCATTGTCTTGGATTGCCCACCAGTTCTGGCGGCTACTGATGCCCAAGTGGTATCGGCTCGGGTAGACGGAACGGTAGTGGTGGTGCCTTATGGCCAATGTACCAAGGATGAAGTCAAAGAAAGCCAAGCCCTCCTAGACAAGGTCAACACCAATGTCCTAGGCGTAATCATGAACCGTACTGAAAGAACCGAAGATTACTATTACTACTACGAGGAAGAATAAAGCGAGAAGGAGTCAAGCCCTGTGATTGATTTACACTGCCATATCTTAATGGACATGGATGATGGTCCCAAGCGGATTGAAGATTCGCTGGCCTTGGCACGTCAAGCTGAGGACCAGGGGGTAACGCACATCGTCTGCACCCCCCATCATATGAACCGGTCCTGGATGAATCCTCGGCCTCAGGTTATCCAGGCAGTCGAAAATTTTCAAAGTTGTTTAGACCAAGAGAAAATCAAGATCACCCTCTTTCCTGGTCAAGAACTCCGTCTCCATGGAGAAATCCTGGAAAACATAAAAAAAGGTGAAATTTGCTTCTACGATGAATTTGGCAAGTATCTCCTGATTGAATTTCCCACGGGAGGGGTGCCTCAGTATACCGACCAGGTCTTCTATGAACTGGGGATCCAGGGCATCCGCCCGGTTATCGCCCATCCGGAACGCAATAAGGCTATTCAAAAAAATCCCGAGATCCTAAAAGATTTAGTGGAAAAGGGAGCCTTGGGTCAAGTCACGGCAGCTTCTTTGAATGGCAAACTAGGTCGTCAAATTAAGCGGCTATCTTTAGATCTAATTGAAGCCAATTTAATTCATGTGGTGGCTTCAGATGCCCACCATCCCAAACGCCGACCCTTTGACTTGGCTCAAGCATATGGACAGCTAGAGAAACACTTCGGTAAGGCAGTCAGCCAGCGCTTTGACCAGACTGCCCGCGACTTAGTCAATGGCGATTCCATTGATACTGGTGGGGTGAGTTCGGTGCGAAAGAAGAAGTTTTTGGGTTTGTTTTAAGTCGTAATTATTAATAGTGAGGAAAAAGATAATGTATCATACTCTACCAGAAGGCTGGTTGTCAGTAAAAGATTATATTTTGATTGATTTACTCAGTCTAGTTTTCTCAACTTTTTTAGGATATTGTGTCCGCTTCGGAGAACTTGATTTGCTAGATAATCTCCTTTATAGAAAAATATTAGTTATTTTGATTTTGATGGATATATTATTAATCTTAGTTTTTGATGTTTTTCGTAATATTAAAGAACGAGGTTATTATAAAGAATTTGCGAATACAATTAAGCATGTTATGCGTTTGATTGTATTCTTTTCTTTTTATTTGTTTATTACACAACAAGCGGATAATGTTTCTAGAAGGATGATACTTTATAGTTTTTCATTCTACTTAATTATTTCTTATCTTACTCGGATTTTTTGGAAAGATTTTTTAAAATCTTTTTTTCAGTCTAACAAAATCACACGATCTTTATTAATTATCTCTACAGAAAAAGGAATGCAAGATATTTTAGATAGTGTTGTAGTTGATATAGGAAAGGAAACTATGATTAGTCTAGTCTATATGGATACTTCATCATTAAGCGATAATTTGACTAAGTATCCCATAGTTGCTAACAAAGATACTGTACTAGATTACGCAGCTAGACATTGGGTAGATGAGGTAATTATTGATGATAACCTTGATGATCAGCTTGTAGAAAAACTTATCGAACAATTATCGACTATGGGAATAGTTGTCCATATTAAGTTAAAGAAAAACTATGCTATTCCAGAACAACAGCAAATTGTTCAACGCTTCGGTAGTGATAGTTATATTACTGCTTCTATAAATTATATTTCAACTAAACAAGCTCTGATTAAACGTGGAATTGATTTATTTTTTGGGTTTTTCGGCTCATTAGCGGTTGTTATTTTAACTCTTTTTATTGGACCGCTGATTTATATAGCGGATCCTGGTCCTATTTTCTTTAAACAAAAGAGAATTGGAAAAAGTGGTAAGCCATTTTACATCTATAAATTTCGTACTATGGTAACTGATGCAGAAGATCGACTTCAAGAACTAAAAAAATATAATCAATTAGATACGGATCTTATGTTTAAATTAGATGGTGATCCTAGAATCATAGGATGTGAAATTGATAATGATGGAAAAATTTTGAAAAAAGGGTTGGGCAATCTTCTTAGAGATTGGTCGATTGATGAATTTCCTCAATTTTTTAATGTCCTTAAGGGAGACATGTCTATAGTGGGGACTAGACCTCCAACAGTTAAAGAATGGTCTAAATATAAGTATCATCATCGTGCACGGTTATCAATAAAACCCGGGATAACCGGATTATGGCAGGTATCAGGACGAAGTAATATTAAAGACTTTGAGACAGTAGTCGAACTTGATCGAAAATATAACGAAAATTGGAGTATTGGTTTAGATCTCAGAATTCTTTTGAAAACTGTAGTTGTTGTTTTAAATAAGAATGGGTCGATGTAATAATGAAACTTATGGTTACTGGAGGAGCAGGTTTCATTGGTGCAAACTTTATTTATTATATACTGCGTAAATATAAAAGAATAAAAATTATTTGTGTAGATAAATTAACTTATGCAGGAAGAATTGAAAATTTAACGAAGGCCTTTGATTCTGAACGATTTAATTTTGCTAAGTTAGATATAACTAATAGGGCAAAAGTTTATCAACTATTTGAAACTGAAAAACCCGATATTGTAGTTAACTTTGCTGCTGAAAGCCATGTAGACCGATCTATAAAAGATCCAGAAATTTTTGTTGATACTAACGTCTTGGGAACAACTACCCTAATGGATGCGTGTTTAAAATATGGAATCAAGAGATTTCATCGGGTGTCAACTGATGAAGTTTATGGTGATTTACCTTTAGACCGTCCTGACCTACTTTTTACTGAAGAATATCCGTTACATCCGAGTTCGCCATATTCATCTTCGAAAGCTTCAGCAGATCTATTTGTTCTAGCCTACCATCGAACATATGGATTACCAATATCTATTAGTAGGTGTTCCAATAATTATGGACCATACCAATTTATTGAAAAATTTATTCCTTTAATGATCATTAATACTTTTCAAGATAAAGAATTACCTATTTATGGAGATGGACTTAATGTACGTGATTGGCTATATGTTGAAGATCATTGCGCTGCAATCGATTTGATTATTAGACAGGGAAAAGAAGGAAGCTTATATAATATAGGAGGAAATAATGAAAAGTCTAATATCGAAATTGCTCAATTAATATGTGGATTATTAAATAAGCCAAAAGAATTGATTACTTACGTTGAGGATCGTAAAGGACATGATCGTCGGTATGCTATAGATTCAAATCAAATTAAAAGGGATTTAGGTTGGACGCCAAAGATTACTTTTGAAAAAGGAATTAAATTGACAGTTCAATGGTATATAACTCATACTGAGTGGTGGAGTTCGTTGTTTTAAAAATATTATCAAAAATAAAGGCCAATAGTAAGAATTAAGTAGGAGTGTATTATGAACAAATTTGACTATTTAGTAGTAGGAGCTGGACCATTCGGTGCGATTTTCGCACATGAAGCGAAAGCAAAAGGTAAATCAGTTTTAGTCGTTGAAAAACGACCAAATATTGGTGGCAATTTGTATACGGAAAAAATAGAGGGAATCAATGTTCATAAGTATGGTGCTCATATTTTTCATACCAATAATAAGAAAGTATGGGCTTACATTTCTCAGTTTGCTGAATTTAATCGTTTCACTAACAGTCCTGTAGCTAATTATAACGGTGAGTTATACTCTTTACCATTTAATATGTATACTTTCAATAAAATGTGGGGCGTTACTACGCCCAAAGAGGCTGCTCTAAAAATAGAAGAGCAGCGTAAAGAAATTACTGAAGAGCCAAAAAATCTAGAAGAGCAAGCAATATCTCTTGTTGGAAGGGATATCTATAATAAGCTAATAAAAGGGTATACTGAGAAGCAATGGGGTCGACCTTGTAGAGAATTACCTGCTTTTATTATTAAAAGGTTACCAGTCAGATTAACTTTTGATAATAACTATTTTAATGCATTATATCAAGGTATACCAATTGGAGGGTATACTAAAATGATTGATAATATCTTAGATGGAATTGAAGTACGTTTAAATATAGATTATTTAAAGCATAGAGAAGAGTTAGATAAGCTTGCAAATAAAATAGTTTATACTGGCCCCATTGATGCCTTTTTTAACTATAAATTGGGGACTTTAGAATATCGTTCTGTTCGTTTTGAAAATGAGCTGCTTGATATACCTAACTATCAAGGTAACGCTGCAGTTAATTATACAGATAGAGAGACTCCATGGACTCGTATTATTGAACACAAATGGTTTGAATTTGGTAAAGACGAAACTGGAAAAGCTCTCTCTAAAACTGTTATTAGTCGCGAATATAGTAGTGAATGGAAACCGGGAGATGAGCCATATTATCCCGTTAATGATTCCAAAAATAATGCTTTGTATAAAGAATACAAAAAGCTGGCAGATAAAACAGAAAATGTAATTTTCGGTGGCCGTCTTGCTGAATATAAATATTACGATATGGATCAGGTTATTGCAGCTGTTTTGGATAGATGCGAAAAGGAATTGGTGTAAATGGATGAGTATACGGTGAAAATAGTTATAGCAACACATAAAAAGTATCAAATGCCAGAAGACTCAATGTATATTCCATTGCATGTTGGTGCTGAAGGTAAACGAGATAGTAATGGCAACGAAATAGATCTAGGTTATATTAAAGATAACACCGGGGAAAATATATCTATATATAATGATTTCTTTTGTGAATTAACAGGTCTTTATTGGGCATGGAAGAATCTTTCGGCCGATTATATAGGTATTGTTCATTATAGAAGACATTTTTCTATGAATAAGAAAATTCTAGAGTACAAACAATTAAAACCCTTTTTGGGGAAAAAAAAGCTTTTTGTTCCTAAAAAAAGATGGTATGTTATAGAAACTTTAAAGTCTCATTATGCACATACTCATCACTTAGAACATTTAGATGTTACAAGAAATGTTATTTCAAAAAAATATCCAGATTATTTAAAGAATTTTGATAAAATTATGAATCGCCGATGGGGATACATGTTTAATATGATGATAGCTGAATATGATTTCATAAATGCCTATTGTTCTTGGGTATTTGATGTATTATTTGATGTATTTTCAAACATTGACTTTAGTAACTATAGTGTATTTGAAAAACGATTTATTGGAAGAGTAAGTGAGTTACTGTTTAATGTATGGCTTAATAAAGCGATTGAAGATGGATTAATTAAGAAAAGTGAGATAATGGAATTAGATTGTGCAGTTGAAGAAAATATGTTTATCAAAATACCTGAATTTTTAAAAGCTAAGTATTTAGGGAAAAAATATGGGAGTAGTTTTTAAAAAATATTTTAAAAGTTATCACGTTTAATAGCATATTGGATTTATAGGATAAACTATGTGAATTTTATATTTTTACTTTTCTTACGAACATAATAATGAGCATAAAGATTAAGTATAGTTAGAAATCTTTACATTGTGATAACAATAGAAATATATCTATTATTGTATTAAATAAGTTAAGCTAAAGAAATAACTTTATTAATTTAGTGGTATTTTCTAAGAAAGGAAGAGTATAAATATGAAAAAAGCACCATTAATTTCTATTGTGCTTCCAATATATAATATAGAAAACTATCTAAGAGTTTGCATGGATTCTATTCTAAATCAGACATATTCAAATCTAGAAATTATAATGGTGGATGATGGTTCAACTGACAAGTGTTCGATGATTTGTGATGAATATATGAAAATGGATAAGAGAATAATTGTTTATCATAAAAAAAACGGAGGATTGTCAGATGCAAGAAATTATGGAATCAGCCGTGCAAGGGGAGAATATATAGCGTGTATTGATCCAGATGATTATGTAGATCGTGATTATATAGAATATCTTTTTAGTCTAATTGAAAAATATGGGACAAAAATGTCTCTTTGCCAATCAATAGTTCATTATGATAGCGGAAAAACATTAAATAGAGGTCTTGAACAAAATGATGAGTGTATGGGATCAGAAGAGTGCTTAAAAAAAATGTTGTATCATGATGTAATAGACACATCAGCTTGGGGAAAGTTATATTCTAAAAGTCTTTTTAAAAATGTATCTTATCCGAAAGGAAGAATTTTTGAAGATATAGGTACTACATATGCACTAATGTTACAATGTTCTGAAATTGCTGTTGGTTATGAATCTAAGTATCATTATATTTTTCATGATAATTCAATTGTCAATAGTAGTTTTAATTCGAATAAATTTGATTTATTAATAATGACTGATAAGATGGCCAAGGATGTTAAGAAAAAATTTCCACATCTTAATAAAGCAACTTTAAGACGACAAGTTTATGCTAGATTCAGTACTTTAAATCAAATGCTAAATATAACTAATTTTGCGAAAGAAAAGAAAGAAATAATTCATTATATTAAAAAGAACAGTTGGGAAGTTATAAGGGATCCTTTAACTCCAAAAAGAGATAAAATAGCAATCGCTTTATTATTTATTAGTTATAACTTGTATAGGTTTACATGGATTCAATATAAAAAGACTCTTATTAATGAAAGGAGTTAAAATGTGAATATAGCTATATGTGCTGCAACACCGTTCCAAACCCTAAATGCTATTAATTTGTCTATGCATTCATTAGATAAAGCTACTAAAAAAATTCTTTTTTATAGAAATTATTCTGAGACAACTAATAGAATACTGGAAAATATATTACGGTATGATATATTTGATGAAGTTTATGAATACGATTTAGTAAAAAAAGATAATAAATTTTATTATATAATTAACGATTTGATTCAAGCGACATGTCCAAGATTATTTATACGATGGATTACAAAAAAGCATATTGACGTAATTAATTTTGATATTGATCTAATTACTGTTACGTCTGGTACTGAATTTGAAGTTGCATTAACTAGAATATTCCCTGAAGCAAATACTATAGCGTATGATGATGGTTTAGGAAGCTACGTTGGAGATATTGTTCATGATCATAAATTAAAATGGATATGGAGATTTTTGGGAAGAAAAACGGACCATATAAAACCAGATTTATTATATGTTAATAATGTAACTTTTTGTAAAAGTACATTATCGAAAAATAAAAAACAGCTATCACCAATAGCGTTAATGGATAAGAATGAAAAAGAAATGTATATGAATATATTTGGTAATGTGGAAGATGATATATATTCCAAGAAAAAGTTAATCTATTTATCTCAACCAACTAATGAATTAGGGGTTAATTTAGAAAATAGCGAAAAAGAAATAAATAAGTGTTTATTGAAGTTTAAAAATCAAGTAGTTTATAGAAGACATCCTAGAGACATAAGCGAGAAAAAAATAAATTTTTCAGAGGACCAATCTTCTAGTCTATGGGAATTAATATGCGAAGAACAATTATCAAATGACAGCATCTTACTTTCGATATGTTCTTCATCTCAAATTATGCCTAAGTTGCTGTATAATAAGGAACCTTGGATTATTTTTACATACAAATTATATGGGCTAGAAAATAGTGATGTTTATAAAAATAGATTTAAGCCTGTGATTGAAATGATTAAACAAATATACAATGATAAGAAAAAGGTTTTAGAGCCCACCTCTATTGACGATTTAGAAATAATAATTGTAAATATTTTAAAGGGAAATTAAATTAGGGAGATAAAATATGAAAGTAAGGAAGAGTGTATTAACAACAAACTTATTTTTTGGCTTTATATTTATTATTTGCTCGATATTTAGTCGGATCAAATTCTTTTCATACATTGCTTTACTGTTTTTCACTGTATACTTTGTATTTTACCTAGTATTGAAGAATAAAGAGTTTGCCTTAAAATATTTAGCCTTTTTATTTATTTCTGGTACTGCTGTATTAGGCACTTCGATAATCGAGCTTATTGATGGAATATTTCTTGTGGAATTAAGAACATATTCCTCTTTTGTTGGATCTCTTCCCTTACTAATTTTAGGTTATTGGTTTTTCTGGTTTATTATAGAGTTGTTTGACTTTAACCTTAACTCAACTATTAATTATAATAAAATAGATGAATTATCAAAATATAAAATTTTTTTTGCAATAATGAATCTAATTATTTTAGTTATGTTCCTACTCCTTTTTAGCAAAGTGGCAGCGTATCCCGCCTTTCTTCTAGGTGTAGATAGATTTATATACGCTTCAGAATTTCTCCAATTAGGTATACTTGAAAAAGTAGCAACTAATGCACCTTTACTAGCTGTATTTCCAATATTGACAATTATATATAATAATAATTTTCACCGAATTTTAGGAATAGTTTCACTCAGTATCTATGTTTTATATTTTATATGGATTGGAAATAAGTTTGGCCCCTTTTTTACATTAATTTGTGTTTTTCTTTTAGTTTATTATAAAAAAATAATGAATAATGGAGAAATTTTTTTAAAAAGGATTTTTGCTGTTTCAATTACAATTTTTACTTTAGTATTGTTGTATACCATAATGTTTTCAACTTCAATTAGCTCTTATAATGGTATATCTTACATAGAACAAAGAGCTTCACAACAAGGACAATTATGGTGGAAAACATACGATATCGTCGATAGTACTCATCCTGAGGAATTTATAAATGAAGTAAAAGCATTAAATAATGGGAAAGAATCAATTAGTGATAATATAGGATCTGATTATGGTATCTATAAAATTATGTACTTATGTGCACCTAAAAAACTAGTTGATGCTAAACTCGCTTCAGGGTCAAGGTATTCTGAAGCTGGATTCGCAACTATGTATTATTATTTTGGAAAATTTGGGGTTTTAGTATTTTCCTGTTTAATAGGATGCTTAATAGCTATTACTATAAGTGCTTTTCTAAAATATTTGGCTTTAGGAGACTATATTAAGGCTCTAATATTTTTGCGATTTTTCCTACTAGAAAGAACTGCTATTACTATGTTTACTTTTAATGACTTTTTTGGAATTGTTTCAATTTTATCTTATATGTATTTGCTAATAATGATAAATAAAAAAATTAAAATTTATAAAAAAAATGGTTTAACATTTTCAATAGTTAATTATAAGTAATAGGTGAAAATAATGGTATCTAGTAAGAATAATTCAAATAAAATTACAATATTAAATATTTTAAGTACTTTTCTATTACAAGGAATTGCTTTTATTACAACACCTTTATTTACACGTCTTTTAGGTCCTGAGCAGTTCGGAATTTATTCACTTTTTAATTCCTGGGTTTTGATTTTAACCTGTCTAATGGGTATTGGTATTAATTCATCGATAGGTACAGGTCTATATTCATTTAAAGAAGAGTATCTTTCTTTTCGAAACAGTATTTTATTTTCAAGTACTCTGATTTGTTTGTTTCAACTTATACTTATAGTTATCGGGGCTCCATTTCTATCAAATTTAATTAATTTCCCTAAAATATTAGTAATTATTATTGCAGTCACTGCTTTTTCACAATACATTATTAATTTTTCTCAGCTATGTTTTATTTATGAAAAAAAGCCTTTGAGTAATCTTATTCTATCTGTTTCTATTTCTATTATTAGTGTTATACTTTCACTTTTTTTCATAGATGCTATTAGTAACGATCTAAGGTATTTAGCTCGGATTTGTGGTGTAGCCGTCACATACATTATCGTTGCAGTTATCGTATGGTTGACCTTATACTTAAAACACCCTGTTGGAGTCAATAAAACATATCTAAAATACGGAATAATGGTGGGTTTTCCTATTGTATTTCACTCAATATCTCAGCAAATTTTAGGGCAATCTGATAGAGTAATGATGCAGCAATTAGGAATGGATGCAGCGGAGATTGGAATTTATAGTCTGTTTTATACGCTATCGTCCGTATTGACCACTGTTTTAGGAGCATTAAATAATTCTTGGTGCCCTTTTTATTATGATGATTTAAGCGAAGAAAATTGGGGAATATTAAATAAAAAATGTAAAAATTATATTGAATTATTTACAGTATTGACTATAGGATTTCTTCTTTTAGCGCGAGAAGTTTCACATTTAATGGCTGATGATAGTTATTGGTCTGGTATAAATATAATTCCTATCTTTACTTTAGCGGTGTATTTTACTTTTATGTATCAATTTCCAGTAAATTTTGAATTCTTTCATAAAAAGACAAGGGTAATAGCAATTGGAACTATTGGTGCAGGTTTAATTAATATAATTCTTAATGCTTTCATGATTCCCGCATGGGGCATGTATGGTGCAGCTACTGCAACTGCAATATCGTATCTAGCTCTCTTTTTTGTGCATTATTATATTGTTAATAATATAGAAGGGCATCCATACCATTTAAAATTGACAATATTTATTCCTGGAATTTTAGCAATTGTAATAGGTATAATATTTTTCTACACTTTTAGTTCATTATGGTACATAAGATGGGGGATAGGAATAATATTAGGCTTTGTCGAGTTATATAGGATAATTCAGAGAAAAGCAATTTTTTAGACCATATTTTTATGTTAAGTGATTTCAGAATATCTACAATAAGTACGAAATTACAATATTGCCTTAAAAATACCGTTTGGGAGTGCTATGCGTTTATAAAATTCTATTGATAAGATTATTCATAGTAAATGTTATACCATAAGGTGAATTGGAAATATGAAACATTCTTCAAAAAAGGAGAAGTGTTGATGTGATTTGTTCCATCTGAAATTATCGAACAGTGATCAATAAAACCTCATTTTGGTATTATTTCAGCATTTAATTTGGTAGCTAAAAAATAAAAGTTAAGTGTTATTTTTAATATACAAAATAATACGATTACTTAATATACATTAATTTTTTTACTGAATTATGGCTGAAGGCGTTCCTGTGATTATCTATGAACCTGTCGCTAAGGAAGATACTTTCTACAACTGTGAAATTTACCGTGATCTCGACCAATTTAAAGCTGATGCTGATGTCATTATCGCCAATCGCTGGGATAAGGACTTAGAGGATGTAAATGATAAGGCCTATACTCGGGATATTTATCATGAGAATTAGGTGGGGTGCTTGGCAATACATTCGACTTGTCTATACATTCGAATTGTACGCTGGATTTTTACATAACTTCTATTTACTAATTCTCTAAACAAAGAAAACAGTAAGAGCACGATGAACTCTTACTGTTTTTAGTCTGGTTAATTTATTCTTTTTCAAATAGAACTTTTACCCTGGCTAATAAATCAATGAGTATATCCTCTGGAACTTGTTCGATATAATTATAGTCTCTGGCATTAAAATCGATGGTAACTAGTTGATCTAATAGCACTTTTCCAGTCGTTTTTGTATGTTTTAACTCAACATAGAATGGATATTTTCTTTTTGTATTACTAATTGGAGCAAAAATTGCGATATTTGAGTACTTAGTAACAATCCCATGGCTCAAACAAATGTAGGGTCGATTGCCTTTTTGCTCATGTCCCTGTTTCGGATCTAAATTTATCTTTATAATCGATCCTTGCTTTACTTTTACCATTTTTCATTTCCTTTTGGTTCAAAGAATACTGGTTTTTCATTAACAGGGGCTTCATGATAATTTTCAAACAAATCTTTAACCGTTAGTTCAGGAACTTCGGTTATTTTTTTTATAATTAACTGGCCATCTTTTACTTGATAATCTAGCTTGTCGCCTTGAGATAAATTCAATTCTTCAAGTAGTTGTTTTGGAAGTCGAATAGCTGAACTATTCCCCCATTTATTAATTGTTAAAGGCATAAGCATCTCCTTTCTTAGCTACAGAAAATATACCCATAAGCAGGTATAATTATGTATATACATTGTACGGGGGATACTAGAATAATTCAAATAATTTAGTTAGTTATATAATCTGAGAAGTGATGGGAATGTTGATTGACTTAGGTAATGAGTATTGCTGAAAGCCTTAAATATTTTGGGATGTTATCAATGTTAATTTAATGACACAGAACAGTGAATTGATGGTGGATTTATGGTCTGCAGGTAAGGGTGGATTCACATTACTTTAATTTTCCTTTTGGATATAGAAGGTTACTGTTTAGCTAAGATGATGATCAATTGCTGTTCAAGTTTGAGGGCATATCATACAAATATGATCGGGTTTTTTTGACAAACGAACTGAATAGGCATAGAACTTATTGCTAGAAAAGTCTTAATGAAAATTTGGTAGCGGTGGGATTTACCGTCTAGTCATGGATGAAGTTATGAATAATTTTTTCAATTTGTTTCTAAAGGAGTAGTGACCAGATTTATGGCAGAAAGAATTCTTTTGATTAGCTATGAATGATAATTTTAACAGCTATGAAATTTAGTTCGATCTAGATCAATTAGAAGCTAACGTTGATCATATTATTTTATTAATCGCAGAGACAAGGGCTTAGAAGATGTGATGATAAAATCTATAAACAGGATACTTACCTAAAAATAGGTAGATGTAGGTGGTTAAAAGTATAAAAGAAATTCTTTCTGGAAAGTGGAAGATTTTATTCGGAACACACGTTCTTGTTAAATTTAGTGAAATAGTGTACACTAAAAATAGTAAAATTTTTCATTTTATTAATATGAAATTAAATATAAAAATCGTTGTTATATTATTCTAATTTCAATATATTATGTATCGAATCTAGTCTTTTTATAAAAAAGTTTTTAAATTAATCTGAGAGAAATTATTAGTTTTCAGATTTTTTAATATATATAAAATTGAGAAGATATTTAATAAATTCTATGTAAGTATTTCAGTATTAGATAAATTATATACGGTACAATATTAAAAATGAGGTGATAAGAATGTCAATGGAAGAGTTTGCGAGTCATGTATTAAGTAGGGCTTATAAAAAAGAGATTAATATTACTAATTTACAGCTTCAAAAAGTTATGTATTATGCTCTTAAAGAATCAGTTTTGGAAAATCCTGCTTTAGAAAACATTGCTAAAGAGATTTATACAGAACCTTTTCAAGTGTGGAGATATGGTCCGGTTGTACCAGAAATTTATTCTAAATTCAGTGGTTTTGGTGCTTCGTCATTGCCGACAATTTTATATAAAGAATATGATGAATATAAGGATTTTAATCCTAAGATTGATTATTTACTAGAACAGAATCCTTTTGATTTAGTCAATCGTAGTCACCAAGAAGACTTTTGGCAGAAAAATCCTTTGAATACAAACTATTCTTTAGAGGATGTAATAAATGGTTAGTAAAGACAAAGCAGCAAAAGTATATAAATCGTATGTTGAATCTCCTGAAAATAATGATTTTGCTAATACATTTGCAATAATTATAGATCGCACAGAAAAGTCATTTCTTAGCAATAAAAAGGAAGATTACTTACCAATAAATTTGAGTGATAACAGCAATAATAGAGAGTTTGGAATCTATAAAGATTTTCAAAAGCTTTTTGATGATAGTTTAAATTATACCGAAACGGTGTTACCATATTCCCAAATCACTAAATTTATTTTCGATGCTAACCTAACGACAAATCAAATGTCTCAATTAAACGAAACTTTAAGAGGATTATTTAAATTGAAGACAGATAAACTAAAAAAGTTTAGTGAGTCACAAGGGGAAAATAGTGAGAAAATTACTGATGATTTCATTTTGAAAGTAAAGAATACTGCTAAGTTTTTGGAACATAGTAACTTAGCAGCAACTCAAAAAAGTAATTTGTATGAACAACAGAAGTTAGAAATAGCGGATCTGGATCATAACAGCCAGCTCTTAAAGAAAAGAGTTGAAGAATATGAAGAAAAATTGAAATCACTCAATGGACAATTATATAGAGAAATTGTTTCAATACTTGGTATATTCTCTGCATTGATGTTTGGCTTAATAAGCGGATTTAACGCTTTAATAGAATCTATAAATGCGTTATCTTCAACAAATCAAAATATTGGACGTATTGGTATGGGGATAACTATTATAGCCGCTGGTCTAATATTATTTTTATATTCATTGATACATTGGATAAGTAAACTATCTGGAAGAAAAATTACAGATGATGGTAGAGAACGCTATGGAATTAGAAGAATAATTTATCGTCACTCTCTTTTAGTTTTTTCTTTATTAGTTATAATGATTTTGTTTTTCATTTCTACTTTAATACATATAATGAGTATTAGTGGGATTATAAAAGATATATTAGCTAATAACTTTTCTATAAAATGGTTCAGTTCACTATTTTGGTTAATTACTATAATAATTATTATTATTTTGTGCTTAATTGGAATTATTTACTGGTTCTACGAGAAAAAAGCTAGAGATAATATTGAAGGCGATTAAAGGGAGGTAATTATTACCTCTTTTTTATATTATTTTATGATGTATATAGAAATGTTTAATAAAGAGAGGATTTGTCCAGTGTATATTCTTATAAATTTTTCACAAAAAGTAGAATTATATCAAGAAGATAGAGAAACAGAGAGTTTAAACGACAAACTAAATACATTATATCTCGAAATTCCTAAGGAACGTGCAGATGATTTTAAGGATGACATAATTAGAAGATTTAAATTTAGCTTTTTCTCTAATCAGGTAATGGCGCGGAAATTTAATGATTTCCTAATAATTGATTTAATTATAATTGATATAGTTAATCAAGTAGAATTGATTACCGATAATGAAAGTATCGAGCAATTTATTAACTCTATTAAAGAAATTTACTTAGAAAATTTAATATCTAAGAATATTTTTGATAAAAATTTAAAATTAATGGAACAACCTAGGGTTAATGATGATATGATTTTGATTACATTTAATAATCATAATACTTTTCATAGTAAGAACTATGAGGATTTTGTTGAATTCTTAGAAAAATATTCAATTGAGTATAAGGAATTTATGACTACTGAGTTTGAATATAATCATGGAGCGAGTAATGGTGGTACTGAGTTTGTATTAGCTATTGTAGCTGTGGCATTTTCTTTTATAAAAATGGCTTATAAGGATTATGTCTCGAAATATGGATATTATAACCCATTAACTGGTAAGTCAGCTGATGACATAATAGATATAGCTAAAAAGCATATTGAAAAACAATATGGTCATAAATATGAAAAATTAGAATTAGATCTTTTTGATACTGATATTAATTTTAAGCATAAAGTAATTTTAAAATCAGATGAAGAAAAGAACAATAAGTATTATATAATTGTTAATGATTTAGGGAAAATTGAAAAAGTTTGTCGTATAGTTTGACAATTAATAAGTATGTTTATGAAAATCATATTTATTTAATAAAGTACTTGATAAGCTTTATTAGTAAGCAACTAAAGTTTTATTTATGAAATATATTATATATACTTAAATTTATTTAGTTTATTACAATAAAAAGTTCTAAGAAAGTTAGTATGGAAAAGCTAAAAATATAAAACAAGTCTAGTGAAATCATATTATTCTGTGATGCCTGTTAAGTGGTTTATTTAAATATATAAAAAGCAGTGGTTTTAGATTTAGATATCGATATTAAACAAATAGTAATTAAATTGAAGAAAATGAGAGACTTTAAATAGTCGCAGAACTTGCGAAATAAAATAGGATTGTAATAATAGTGCACTTGGAACAGTCAAGTTTAAATGTAAAAAATATTATTTTAACTTATTATTTGTACATAGTTTGGATATAAATATTTTCAATGGAAAGAATGATTTTATGAAAAGCAAAATATGTCTACTTTTAATCGCTAGCCTGGTTTTGTCCGCTTGTGCTGAATTGAACACTAATCAGGAACAGGCATCGTCTGCTTCTGAAACTGAGCAGAGCCAGGAAGCTTCGTCAGTATCTACAGAGCAAACTTCCAGCTCTTCAACAAGTGAGAGTTCAAGCCAAGTGACATCTGCTGAAACTAAGAACCAAGAAAAACCTGAGCAACCTCAGCCTTCACAAGATTCAAGAGCTCAGTACCAAGCAGAAGAGTACCAAGAATCTAAAGAGTATCCGGGTTATACCAACAAGGAAGTTGAAATGGTTCGGGTTTGGTTGAGTGTGATGGAGAATACTGATCTCTTTCCGAACGGGAATGATGGTGATCATATCGCTGCGACCTTCTTACCAGCAGGAAGTTCTGTGAATCTCGATCCTCCTTCAGTTTCTCCCGTCTGGCCTCATGATACTTGGAGTTTATCGATGGGAAAGACCATGGCAGGGACCGCGGGCTTTGAATATAGTAGTAATTACGATGGTACTGTCACCATCTACCGAACTCCTAATCACTGGCAAGGTAGTCAAGAAGAAAATGCTGCCGTGGCCAAGGAAGTGTTAAATCACGCCTTTATTTTGCCAGTTAGACCATACAGTCCAAGCCAAGTTCAACCGCTCTTAGATACATTGGAAGTACGAAACTAGTTAAACTCTATGATTAATTAGATCATTTCAATCTTACATACGAATTTTGTTTATAAGCCAAAACAAAGCCATGCCTAGTAAAGAGGACATGGCTTTTTTATATTTACGTAACACAATTATTACATATAAGTTGATGTAATTGGTCTCTACCACCACAAAAGAATATATGATACGATTATTTCAATTAGGACAAAATAAATGTTTTACAAAATTAAAATTTGAACAAGGAGAAATTATGAAAACGAAATACTTCCCACTAGCAACTGCCAGCTTAGTATTAACCGCTCTACTAGCCAATGAAGTCACTGTATCTGCCCAAGAAACCGCTCCAGCTAACTATACTGTTGAAAGTAATAATGAGGTTTCAAAAGAAGCAAATGCTGCCAATCTCCCTACAGAAGGGAATTCAGTTTCAGTTAGTGATGAAAAGGCTACTTCACCCTCTGCAACTGAAAATGAAATAAATAATCATGATAGCTCTGCAAACGAAGAAGCTTCTCGTCCATTAACTAGATATGAAAAGAATATAAAATATGCAGAAGAATACACGGAAGCTAATAAGGATGCTATTTTAAAAAGCTATAATGAAAATAAAGCTAAGCTCCCTAATACAGTAATAGTCAATTATCCTGAGGATATTCACGAAAATATCAAATATTATGAAAAAGAGAATAAGGTAGTCACTAATGATGTAAGTAAAGATATCGAAATTAAAGAATTAAAAAAGGATTATCTAGATTTAAACCAAAAATTAGACAGTGATCTTTTGTTAGAAAGTGAGTTGCATTTAAGCCAGAAGGATGTCAAAGAAAAAACCATGAATGCGGTCAGGGTCCTTCGGGCTCATATGTGGGATATAGATCATGGTCTAAACGCTCTAGAAAATGTGTATGATCCGAAAACGGGAGAAAAAATAGAGGGTGTTTGGGTAAAGGGGGAAAGACTAACAGAAAGGGCCCATGCTGCTGGTATTAACACCAAAGAGGACTATATTAATAGTATTCAATGGGATCGAGATTTAGAAGATACTGCTATACAGAATTTGGCAGAAATCGTTAACAGGTACGGATTCTATGAAAATGAGAATTTCAATTATTCTAAGCCTGATAGTAATAAATTTAGTATTGTAGATAATTTCTTTAATTTAGAAAATAAATCGGATTTTAATTTTGAAAATCTTCTTTTAAATAATTTTATTTATCCTAAAATAAATGAACATAACAAAAAACGTGGAAATTATAATCCAAATGAATATAAAAGTATTGGCAATATAATTAATTTATTATTGGATCCATACAATAAAAGTTTAGCATTAGCCTCCAATATAAGGTGGAACGGTTATTCGAATATTGTAGCATTAGCAAGTCCTACTCCATCTAAAAATAATTCTTCTTCCGATTACACTGGTTTAAAAATTGCCATTGTTAATGGCGATCATAATAGAGTTGAAAACTATGAAGTAACTCTACCTGATAAGCTTTATGAAAATACAAGCCGTAAATTAAATATTCATGTAGGCTTTTCGAATGCAGAAAAGCAGAAAATTTATGGATATACCTTCAATGGTAAAATTACTTCAATGAATCCTGAAATATTGGAAATAGATGATCAAGGTATTATTCATGCTAAGCAAGCAGGAGTAACTGACATTATTCTGAGTATAAATGGAATCGTACAAAGAAAAAAATTAGAAGTTTTACCGCGACCAAACGCTAAGGACACTATATATTACGATGTAGAAAGCCATTACGAAGATACTGAGTACAGAGCAAATCCTAAAATGCAACTGGGTGAAGAAAAGGTTATTCAAGAGTATAAGCCGGATATTAATTATTACGTGGATCGCTTAATTAAAGATAAAAATGGAATAATTGAGGTTCAAACTGAGAAATTTTTAACTATACCTGGTTCTAAAAAGATAATTGAATATGGAACTAAAGAGTTAGAAGAGAAACATCCAGAAAAAGTAGAACCAGAAGTTCCAGATGAGAAACCTGCTAACGAAGCAAAGCCTGAAGAAAATAATAGCCCTAACAATTCTATAGGCGTTATTTTTGGAAGACCTTATGAAAATAACCCCGGCTATATCGAATTACTTCCTGGATACTATGTTCAACTTGAACCTGAACATGAAGACCAAACTATCCGTATTAACGAGAAAGAATTTGAGACAGAAATTCGAACCAGCAAGGATTTAAGAGCAGGGGAATATCGAATTATTCAGCAAGGACAAAACGCTTATATAGCTTTGACTAACCGTGTATATAAGGATCATTTAGGTAATGTCTTAAAGACCCAGGAATTAGGTCGACAAAGAGTGGAAGGTAAGCCGCTCATTATTGAAGTGGGGGTTGAAAGTAATGGTCAACCAACTGCATCTATAGATGAACCTGAAACCACTATGCCTTCAAATGATAATTCAAATAATAAGAAGAAGTTACCGGAGCATGAATTGGAAGACAACTCATCACCTTCTACTGAACATAAGCCAGTAGAAGAGATTTCTATACATGTTGACTCTACAAGTGACAATAAAGAAGTACATGACCGTGAAGGTGAAAATAATTCTTCATCGTCAACAATTATTAAACCTTTAGAAGAGAATTCTATAAAAGTTTCTCCTACACTTGATAGTCGAGTTGAAGAAACCAGTACTTCTTCAATTTCTAAAGAATTTCCTAGATCGGTAGGATCTGCAAAAATTGAAGGGGATAGTATTGATCTTGTCACTCCAGAAGTAGCTAAAATTGATGAAACAAGAGGAGAAGAGAGAGTATTAGCGCCCTCTGATACAATAAGTAAGCATTTAAGTAAAAAATCACCTAAAGAACATCTTTCCGCTCCTTTATCTAATTCAGAAATTCATTCAAGCACTAAAGGCCAAGATGCAAATAACCCTGTCTTAGCCACATATACAAAGGATATATATGAGGATTCACAAAATTATCGTCACGCTCAACAAGTAGCAAGCAAATTACCAGCGACTGGAACGATGGACAATAAGTTGTCTCTAGCTATTGGTCTAACGACTGTATTAACTGGACTTCTATCTTTTAAAGTTTCAAGAAGAAGGAATTAATTAAATAGTAACTAGCAATTCTAAAATAGATAATATATTCAGCCCTTGTCAGCTCCACCAAAAAAGAGCCCAACAAGGGCTTTTTCTATTACAGCGACTCACAAAATCACTAAAAATATTAACCGAATCCTAAAAATAAATCATAATACCATTAAAACCGATCACTATTGATCTTTTTTACTAAGTTGACAGTAGCGCTTAGACAGGCTAAACTATCAGTAAATAAAACATTATTAAGGAGATTACATCATGACTTTAGTATTCATTTCTTGGCAAGGCTGGCGTAGAGTAAAGTGAGATAACTAAGAACGGTTAGACTCGCTTTATTTTGGTTACCCCAATTGAAGAGGAGTCTATGCCGGATGTAATCGAAGAGAATGAAGCCGCATAGATGGCGGTTATGTTGAACTGTGATTTTTTCACAAGTTCGCATAACCTTTCTATGCGGCTTTTTTCTGTTCTCATCCGGAAGTTTTCAGATCATTAGTAGAGGAGATTAGCACATGACAGACTTTATCCACCCCAATCGAATCGCCTTGCAAGTCGAAGTCAATAGTCCAGAGGAAGCGATTCAGTTTGGCGGTAATTTGTTAAAAGCAGATGGCTTAATTAATCACTCTTATATCCAAGCCATGCTTGACCGTTACCGCGACCAAGGCCCTTACTTTGTGATTGCCCCGGGAATTGCCTTTCCCCACGCGCGACCGGAAGAGGGGGCTTTGAAAACGGGCTTTAGTCTGGTGATTTTTAAGAGGCCGATTGTCTTTTCTCATCCAAGTAATGATCCCGTTCAGTTAATGTTGTGCTTGAGTGCCACGGATAGTCAAAAACATTTGACCGCTTTGATGCAACTGGCTCAGCTTTTGCAGTCAGAAGCGACTAAAGAGAAGTGGCTTCAAGCTCGCGATAAAGAAGACATTTTAGCAGATTTAAGACATTTAGGAGGAACTGACTTATGAAATTTGTAACAGTATGTGGCGCTGGTGTAGGTTCCAGCGTGATGTTAAAAGTATTTGTACAAAATATTTTATCCGATGAAGGCATTGACGGTAGTGTGGAAGCTGCTGACATTTCTTCACTCAACCCCTATGACTATGACGTGATTATCACTTCCTCAGCCTTTGCTGAACGTTTAGAGGGACAGGTAAAACACTTAATTATCATGGATAACATGTTGGACCAAGAGTATTTAAGAAGCCAAATCCTTAACTTAGTTCGTGAAGAGGAGGTTGTTCGATGAATCTTTTACTTTATTTTATTCAAACCATTTTTTCCCAGGCGGTCTTTATTATCGGTTTGGTCTGTTTAATTGGTCTACTAATCCAAAAGAAGTCCTTCGATAAGGTGATTTCTTCTGTGATTAAGGCTATGATCGGTTTCCTACTCATTAATGAGGGTGGGAAATTTCTAGGGATGGCCTTGTTGCCACTTCAACCCATGTTTATTAAGATTTTTAACTTGAATGTCAATGTGCCGAGTCTTGACCAAGCTATGGGCGGTCTCGAGGGTGTTGGTTTTGAGATGGCCTTGATCTTTGCCTTAGGTTTTGTGCTTAATATTTTAATTGCTCGTTTTACGCCTTTAAAATTCGTCCATCTCAGCGCCCATGTTTCATTCTTTTATGCAGGTTTAATTGCAGCGCTGTTGAAATTTAATACCAGTTTATCTACCGCTGCCATTGTTATTATTGGTGCTATTATTCTTGGAATATACTTAACTGTAACCTGTGCCTATGTTTATCCTTTTATGAAGAATATCAAGGGCGGCCAAGGTTTTACCCTAGCTCACTCTTCTTCAGTCGGTCTATTGATTGGCGCTTTGCTAGGTAAATTAGTGGGTAAGGGCAGTCGTGACATTGAAGAGATCCAATTTCCTAAATCTCTCGGTTTCTTACGTGAAATGACTATTGCCTTATCCCTAGTGATGATGGCCTTATTCTTGGGACTTTCCCTCTTAGCTGGGCCAAGCTTTGTGGTTGACCAAGTGTCAAAGGGGCAAGATATTTTCTCCTTTAGCTTAATTAATGGTCTTACTTTTGGGATGTGGATTACGGTGATTATTACTGGGGTCCGGATGCTTTTAGCGGAAATTGTACCGGCCTTCCATGGTATTTCAGCCAAGTTAATTCCAAATGCTATCCCTGGACTGGACGTGCCTCTCCTATTTCCTAACCATCCCACCAGCGTGATTGTTGGTTTCTTAATGAGCTTATTGGCAGGATTCCTGGGCGTCTTTGTTTTAGGACTAATTGGCTACCCCATTCCCGTCTTTCCGGCTTTAATTCCGACTTTCTTTACCGGTGCCATCACGGCCATCTTCGGTAATAGTACTGGTGGACGACGCGGTGCGATTGCGGCTTCCTTCACCAATGGCTTAATCCTAATTTTCGGACAAGCTCTCCTTTTACCTATGGTAGGGGACTACGCCCAAATCATGCGTGTTCTAGCTGAAACTGACTATGCCTTCTACGGTCCCTTGTTAGGTTACCTCCTCAGACTGATAGGAATTTAATATCGACCACCCTTTCTCTTGTTAAGGAGAAGGGTGGTTTTTCCTTTTCAAAGGGGTAAAATTTTCATAGGATAGAGACACAATCATTTAAAAAATGCAAGATAAACACTGAATAAATCGCTAAATTGTAAAATGATTATTAAAAGGAGATTTTAAAAGCATGACTTATAATATTTTTAGCCAAGTTCCTAGTGAGTATGTTGTCTTTGACCTAGAGACTACTGGACTGGGCTTTTCCAGTAAAATTATCCAGCTTGGAGCCGTTCATTTTAAAGAGGGCAGGGAAGTAGATACTTTTAACCAACTCGTGAATCCTGAGCGGACGATTCCCTATAAGATTACTCAGCTAACTGGGATTAGTGATGCTGACATTATAGGGGCGCCTACGATCGACCAGGTGGCTAAGGACTTTATGGCCTTTATTGCTGATCTTCCTCTGGCCGGCTACAACAGTAAGAAATTCGATATTCCCATGCTTCGTGCCAATACAGGTATAGATTTAAGTCTTAGACCACATATGGATGTCTTAGAGATGGCGCGTTTGAGTCCCCTCCGCACGCCTAACTATAAGTTAACCACGGTAAAAGCCTATTACGGGATTCAAAATCGGGCCCACGATGGTCTCAATGACTCAAGAGCGACGGCCTTAATCTTAGAAGAGTTTCGTAAGGGAAATTTTTAAAGAAAATAATAAATTATATTAGCAAAAAATGACTTCTTAATTTTCATAATCTTTCGGAGGGAAAGGGTCATTACCGTATGAATCTTTAGAGCGAATTTTACCGTCTTTTCGATGGATTAGTAACTCAGATTTCTGATGCTTGGCTACCTCTCTACCGTATTTAGCAGCTTGTGCCTGTGTATCAAAAAATTTAGTTGCTCGTTTATTACCTGCTCCAATTAATTGCCATTTTTCTCCTTTTGGAGTTACATGTTGATTTTTTCCCATTTTATTCACTACTTTCTATTTTTAAATTTTTTTGTATTCTTATTTAGTTAATATTCTATCACTTAACTTAAATTTGTCAACATATAGTGCTTATTTGCAAAACTACCACAATATGTAGTGTTTGTAAGAGGGCTTAATCTTTTTATCCGTTAACAAGTAATCCTAGATTAAAGTCTTTTCTATTTCTATAAAAGCGTTTTCATGTTAAATTAAAAGTAATTAAATTTAACGTTTCTAAAAGAAAGGAAAAGATCTGCCATGGAATTTAAAGATTTTAAAGTCACCGACGGCAAATTCAGTCTGGCTGATTTCCAGACGGCTTACCTGAGTGATGCTGAAGACGAAAAACTGAAAGAGGAGATCTATGAAAGTCTAGTCCCACAATTAGTGGATTGGCATGATCGTTTAACAGCGGAGGGGACTCATGGGCTCTTAGTTGCCCTGCAAGCTTTAGACGCGGCGGGGAAGGATGAGTTGATCCGCTATATTTTCTCCACCTTACAGCCCCAGGCACTCAAGGTCACTTCCTACCAGCAGCCGTCAGACAATGAAATTGCCCATGATTATCTCTGGCGCATGCATGAGGGAATGCCGGAAAGAGGGACAATTGCGATCTTAAACCGGTCTTACTATGAAGATATCATCGCACCCCAAGTTCATAATTCCTTGGATTCCGATGACCAACCTAGTGAAATTCGTAATGATCCCCAAGTGGTCGAAAAACGCTACCAGCAAATTCTGCAATTTGAAAAGTACCTGTGTGAAAATGGTTTTCCTGTGGTCAAATTTTTCTTCCATATGTCTAAAGATAAGCAGCGGGAACGCCTTCTAGAGCGGATTGAGGAGCGGGAAAAGAACCATGAATTCTCTTTCTCAGATATTGAGGATCGCAAGAAGTGGGATCTCTACCAAGAAGTCTTTGAGAAGATGCTTCAAAACACGGCTTGTGACTATGCGCCTTGGTATATCTTGCCTGCTGACAACCCTTGGCTTGCCCGCAAAATTGCCACCCAAGCCTTGATTGAAGTTATTGAAAAAATTGATCCTCATTACCCAACTTTCTCTGACGAAGAACAAGAAAAAGCCAGTCAAATCGTGGAACAGTTACGTAATAATGAGATATAACGAGAAGTAGAAAAGAGACTGGAACAAATCACCAGTCTCTTTTCAAAATACAAACTATCTAATCAAAATGTGCTCCAGTCACAGGACGAACGTCCGCTTCAAAAACTGGTAACGCTCAGACTCGCTGAGCTTATCTCAGTTTTCTCCAGCGATTTCGTCCTTCGGTGTGACTGTCGCACTCTTTTCTTAAAGATCATCTTCAAAATAAAACATGTCCTCAAATTGACAATCTAAGGCGATACAAAGGATGAGGGCTAGTTTAGCGGTGGGGTTGAATTGTCCAGTTTCGATTGACGAAATCGAGTTCCGTGAGACGCCGATCATGTCGGCTAAGGCCTGCTGACTCAAACCTTTTTCTTTGCGGATTGCCTTGAGACGGTTGTGCAAGATTAATTCTTTATCCATTAGGCTGCCCCAAAACTACTATTTATAAATCGAATGAAAAAGGCAATATTCAATACCGAAGTAAAGATAAAAAGGATTAAGGCAGATTTTTCTTGACTGATTTTATAGCGTTTATAGAAATTCACGGATATAAAGGTAAATAACAGGACTTCAATATCAGCAATGCTCTGTCCATTTATGGCTTTGATGGCCATTAAAATAATGGCTACTACGCACATAGCGGCGAAACCATAGTCATCGGCTTTCTTAATCAGGTGTTGCTGATATTCATCCTGATTGTCTGAACGATATTTAGCTAGAATGCGTTCTTTTTCTTCTTCCTTCATATTTATTCCACCTTTCTTGATAAGTACACTTGGCATACCTTTATGATAACATGCCAAGTATACTTGTCAAATTGTTAGCTTAATATGGACATTACTTTAATTCCTTGAATATTTTAGCCAAGAAAAAAGCAGAAGCACCTTTAATGCTTCTGCTTTTTCCCTAATTCATGCTGGCTGGCATGTTTAATTATTTTGTTATTTATTATTTGCTGCTTTGATAGTGCTTAAGACAGCATCCTTTTCTTTTTCGATAAAAGTTACCCGGCCTTCGATAACCTTGATGTCCATGCGGATTTCACGGCCTAGTCCAGGGACATCGACTTTTTCTTCGAAGAAGTCTTTGAATTCATCTAGACGTTCTTGGGTATTAAAGATAGCTGCGGTGACCGTGATATAAGTCGCAAATTCCATATCGCCACCGACTTTGGCTTCTAGCCAGTCCCAATTATTCCGTAGCCAGTTCCAAGCTTTTTCTTCCCCAACTGGGTTAGCGAGAACTCCACGGTACCAAGCCCGTAAGTCTTGTGGCTTGATGACACTGGCTTCTTGGAAGTGACCCACGATTTGGTCTAAGAAGTCCTCATCCTTAGAAGCGGTTAGGGCTTGACGGAGGTCAGCCTTGAGACTTGGGTTGGCTGATTTTTGGTAGGCAGTGAGGTAGTCTTGGTAAAGTTCATCACTACCATAGTTAACCACTTCATTCTTCAAGAGCAGGGCACGGCGGTCAGCGGGTAGGTTTTCCTTGTTTTCTCCACCACCAGAGTTTAAGTAAAGTTCATGGAGGCCCTCAATGACCGTCTTGTCTTCAGCATAGAGAGAGGCAGCTAAAATCGTTGGACGACTGAGTTCGGCTTCCAGACTTTCGCCTGCCCAAGCTTCTACACCTAGTTTTTCCACTTGGCCATGGTAGAGTGAGCGGATATATTGCTTAATAGCTGCTTCTTCGTCACTATTTGGACGGGCAAAGTCCTTCAATACCGATAAGATTGCGGCAATCTTTTCATGGACGATAGCTGATTCAGCATTCGCTAATTTGTCCAGTAAAGGAATAAGCTTAGCGTAGGATAAGCGACCACCTTTAGCTAAGAGGTTCAAGTCTTGTAAGACTTGGAGTTGGTCGATAGCGGTTAGTTGGTCCAGTTCATCAATGATGTCGTTTAAGAGTTCTTCATCATAGTTAACGATAAAGTGAGAGTTATTTCCGACATTGAGTCTTAAAGCTTGGTCGCCTTTTTGGAAGTTTGAGATTGTGACTTCAGACTCGGTCATGATTTCTGGCACTTGGTCGTTATTGGCTTGGAGTGGAATTTGCCAGAGACGTCCTTGGTCTTCACCTTGTCCAATAAAGAATTGTTCTTGGCTTAAGACTAGGTCACCATCCACTAACTTAGCTGATACTACTGGATAGCCAGGTTGTTCTAACCAAGAATCCATGATGGCCCCAATATCTAAGCCGGAAGCTTGAGAGAGAGCATCCCAGAGGTCTTGGCCCTTGGCGTTGCCGTATTGGTGTTTTTCAAAGTAAGCTTTCAACCCTTTACGGAGGTCGTCGTCACCTAATAAGGAACGCACCATCACTAAAAGACGTGCGCCTTTAGCATAGACAATGGCGGAGTCGAAGATGGAGTCGATTTCGGCTGGGTCGTTTACCATGACGTGGACCGATTGGACACCATCCGTGGCATCACGTTCCAAAGCGGCAGGTACATCGGAGGTTTGGAAGAGTTCCCAGACCTTCCACTCTGGTTCAAGGGCATCGATAGCCACATATTCCATCATATTGGCAAAGGATTCATTCAACCATAAGTCGTCCCACCAGTTCATGGTGACTAAGTTACCGAACCATTGGTGGGCGAGTTCGTGGGCGATCACGGTAGCCACTAATTGTTTAGTTGGTAGGGAGGCGTTATCCGGATCAATTAAGAGATAAGCTTCCCGGTAAGTCACTAGCCCCCAGTTTTCCATGGCTCCAGCAGAAAAGTCAGGAAGACCCACTTGGTAGGAATGTTCCAGCGGGTAGGGGGTGTCATAGAATTCTTCGAAGAATTCGATCGAGCGTTTACTGATATCTAAGGCAAAGTCAAGTTCCTTATCCGCGTGAGCCTTGGTCGCAAAGACGCCAATTTTAACCCCAGACTTGGTATGGGTGATCTTCTTTTGTAAGTCGCCGAAGACAAAGGCGATCAGGTAGCTGGACATGCGCACGGTTTCTTCGAAGTAGTGAACGCCGTCTTCGCAATTGACCTCAGGTTGGTTAGCGATAATGCTTTCGCCTTCTTGTTCGTCAAATTTAATGGCTAAGGAGAAAGTGGCCTTAGCAGCAGGTTCATCCACACAAGGAAAGGCTTGGCGGGCAAACGTAGTCTCAAACTGCGTGCCGACCAACTGCTTTTCTTCACCGTTCACTTCATAATAAGAAGGGTAAATCCCCATCATGGAGTCGGTTAGGTTAGCATGGTAAGTCACTGCGACTTCCACTTGACCTTCCTTATCATTAGCAATGGTTAAGGTTTCCGCTTGGTCATCTTGTGAGAAAGAAGCTAATTCGCCATCCACAGTGACTTTTTCAGTGGTTAAATATTTTTGGTTTAAAACAATGTCTTGCCCCAGTGCTTGACCCTTAACGGTGGTAGTCCCACTAAAACGTTTATCTTGGCGGCTAATGTCCAAGTAGATGTCATAATGGTCAGGCACAAACTGGTCGAGTAGACGTTGATTTTCTGTCATAGAAAAACCTCCCCTAAATTGATTTCGTTAATTATACGGATTATTCATCCCTTATAGTAGTAATTATATGGGATTTAGGCAAATTTTTCAGCTTTCTTTTCATTATTGATTATATAAAACCACATTCATTAAAATTAAGTCTTTACAAATGAAAAGATCAGGCGTATTCTAGTTACTGTCGTCAGGAAATGACGCAAGACACTGCCCGGTGGTCAAGGGGTTAAGACGCCGCGTTCTCAGCGCGGAATCACGGGTTCGAATCCCGCCCGGGTGATAATGATTTCTATAGAGGTCTCAAGAATGTTGAATTTAAAGCATTCTTGGGGCTTCTTTTTTATGTCCGCTAAAAAGTTAGTAGAAATGTTAATAGAAACGACTAGATTTCTAAAACAGAACGAATGCTCACTAAGTTATCGATACTTAAAAACAATGATAAAAGCGTATAATCACTTAAAATAACTTACAAATGCATAAAAACATGCTAAAATAAAATCAGCAAGTAAAAATATAAAAGAAGGGAGGCCAACAATGTATCAAGAGGAACGTTTAAGACTAATCATGAAGGAATTAAAAGATAAGGGGCGGTTAACGGCTAAGAAAATGACCGCAGCTCTGGGCGTTTCAAGGGATACGGTTCGTCGGGATTTTAATTTATTGGAAGACCAAGGGCTTGCCCACCGTACCCATGGGGGCTTAATCCTGCCTAAGCAAGTGCCAGTCATTGCTCCTTATCAGAGTCGCTCCAAGCAATCAACCCAAGCCAAACGGGCCATTGCTCAAGTGGCCCAGAAATTTCTTCAAAAAGGGGGCTTTTACTTTTTCGATGTCTCGACTGTGGTTAGCCAATTGGCCCAAATAAGTGATGGGCCTATAACGGTATATTCTCATTCTTTAGATAATGCCTTGATTTTTAGTGAGAAAGAAGGGATCGATTTCAACCTCTTAGGAGGCAAGTACTATTCTAAGAACCGTTTCTTTGCTAACTTAGATACCCTTAAGCAACTTGACCGGCTTTATTTTGATGTGACCTTTATTGGTGCTGCAGGTTTAAAGGGTGGGAAAATCTCCTATGACGATCAGGCTGACTGCCAGCTTAAGGAAGTGGTAATCAAAAATTCGCAAACCATCGTTCTCCTAGCCGAAGCGGAGAAATTCCAACAAAGTGGCCACTACCAAGCGGGGAGCCTGGAAGAAATCGATTATCTCATCACTAGCCAAGCCCCTGAAGTGATTAAAAAGATTGATGGATTGGAAGTAATTGAAACCGACAGAAAGGAAGAAGATCATGACCCAAGCTCAGATTAAACTGGTAATCAGTGACATTGATGGAACCATTCTTGATTCTAACCACCAGGTCGATGACCAATTGAAGGACCAGATAAAAGCTCTCAAAAAGCAGGGGATTCCCTTTGTCTTAGCTTCTGCCCGCTCACCCCGAGGCATGTATGGCTTAGCCAGGGAATTAGAACTTGATCAGAATCCGATTGCTACTTATAATGGGGCCTTGATTGTACCAAGTGACCCTGAAAAAATCGACCAAGCCCTGGTGAACCATGTGATTGATCCCAATGAAGCCGGGAAACTGATTGACCTCCTTCAAAACCAATTTCCTACGGTTTCTATCAACCCCTATGCCGGAGCGGAATGGTATGCTAATGCTAAAAGCCCTTGGACGGATGAAGAAGCTGCTATTACCCAGGATAAACCGATTATTAAAGATCCTCAGGAATTACTTGAGGAGGGGATTGGGATTAATAAGTTTCTGCTGATTGACCAGCCTGACCAAATCAGCCGTTTAGAAGACTATCTCAAGTCGCTTAATTTCAAGCATTGTGATTTCTACCTTTCTAAGGACAATTATTTAGAAGTGACGGCTAAGGGTGTCTCCAAGGAAAATGCCTTAAGAGAAATTGCTGAACTCTACCAAGTGCCCCTAAAAAACTGTCTAGCTATTGGTGACAATTTTAACGATATCCCCATGCTTCAGTTAGCCGGGCTAGGAATAGCTATGGCTAACGCGCCCCAGGAAGTTCAAGCGGCCGCCGATGAAATCACTAGCTCAAATGATGACCATGGGGTGAGTCAGGCCCTCAGTCAATGGGTACTATAGATATATATTAACTTCAAAGGAGCCTATTGTGACCTTAAAACAAATTCGAAACCTTGCCTTTATGGCTTTAATTTTTTTACTCGTCTTGACCTTTCCTAGTTCATCTACCTCTTACCAAGACCAGAGTCTGATCCCGCTTTTGAAGTCGGCCCTAGCCAATCACCCAGGGGAAAGCTTATTTAGTGGTCTTTCTTTTACCTATGCCGGAGAGGAAATTTCCATCCACGCCCGGGGCTATTATGCTTTTATTGAGTTTTTTATCCGCAAGGGGGCTCACTTTGTCCTCTTTGGTAGTCTGGCTAGTCTCGCCTACCTCTCCTTATTAATCGATGTCAAAAGCTTGCCAGTCCGCGTTACTTTGGCAACCTTGTTGACTTTTGGCTATGCGGCTTTTGATGAATTACGGCAGATATTTACTCCCAACCGGACCGGACTCCTGGCTGATGTCTATCTGGATACTTGTGGGGCGCTGTGCTTTATTTTGTTAACCGTTTTAGTCTTTGGCTGGTTGAGAAAAAGAGGTTGGATTAAAGAAACTCCACTTCCTAAGTCCTGATAGCTAGCTTGTTAGCGGCTAGAAAAGATGATAAACTTAAGGTGATTATATTGTAAGCGATTGCGCTTCAGTTAAGAAAAGCATGACTTGAGTTTTATCATAAAAGTCGCATGAAGAGTAGAAAGATAGGGAGCAAAAATGAGTAAAGTAATTGTTGTTGGCAGTATTAATATCGATATGACCATGGTGACTGACCGCTTACCTCGGATTGGCGAAACCATTTTAGGGGATACTGTCAATTATTTTATGGGCGGTAAGGGAGCTAATCAAGCGGTTGCTGCTGCCCGTTTAGCTGGCGATGTACGGATGGTTGGTAGCGTTGGCGATGACTCCTTTGGTGACAAAGCCCTCAAACACCTCAAGAAGGAAGGGGTAGTCACTGATCAGATTAAGGTAGAGAAGAATATTTTTACTGGGATGGCAGCCATTTTTTCCATTCAAGCGGACAATTCCATTGTGGTTTTGCCGGGAGCGAATGGCTTAGTTGAAGTTGGTGAGAATTTTGCTGATTTAGTTGAGGAAGGCGACATTGTCCTAGCCCAATTGGAAGTTCCCTTAACGACGGTCAAGCAGGCTTTTTCAATTGCACGGGAAAAAGGGGCAAAGACTATCTTAAATCCAGCACCTTTTGACTCAGGGATTAATGAGTTTATTGATCTGGCTGATATTGTCACGCCTAACGAAACCGAATTTGCCGGAATGTTGGACCGTGACATTGACGACTCGGAAATCGAGGCGGCCATGCTAGAGTGGAGTCAAGCCCACGATGCCTTGTTGATTGTTACCCGGGGCTCCCAAGGGATTTCCTATGTTCGTGAGGGCCAAGTGCTTTCGATTCCAACGATTGAAGCCGATGTCAAAGATACGACTGGGGCAGGGGACACCATGAATGGGGCTTTCGCTGCTTTAATGGCTCAAGGTAGTCCTCTGGAAGAGGCTCTCCGCCTGTCTTCGATTGCTGCAACCCTATCTACCACCAAGGTCGGTGCCCAAACTGCCATGCCTTATCCAAAAGACCTAGAGAACTACCGTAAGGCCTAAGTTTTCTTTTCCTGGGCTAAAAATTAGGAAAACGTAAAGATTATGGGCTGATCATTTTTGGATTAAAAGCTGTGGTAAAATAATAAGTGAAGCAGAGTGGATACGAATACACTCGACTAGAAAATGATTTATTTAAAAATAAATGAGGGATTTATTATGAATAAAAATTTAAAAGGCTTTATCGCGGTTACACTTAGCGCTGTCCTGCTAGCGGCTTGTTCCGAACAGGGCGTGTCTTTTGCTGATAAGCACCAATCATCCGATGCCAAAACCGAGCAAACTTCCAGCAGTCAAGCTAAGGAAAGCAGCCAAAAAGCGGACACTGACAAGAAGCAAGATACTGACCAAGAAAAATCGAGTCAGTCAGATAAGGCAAGTAGCCAAGTCAAGGGTAAAAGTATTAAAGCAAATAATGAAAGCGGTCAAGCGGGACCAGGTCAATCAGCAAACAAGAGCCAAGCAGAAGCTGCTGAGAAACCTGCCAGCTCAGTGACCCCGTCCAATAATTCTAATGATATTATTGCTAAAGTGGTGCCTATGATCCACCAAGTCACTGATAATATTTACCGCAGCGAAGATTATAGTTTCATGCCTTCTAAGGTCGACGATAATCTTGTTCAAGTGGAAATCCGTCGCCAATCACCGAATAACCAAATTCATACCAACCTTGTTGCTATCTACCGTTATAATAACCAAACTGGCGAATTAACCAGCATGGACTTGGTGTCCGGTCAATGGCAAAAGGTCAACTAATTCCCTAAATCCTCATTTATCACGTAATTAACCAGGGCCAGGTGCTCTGGTTTTTCTTATCTTCACTTGCAAATAGAACACCTGTTCGATAAAATGAAATCAGGTGATAATTATGCAAGTGATCTATAAAGAAAGCCATTGTCGCAAAAATATTCGTTCCTGGTTAGAAGGCAAAGGCTATCGTTACCAGCGGGACTTTAACAAAGGGGCGATTATTCAAACCAATAAGGGCTACTACCAATTGTGGGACCTGCATATTAAGGATGTCGACCAGGGGACCTACCGCAATTACTTTTTTGCTGAAGGAATATCGGGAGACTTTGACCTCTATGTTTTTACCGTTAGAGAAACGCTTTTCTCTAGTCAAACCGCTAAGGCTTTCATTAATTCGCTATCTATTTAACAACAGGGGCCTTAAAAAGCCGAGCTCGTCCCAGCTTGTTTGACACACTTAGGCGGATCTATTGTATAATGGGTAAGACATCTATCAAGATAGGAGCGAGACCCGTGAAAAAAATCAAAGAAGTCTTAGTGCCGATCGCCAGTCAGAGCGTCCAGGATGCCAGTATTGGTAGTTCAGCAGCCGAACTGGCTTATTATGCCTTGTTGGCAATTTTCCCTATGCTACTTTTAGTGGCCAATATTATTCCTTTACTCCCTTTTGATTCAGCTCAGGCAGTGGAGTGGATTACTGCCATTCTCCCTAATGAAATTGAGCCTTTGCTGATTCCTACTTTGGAATCGTATTTAGATTCCACCAGTGCCGGGAGTCTTTCCATTAATACCATCCTAGTGATTTGGTCATCCTCGGCTGGTTTCTCCGCCTTACAGCGGGTCTTGAACCGGGTCTATGGCAATCCCGACCACAAAAATGCGGTAATTACTCGGATTGCTTCCTTCTTGATTGCCTTTCTCTTAGTCTTGACTGTGGGAGTATTCTCGCTCTTTTTTGTCTTTGGTGAGACCCTTCTACGCGTTATTAACAATTTCGTTCCCTTGCCTCTAGGTTTCGTGGAGTTATTACTCGGCTTAAAATGGCCTGTCCTCTTGATTTCGGTCTTTATCTTGATGTTATTTATCTATATCGTCGTTCCTAACCAACCGATGACCTTGAAATACGCCTTACCCGGATCGGTGACCGCTGCGGTAATGGTTCTCTTAATTTCCAGCTTGTTTGGTGTCTACGTCCAGTTTGCCGGAGGTTCTTCGGTTCAAAACGGGACCATTGGCGTTTTCATTGCCTTAATGCTTTACCTGTATTTAAATGGGATGGCCCTCATTGTGGGAGCCTTAGTCAATACCATTTATTATCGCTATAAACATGCGGATACCTATCTTGATCAACGCATTAAGTATGAGGTCAGTCTATCTCCAGATTTTCCTCATTTAAATGATAAGGAGATCGCTTATAGTCCCTTAAAACGGGCCTCCAAGGCGATCCAAGCGGAAGCTTTACAGAAGAATGACTAAGCGTATTGTTAGCTGTTAAACTAAGGAGTGTAAGTATGGCACGTTCAAGAAGCCAACGTTTAAAAAAAGTTAGCCAAGCAAAATCCATTAATCCAACCATTATCGCGCTTTTATTAGCTCTGATGGCCATGAGTGTCGCGGTGATTTTCGCCACCACTTATTTACAATTTGGGGGCGGCTCATTAAAGCCCACTCTGATGCAAATCTTTTGGTATGTGGTCAGTTTTATCGCCATTGCCTTTGTCATGCAGATTGACAAGAAGACCTTTTATCGATTTGTTCCTGTCCTGTATGGTTTTGGGATCTTTCTCTTGATCTTGGTCTTGTTTTTCTATGACCGCCAACAATATACCTTGTTTGGGGCTAAATCCTGGTTCACCATCGGGACCTTGTCCTTCCAACCATCAGAGATCATGAAGTTCTTTTATATCTTAATGATGTCCCGTTTGGTCAGTGAATATAATCAAAGAACCGAAGCTTTGAATTATGACGCTTTGCCGGTTTCTAAGCAGTTAAAATGGGACTTTAAATTTATCGGCCGCATGATTTTATGGACTGCGGTGCCGGTGGTTTTGATCCTCTTACAGAATGACTTTGGGACGACCCTGGTGTTTATGATGATCTTTTCGGGTATGATTTTTGCTTCGGGGGTTAACTGGCGAATTATTCTGACCATTGCTTTAATTATTGGTGCTATCTTTGCTGGCTTACTCTTTTTGGTGATTTATAACCGTGACTTACTTTATCACTTAGGTTTTCAAGATTATCAATTTGCCCGGATTGATTCCTGGTTGGCTCCCTTTGAAAATACGCGGCGGGAGTCCTACCAACTGAGTCAAAGTATCAAGGCTATTGGTTCCGGTCAATGGCTGGGTAAGGGTTTTGGTAATTTTGAAGTTTATGTTCCCGTGAGAGAGTCCGACATGATTTTTTCCACGATTGGTGAAAACTTTGGCTTTATTGGCAGCAGCCTTTTGATCCTGCTTTATTTCTTATTGATCTTAACCATGATTGCCATTGCCTATGAATCCTACGATTCCTTCTATATCGCAGGTACTGCCGGGATCGTTTCTATGATTCTCTTCCATATTGTAGAAAATATTGGCATGTCCATTGGTCTCTTGCCTTTGACAGGGATTCCCTTACCCTTTATTTCGCAAGGGGGATCGGCCTTATTAACTAATATGCTCTGTATGGGTTTTGTCTTGTCCATCCAGTATAATCAAAACCGGAGTGAAGCAGAAATACAACAACATTGGCTCAATCGCCTATTGCGCAAATTAAGTGGAGGTGACCGTCTTGATCAATTTATATGGCCTTAAGCAATGTTCTACCTCGCGACGAGTGGAAAAAGCCTTTAACGAGGCCGGGCTTGACTATCAGTTTTACGATATCCGTGAACATGTGCCTAGTAAGGAAGATATAAAACGGGCCCTAGAAAGCACTGACCGACCCAAGCAAGTCTTTAACACCTCGGGCTCGGCTTACCGAGAAATGGACTTAAAGGATAAAATTGATGACTTATCTCAGGAAGAAATTGTTGACTTATTAGCGAGTGATGGGATGTTAATTAAACGTCCCTTAGTGACAGACAAGGAAGTAGCAACTACAGGGGCTAAAGAAGATACTGTGGCTTACTGGATAGAAAAAGAGGGGAAGTAAATAATGGAAAAAGTATACACTGATAATGGTTTATGGTTAACTCAAACAGCAGATAAGCAAGTGATCATTGGCCTTTCTAAGGCTGGCCAAGAAGAATTTGGTGACATTTCCTTTATTAATTATTTAGTCGACCAAGACTTGGTAGCCGGGGAAGCCTTCGTTTCTATTGAAGCGGAAAAGGCAGTAACCGATATCTTAGCGCCTTTGTCTGGTAAAGTCGTCGGAAAAAATGAAAAAGCCGAAGGGACACCTACTGATCTCAATTCAGATAAGGATAATTTAAATTGGTTAGTGGCTGTAGAACCAAGTTCAGCCTTTGATCCAACTGCCTTTAAGTCAGAAGAGACCAAGTAATTTTTTCGATAACTGCTGGGACTAAGGAAAGGGGTTTGTGTCAGACGATGCGCCGTTTATATATTAAACAGAGAATTTTTAAAATTACGGACCACTATAATATCAAAGACGACCAGGGTCAGGTCTGCTACCGGGTGGATGAAGACTTTAAGTTCTTTGGTCATAAAGTCAAAGTGTCTGATCCACAAGGCCAGCCGCTTTTTGAGATTAACCGGAAACTTTTCAAAATCTTTTCAGAGTACCAGATTAAATTTGTTGATGGCAGTCAAGTGACCATTAAAGACCGTCTGAGTTTCTTTAGAAGAAAGGTTAAAATTTCTAGTCCTGACTATAATTTGGACTTGAAGGGGAATTTCCTAGATAACAATTTTGCGCTTACCCTTGATGGTGAGAAGATTGGTTCAATTAACCATAAGATTTTTGCTATTCGGGATACCTTTGTTCTTGATGTCTATGATGAAGATTATGAAGCGGTGATGGTGGGACTGGCCATTGCCCTAGACAATATGATGGATAACGAAGAGGCTGCTGATTAAAAAAGAAAACGAGACTTCACCGAGTGCTAGAGGTAGACGCTTGTCGCCTATTCTTACTCGATTGAGTCTCGTTTTTTCTTTAGAAGTATGAGAACCATTCAAAGATGGGCATCATTTCTTCGTTATTTTGGATCATTATTTCTGGATGCCATTGGACTCCTAAGAGGGGGTGCTTTTCATTGTCATCACCAAATTGGTAGGATTCAATGACTCCATCAGCGGCCCAGGCAGTAGCTTCTAACTTGGGGGCGAGGTCACGGATGGCCTGGTGGTGGTAGGAATTCACTTGAGCCTTGTCTTTGTTACCTAGGAGCCGGTACATCTCACTGCCTTCCTTAATGGTGACTGAGTGGTGAGGGTAAATCATCCGGCTATGTTTTTGAACGTGTTGGATAGCAGGGCGGTCCTTTACCGGGTAGTAGGAAAGGTCTTGGTAAACGGTTCCTCCTAGTAAAATATTAATCAGTTGGAAGCCCCGACAAACGGCAAGGATGGGTACTTGGTACTTGAGTGCTGCTTCAAAGAGGGCTCTTTCCCAGTAATCTCTTTTCGGGTAGATATCATTTAAGCGGGGAGCTGGGTCTTCACCATACATCAAGGGGTGAACATCCTGACCTCCGGTAAATATCAAGCCGTCAATTCGCTGGATATAGTCTTCAGCGCGTCTTAGGTCGCTATGGATAGGAATGATGATGGGGAGGTTTCCTGACCGACTGACCCCGTCGACGTAACCGTGGGGGGTATAATCCCGGGAAAATTCATCCCATTCCCGGTCATTGAGGGTGTCATTTCCCGTGATTCCGATCACTTTATCAATGCGCATGGCTAAACTCCTTCCTTGTCTTTTATGCAGTCAATGCATGTAATCCGTTCTATGATATAATAACACTAAGTTTTTTTCAATTTTGAAAGGAGTTCATTTATGACAGTAGATATGTCCCAAGCAAAAGAAGACCTCTATATGGCCGTGAACGGGGAGTGGATTGACCAAGCCGAGATCCCTGAAGACAAGTCCTCAACAGGTGGTTTCATGGCCTTACGGGATGGGATTGAAGAATTATCCATGGCAGACATTGAGAAAATGGCTGCTGGAGAAATCAAACTAGATAATCCTGAAATGGAAGAAATGATCACCCTCTATCAATTAGCTATGGACTTTGATCGTTTGGACCAAGAGGGAGCAAATCCCATCCAAGCTGACCTGGAAAATGTAGACGAATTGACCGACTTTAGCCAAATTCAAGCCTTTTCTAAGCAATGGTTATTGGCTGGTCATGATTTCGTCTTCAATTTGGGCAACGAGGCCGACATGAAGAACACGGTAAATTATGCCCTCTATCTCAGCCGCCCCAACACCATCTTGCCTGATAAGGGCTACTACGAAGAGGATAACGGAACGGGTAAGCAATTATTAGAAATTTGGCGTCGGTCAACCGTTGATCTCTTAAAGGCTATGGGCTTTAGCGATGAACTGAGTCAACGTCATACCGACCAAGCTATCGCCTTTGATGCGCTATTTGTTCCTTATGTGAAGTCTCAGGAAGAATTGGCGGACTATACCAAGTCCTATAATCCTAAGGGCATTGACGAAGTGGAGAGTTATACATCTCACTTTTCGCTTAAGGCGATTATCAAGGAATTAATTGGACAAGAGCCAGAAACCGTCATTGTAACGGAACCGCGCTATTTTGAAGCCTTAGATGAATTTTTCAGCCCCCACCATTTTGAAGAATTGAAGTCTTGGATGATTGTTAATGTAGCTCGTGATGGGGCTCAAGCCTTGTCCGAAGACTTGCGTCAAATTGCTAGCCAATATAGCCTGGCTTTATCCGGTAACCCTAAGACTATGAGCCGGGAAAAACACGCTTTCTATCTGACCGTAAATACTTTTGACCAAGTTTTTGGTTGTTATTATGGTAAGAAGTACTTTGGCCCAGAAGCCCGGGCCGACGTGACTGCCATGATCGAAGAAATGATTGCAGTTTATAAAGACCGGCTCAAACACAATACCTGGCTTTCCCAACAAACCATTAAGAAGGCCATCGTTAAACTGGATGCCATCACGATTATGGCGGGCTATCCTGATAGCTACCCAGAAATTTATCAGCGCTTCAAGGTGGATAGTAACTTACCGCTCTACCAAAATCTCAAAGCCTTTACCGCTGAACGGGTTAAGGACAATCTCGCTAAGTGGGGGCAAGAAGTTGACCATAGTCGCTGGCATATGTCTGCCGAAACAGTTAACGCCTACTATGATCCTTCAGCCAACAATATTTGTTTCCCAGCAGGTATCTTGCAAGCGCCTTTCTATGACTTGAAGCAAAGCCGCAGTGAAAACTACGGTGGGATTGGTGGGGTAATCGCCCACGAAATTTCCCATGCCTTTGATAACAATGGCGCTCAATTTGATGAGCAGGGGAATTTAAATAACTGGTGGCTGGATGAGGACTATGAAGTCTTTACCCAAAAGGCCCAAGCCATGATTGACCAGTTCGATGGTTTGCCATTAGGAGACGGCGAGGTCAATGGGACCTTAACGGTGTCAGAAAATATTGCTGACGCTGGCGGCTTGCAAGCGGCTTACCAAGCCATGACCCATGAGGAGGACTACGATCCCATTGCCTTCTTCAATAATTGGGCCCGGATTTGGTGTATGAAGGCCCGTCCTCAATACCAAAACCTACTATTATCTATTGACGTCCATGCCCCTAACTACTGGCGGGCTAACCAACAAGTTAAGAACTTGGATGCCTTCCATGTGGCCTACCAAACCTCTTCAGAAAATAAAATGTACCTAGACCCAGAAGACCGCGTCGTTATCTGGTAAAGATCAGAGTGTGACAGTCACAACAAAGGACGAAATCGCTGGAGAAAACTGGGATAAGCTCAGTAAAACTGAGCGTTACCAGTTTTTGAAGCGGACGTTCGTCCTGTGACTGGAACAGGTTTAGAGAGTGTGACAAGCGCAAGAAGAGGGGAGAGAGCTACGCATACTATATCTGTAACTCGCTCCGCTTCGAACAGCTATAGCAATTGGAGGAAGTACGCAGTAAATCTTCAAAGAGGATTTGCAAGGACTTCTGAAATAGAGCATATTTGAAGAAGAGTGTGACAAGCGCACCAAAGAGCAAGACATTACTCATTAAAAAATTTTAAACTAAGCCTAAAGGATTAACTTTTCCTCTAGGCTTTTTTACTGCCTAATTTTTCCTCTAAGTAGGGAATAACAGCCTCTTTTTCAACGATCGAAAATTCAGATCAATCATGCTGGAAAAATACTAACTAAATGTAAGTCGTTTAAGTTTACTTTCCACACTAGATTGGAGTAATATAAGGTCATGATGATTTACTTATTAAAAGTAAGTGTGCTATGGAAAGCTTTTAAAAAGAGTAGTCCATTGCAGATTTACTGATAAGTAAAAATAAATGAGAAAAAGAGGTGGAAGAAATGAAGCGTTGGTATAAGCTAATCAGCTTGCTATTCATTGGAGTGTTGGTGATGGCAGGCTGTACTAGCAGCGGAGGCGGGGCAAATAACCAGGCCGGCCAGGAAATCGCCGTCACTTCAGAAGGTGAACTGGCATCGCTAGATACAATTAAGTCTTCCGATTCACCAAGCTTGAACGTGGCTTCTAACACCATTGAAGGCCTATACCGTCCTGCTCCTCAAGATAGTGATAAACTTAAGGAACTAGGGATGGCTGCTGAAGAACCTGAAATCAGTGAAGACGGCAAGACCTATACCTATAAAATCCGTGAAGAGGCTAAGTGGTCAACTGGTGAACCGGTGACTGCCCACGACTTTGTCTATACCTATCGTAAGGCGGTGACTCCACCGGAACTCTCCCAAAACGTTAACCGTTTCTTCCCGATTAACAAGGCTAAAGAAATTTCAGAAGGAAAAGAAAGCCCAGAGAACTTAGGAGTTAAAGCGCTGGATGACAAGACCCTAGAATTTACCCTAAATTCTCCTACGGCTTACTTTGAAGACTTGTTGGGAACCCCAGCCTTTCTCCCTCAAAGCCAAAAGCTGGCTGAAGAAGTCGGTGATGACTATGGTACGTCTGCAGAAAAGACGGCCTTTAACGGGCCCTTCTTGGTTGAAGGCTGGACCGGGACAGAAAACAGCTTTGACTTAGTCAAGAATCCGGATTACTGGGACGCTGAAAATGTACAATTGAGCCGAATTAACTGGGAAGTGTCTAAAGAATTACAAACCAACTATAATCTCTTCAATTCAGGTGATGTCCAATATACGCAAACCGGTAACCCTTATGTCGAACAATTAGCCGGAGAACCCATCCTACAAACCAGTTTGAACGGGAAGGTCGGTTACTTACAATTTAATTTTGATAAACCTATTCTGAAAAACAAGCACGTTCGTCAAGCCTTGCGGTCTGGTTTTGACAAGGAGGCCTTTACCCAAGCTGTCCTTAAAGATGGGTCTCAAAGCCTTGATGGCTGGGTACCAGCAGACCATCTCTCTGATCCAGCCAGCGGGCAAGACTTCCGGGCCATGAATGGCCACTTAGGAGCCTACGACTTAGACTTTGCCCAATCTGAATGGAAACTCGCCAAGCAGGAACTTGGTCTTGACCAGATTGAATTAGAGTTATTGACCTCAGATACGGATACTTCTAAAGCCACGTCGGAATTCTTACAAGGTGAATGGCAAAATAATCTGCCTGGTTTGACTGTAACGATCCGCAACGTGCCTTTGAAGAGTCGCCAACAAATTACTAACACTGGTGAATATGACATGGTTTATGGGACCTACCATCCAAGTTATGTGGATCCCACTGCTTACCTGGATTACTTCCATAGCCAAAGTGCTTTAAACAATGCTAATTTTGATTCAGAAAACTATGACTCACTCTTAGCGACAGCGCAAAATGAGTTGGGTGACCAACCCGAAGCCCGCTTTCAAAAGCTTCTAGAAGCAGAACGTTATTTGATGGAAGATGAAGCAGCATTGGGAACCATTTACCAAGGGGCCTATGCCTTCTTAGTGGATCCAAAACTCACTGGCGTTATTAACCAAACGAACGGTGTCACCAATTACTTTAGGGCGGCAACCTATCAAACAGAAAACTAATTTAGGAACAATGAGGCTGTGAGTTTAGTCACAGTCTCTTCATAAAATAAAACAGAAAGAAGCGATCTTATGAAGTTAGGTGTTAAAGGCTTAGGCTTATTATTTAGTGTTCTAGTGGCCTTAGCAGGATGTTCAGGAGGGAGTGGGAGTGAGTCTTCCCGGCAGACAGAAATTACGGCGACTGCCGATGGGGAGCTAGCTTCTTTGGATAGTATTGCTTCGTCCGATATTCCCACCCAAAATGTCTTAGCTAATGTCACTGAAGGCCTTTACCGTCCTTCTATTGATGGCGGCAATGAACTAGGAATAGCAGCGGAAGAACCTGAGGTATCTGAGGATGGTTTAACATACACCTTCAAGATTCGAGACAATGCTAATTGGTCAACTGGAGAGCCAGTAACCGCCCAAGACTTTGTCTTTTCCTATCGTAAAGCGGTTGACCCCAATGCGATCTCAGAAAATGTAAACAAGTTCTTTGTGATTAAGAATGCTCGGCCAATTTCAGATGGTGAGCTGCCAACCGATCAATTAGGGGTTAAGGCCATTGACGATAAGACCCTAGAGTTTACCTTAGAAGCGCCTACGCCTTATTTCAAAGGCTTACTAGGGACTCCTGCTTACTTGCCTCAAAGTGAGAAACTGGCCAAGGAGGTTGGCGATAACTATGGCTCCTCCCAAGATAAGACAGCCTTCAATGGTCCCTTTGTGGTTGATGGCTGGACCGGTAACGAACAAAGCTTCCAATTAAAGAAAAACGACCAATATTGGGATAAGGACAATGTCCACCTGGATACCATTAACTGGCAAGTGTCTAAAGAAATGTCGACCAACTTTAATCTCTTTGAAAACGGGAAGGTTCAATATACCAAAGTTGGCAACCCTTATGTGGAACAAGAGCAAAATAATGAAGCCTTAACTGTCGACCCCTCTGGTTTAGTGGGCTATCTACAATTTAACTTTACCCGCGAACCAACAAATAATGTTCACTTACGTAAGGCCTTAGCTTCATCCTTCGATAAAGAAGCCTTTGTCCAAAACGTGCTCAAAGACGGGTCAACCCCAATTGATGGTTGGATACCTAAGGAACATGACCAAGACCCAGAAACCGGTGAAGATTTCCGGGCCCAAAACGGTTCGCTATCCTCCTATGATGTCAACAAGGCCAAAGAGGAATTTGAAAAGGCTAAGGCTGACTTAGGACGAGATAAAATTAGTATTGAGCTCTTAACCTCAGATACTGATGTCTCCAAATCAACCTCCGAATTCCTACAAGGGGAATGGCAAAAGAACCTGCCTGGTATTGAAGTCACTATCCGTAACGTGCCCCTCAAGAGCCGTCAAAGCATTGCCGCAAGCAAGGATTACGATATTATGTTAGGAACCTTTATTCCTTCCTATGTTGATCCAATCGCTTACTTAGAATACTTTGAATCTCATTCGACCTTGAATACGGGTTTCTATAATTCTGAAGTTTTTGATGGGCAACTAAACCAAGCTCGGACAACTTTAGCTAACCAACCTAAAGAACGTTGGGATACTCTGTTAGCTGCTGAACGGACACTGGTTCAAGATGACCAAGCTTTGGCACCAATTTACCAAGGCGCTTTCGCTAATATGATTGATCCTAAGCTCAAAGGGGTTATTAACCAAACCAATGGGGCTCAATCCTATTTCCGTGCAGCAACTTATGGCGAGTAAAAGTTCATACTATATTACCGATAATGGGATCAGAGCAATTCTTTGATCCCATTTTTACTAGAAAGAGGAAAAATGATGAATACACAACAAGAGCAAATTCTAAATCGTTTTATCAAATACGCTAAAGTCAACACTCGCAGTGATGAAAGTTCGCTTACTATTCCTTCGACGCCCAGCCAGGAAGAATTTACCCTTAAATTAAAGGATGAAATCGAGGCCTTGGGCTTTGAAGACTGCTTCTATAATCCCAAGGACGCCTACCTGACGGCCACGATTCCCAGCACTCTTCCAGATGAAGATATTCCTACTGTGGGTTTCATTGCCCATGTGGACACCGCCGATTACAATGCCGAAAATATCCAACCCCAAGTGATTGAGAATTATGACGGTGGTGATATTCTCCTTAATGAGGAAGAGGATATGGTGCTTTCGCCAAAGGACTTTCCCCGCTTAAAACATGTGATTGGCCATACTCTGGTAACGACTGATGGACGGACCTTACTAGGGGCCGATGATAAGGCAGGGATTACTTCCATTGTTACTTTTGGGGAATACCTGATTAACCATCCCGAAATTCCTCATGGCAAGATTCGGGTCGCTTTTGGACCAGACGAAGAAATTGGCACCCGAGGAGCTAAATACTTTGATATCGACCAATTTGGGGCAGACTTTGCCTATACCATTGATGGCGGTCGGTACGGGACTCTGACTTATGAGAACTTCTATGCTAAGCAAGCCAATGTCACTATCTCAGGACGTAGTGTCCATCCCGGGGCGGCTAAGGACTCCATGATTAATGCCCTCTTATGGGGTGCCCGTTTAGCGACCAGTCTCCCCGCTGACCAAGTGCCCGAAAAGACCAGTGGTCGGGAAGGCTTCTATTTCTTGATCCGCCAAGAAGGAACGATTGACCACCTCAACCAGTTTTATTACTTAAGGGACCATGATAAGGAAAAAATGCAAGAAAAATTGGCTTACTTTGAAGAACAAGTCGCCCGTTTAAACCAAGAAATCGGTGAAGAGCGAATTACCTATCGGATTGTTGACCAATATGACAATATGTACGAAGTCCTAAAAGATTACCCCTGGGTAATTGATCTAGCTCGAGACGCTTATTTGAAAAATAATGTGGAAGCTTTTGAAGCACCTATGCGTGGTGGAACGGACGGGGCTATTCTCTCTCATAAGGGGCTGCCAACCCCAAATCTCTTCTCAGGAGCCGAAAATACTCATGGACCTTACGAATTTGTGACAATTGAAACAATTGAACAATCGATCGCAGTCTTGATCGACATTGCCAAGAATGTCCGTCATTATAGCGCTTAAATAGTGATCATATTAACGTTTCTTCCTTTGATTGTATTTTAAGAAAATAAACAAAAAATCTTGCTTTTAAGCTATTCTCAAAAGATTGTGACTATGTTATCATGTGGTCATGGGTAAGCGATAAGTTATTATTAATAGAAATAAGAGCGACTCGCTCAAAGGAGGAAATCAAAAAATGACTGATTTTGATTCAAAAGCGTATTTAGATAAAGTGGATGCCTGGTGGCGTGCCGCTAACTACTTATCTGTTGGGCAAATGTACTTACGGGATAATCCTTTATTAGACCGTGAAGTAACGGCAGATGACGTTAAGATCACCCCAATCGGACACTGGGGAACCATTGCCGGGCAAAACTTTGTTTACGCTCATTTGAACCGTGTCATTAATAAATATGACTTAAACATGTTCTATATCGAAGGACCAGGACATGGTGGACAAGTGATGCAAGCCAATGCTTATTTAGATGGGACCTGGAGTGAACATTATCCAGAATACCCACAAAACAAGGAAGGAATGCAAAAATTCTTCAAGTACTTCTCCTTCCCAGGCGGGACCGGCTCACATGCGACCGCTGAAATTCCTGGGTCTATCCATGAAGGTGGGGAACTTGGTTATTCCTTATCCCACGCTACTGGTGCCATTCTTGATAACCCTGACGTGATCGCAGCAACAGTGATTGGTGACGGGGAATCTGAAACTGGTCCACTAGCAGCCAGCTGGTTATCTAACAGCTTCATTAACCCAGTGACTGATGGTGCAGTCTTACCAATCCTTTACTTAAACGGGGGTAAAATTGCTAACCCAACCATCTTAGAACGTAAATCCAATGAAGACTTGATTAAATACTTCCAAGGCTTAGGTTGGGATCCAATGGTGGTTGAAGGCAACGATCCTGAAAAGGTTCACCCACTCATGGCTAAAACCTTAGACCAAGCCATTGAAAAGATTAAATCCATCCAAGGCGAAGCACGTAAGGGTTCAGCTGAAGAGGCAACCATGGGCAACTGGCCAATGATTCTTTACCGGACACCTAAGGGTTGGACTGGTCCTAAGGCATGGGAAGGTAACGACATTGAAGGTTCCTTCAGAGCTCACCAAGTGCCAATTCCAGTGAACGCTGAGAATATGGAACATGTAGATGCTTTAGTTGATTGGTTGAAATCCTACCGTCCAGAAGAACTCTTTACTGAAGAGGGTCAATTACGTCCAGAAATTGCTGAAATTGCGCCTAAGGGTGACCAACGGATGGCTTCCAACCCAATTACTGACGGAGGCATCGATCCTAAACCTTTAGACTTACCAGACTGGCGTGACTATGCTCTTGACTTCGAGACACCTGGTGAACGCGACGCTCAAGACATGATTGAAATGGGTGGCTATGCAGCTGGCGTTATCGAAAAGAACCCAGACAACTTCCGCATCTTTGGGCCAGACGAAACTAAGTCTAACCGCTTAAACAAGGTCTTCGATGTCACCAAACGTCAATGGTTAGAACCAATTAAGGATAACTACGATGAATGGATGTCACCATCTGGTCGTGTGATTGACTCACAATTGTCAGAACACCAAATGGAAGGTTTCTTAGAAGCTTATACCTTAACCGGTCGTCATGGTTTCTTTGCGAGTTATGAAGCCTTCTTACGGACAGTTGACTCCATGATCACCCAACATTTCAAATGGATGCGTGAAGCTAGCGAGTACAAATGGCATAAACCTTATCAATCATTGAACTTGATTTCTTCTTCTACCGCTTTCCAACAAGACCATAACGGTTATACTCACCAAGACCCAGGTTTATTAACCCACTTGGCAGAGAAGAAGGGTGAATTTGTACGAGCTTACCTTCCTGCAGATACCAACTCCCTATTAGCTGTGATGGACAAGGCATTAAGTTCAGAAAACGTGATTAACTACATCGTGACTTCTAAACACCCACGTCCACAATTCTTCTCAGTCGAAGAAGCTGAAGAATTTGTTGACAAGGGTTACAAGGTCATTGACTGGGCTTCTACCGTTGAAGAAGGGGAAGAACCTGACGTAGTGATCGCTGCATCTGGTACTGAACCAACTGTAGAAACCATTGCAACCATCTCATACCTACACGAAGCCTTCCCAGAGTTGAAGATTCGTTACGTGAATGTGGTTGACCTCTACCGTCTCCGTCATCCAAATATTGACCCACGTGGTTTATCTGACGAAGAATTTGATGCTGTCTTTACTAAAGACAAACCAGTCTTCTTTGGCTTCCACAGCTTCGAAGGCTTACTCAAAGACATCTTCTTCGACCGTCACAACCATAACCTTTACCCACATGGTTACCGTGAAGAAGGGGCCATTACCACACCATTCGACATGCGTGTCTTAAACGAACTCGACCGCTTCCACTTTGCGGCTCATGTTGCTGAAGTAGTATACGGCGATAAAGCCCAAGACTTCATTGACCAAATGAACGCTAAGGTAGAAGAACACCGTGCCTACATTGTAGAATACGGTACTGACATGCCAGAAGTTAAAGAATGGAAATGGCAACCACTTGAAAAATAATTAGGTTTTTAGAAGTAAACGGCAGGCTAAGTCCTGTCGTTTTTTCTTTGGTCACGCTGTCTGCTTTGGCTTTTTTCCCTTTCTGCCTTCAAAATAGACAAATTTATGCTAAAATAGGAAGGACGCACCTTGTTAAGTTAAGGTGGAAGACTCATTAACAAAGGAGTTAAAGCATGAACATTAAACAACATATTGCAAAAATTATTCAAGCAGAAGTTAGTGATTATTTAAGTCTAGACCAAGTAGAAGATGTCTTAGAAGTGCCTAAGCATGAAGGCCAAGGAGACCTGGCTTTTCCGGCTTTTATCCTCGCTAAATCACTACGCCAAGCCCCTCAAAAGATCGCCAGTGAATTAGCCGGTAAACTCAGTGATGATTTAATCGATCATGTTGAAGCAGTGGGGCCTTACATTAACTTCTTCTTAAAGGCCGATAAGATCTCTGCCGCTGTCCTAGCTGATATCTTGGATAAGGAATCTGCTTACGGCCAATTAGCTATTGGGGACGGGGAGAATATTTGTATTGATATGTCGAGCCCAAATATTGCTAAACCTATGTCAATGGGCCACCTCCGTTCCACCGTTATTGGGAACGCCATTGGTAATATCGTTGAAAAGGTTGGTTTCCAACCGGTTCGCATTAACCACTTAGGGGACTGGGGAACCCAATTTGGTAAACTCATCGTTGCCTACCGTAAATGGGGTGACGAAGAAACGGTTCGCCAAAATCCCATCGAGGAATTGAACCGCTTGTATGTTTACTTCCACCAAATGGCTGATGAAGACGATTCTTTGAATGATGAAGCGCGCCAGGCCTTTAAAGAATTAGAAGGTGGCAACCCAGAAGAATTGGAATTATGGCAATGGATGCGGGAGAAATCCTTAGAAGAATTCCAAAGTATCTATGATTTACTAGGTATCGATTTTGATTCCATGAATGGGGAAGCCTTCTATAATGACAAGATGGATGCAGTGATTGACGAGTTAGAAGAAAAAGACCTGCTCAAAGTGGACCAAGGAGCTACCCTAGTTGATTTAGAAGCCTATGATTTGATCCCAGCCTTAGTGAAGAAGTCTGATGGGGCGACCCTTTATATGACTCGTGACTTGGCAGCCGTCTTCTACCGTAAGCGGACTTATGACTTTGACCAATGTCTCTATGTGGTTGGAAATGAACAGTCTGTCCACTTCAAACAATTAAAAGCAGTCATTAAAGAAATGGGCTATGACTGGTATGAAGATATTCACCATATTCCCTTCGGTTTAATTACCCAAGGGGGCAAGAAACTCTCTACCCGGAAAGGGAAAGTGGTTCTCTTAGAATCTGTCCTCAAGGAAGCGATTCGTTTAGCCCAAGAGCAGATCAACAGTAAAAACCCTGACCTCACTGATAAAGACCAAGTGGCAGAAGCCGTTGGTGTGGGCGCAGTGGTCTTCCATGACCTCAAGAATGACCGCTTGAATAACTTTGACTTCCAATTAGAAGAAGTGGTCCAATTTGAAGGAGAAACTGGTCCTTATGTCCAATACGCCAATGCTAGGGCGCAATCCATCTTGCGTAAGGCTAATGTTGGTAAACCAAGTCTAGAGGACTTAAAATTGGCTGATGACGAGTCTTATGCGGTGGTCAAACAATTAAATCGTTTCCCAGAAGTTATTGCTAAGGCCTATGAAAGTTATGAACCTAGTGTGATCGCTAAGTATACGCTTCAATTAGCCCAACGCTTTAATAAATATTATGCCCATACTCGGGTCCTTGAAGAAGATGACCAATTAAACGCACGCTTAGCTTTAGTTTATGCAGTCTCAGTGGTCTTGACTGAAGGCTTGAGACTCTTAGGCGTTCAAGCACCTAAAGAAATGTAAACGATCTGTCACTCATTATTTAAGCCAATCAATTCCTCTTAAAGTACTTTCAAGTTTAGAAAGTGACTTTAAGGGGATTTTTTCTTGGGCATTATTATTTAATGAAGTTTTCGATCCAAAAAACGAGCAGTCTTTGACCTCGGTATATTTACCAATAAAAAACAAAAAATGTATAAAAGTGCGAATTATTTTTAATAAATATAAACCCATTCATCTTGTTTTTAACTATGAAAACAGTCAGAAAGCCTTGATTAGCAAGGTGTGTATATTTTAATAAAATAAATAAAGTTAATGATATAATAAATTTAATATTAACAAAACTTTATAATCGTTGAATTTGCACTTAAATTTGGAGTACCATAGCCATATCAAGTCCTTGTTTTGTAATGAAACGTATTTGTATAAGTATGAGGAGGAAGAATATGGTTGGTAAGAATAACCTTAAGGTGAAAAAGGAAAAGCAAAGCAACAAATTCTACCGCTACTCGATTAGACGCTTAAGTGTTGGCGTGGCATCGGTTGCAGTAGCGGCAGGTTTGCTATTTGCTTCCGATTCAGCTGTTGCCCAAGCGGCCACCAACGAAGTCAAGGCTTCAGCAGTGGAAACGCCTAGTGCATTAGCTCCGGTAGCGGACCCTAAACCGAGTGAAGTAGTCACTGCTCCAGTGGCAAGTCCAGCTGAAGATAAAGCAGCAGCTAAACCTGTTGCAGAAGAAACAAAGGTTGCTGAAGAAAAAGTAACTCCTAATAATGAAAGTCATAGCGCTGTCGCTAAGAGCGGCTTAGCCTTTGGGCCTGGCCTTAACGCACAAGACGCAATTGCTAACGCAGGACAATTACCAGCAGGAACGACTTTCAGCTTTGAAAAACAAGCAAGTAAGGAAGATCCAACAGCTGTTGTTTTAGTGACTTATCCTGATGGCACAAGCCAAAGAGTGAATGTTGTTTATACAATCGCTGAAGAAGCTAAACCAGCTCAACCTGAAGCTAACAAGAAGGCGGAAGAAAAACCAGCAGAGAAACCTGCGGAAGCTGAGAAGGTTGAAGCTAAGAAAGCTGAAGAACAACCTAAAGCTGACAAGTCAGAAGATAAGAAGGCCGATAAGGAAGCTAAGGCTAACGAAAAGGCTGAAGATAATGATCAAGGTGAAAAAGCTAAGGCTGACGAGAAACCACAATCTGAAAAAGCTGAAGGAGATAAAGAAGCTGAAAAGACCAAGGAAAAGAAGGCTGAGAAAGAAGTTAAGGCTGACAAGAAATCAGACAAAATAGAAAATCGTTTAGCTTTCTATGCAGCTCCTGAAAACAGTGCAACAGTAACAACTGACACTGAAGATAAGAAATTTGGCGACGTAAAAGAGTCTACTGTAGCCGCTAATGCTAAGAATGCTCTGCATGGTTTTGTTGGACTTCAACGTAGTGGTGACTTGAACTTGCTATTGGGTGATGCCACTGGGCAACAATTTGTCCCGGTGCAAGGCATTAAAGTTTATTTCCAATGGTATGAAGATGGGGGGTATACATCACCTGTCTACACCACAACTTCCGGTGCAGATGGTCAAATCCACTTAGGCTTGCCAGCTTACCTTGCACCAGATGGAAAATTCATTCAATTTGACGCCGATACAACCGTATCAGCAGGTCATGAAAAATATCGCTTCTGGGTGGATGAAGATACGATTCCGAAAGATTACCAATTACAATATATCACGGGTGAATCTGTTGTCTACCCTGGTGCAGCTTTACCAATTACTCAAGGTGGGGCATCATCTGATACGACAACCAATACCCATAACAATTGGAAAGTTCTTTTGATGGAAAAACCAAAGGAAGTGATGCACAAGGCGGCTAAAACATCAGAAGCTAAGCAAGCAGGAGGATTTCTTGAAGGAAAAGTAGCCTGGGACTATGAATCTGGAGTTGGTGGTGTTCAATGGAACACAGTAGGACAACTTACCTCACCAGCACCAGGTATCACCGTAAGAGCTTCCTACCTATCTGATTACGCTTTAAAACAAATTTATAGTCCAGAAACTGTCGCTCGTATGGGTTTGAAGAATGTTGATGCTATTCGTGGCGGTAATTGGACCAATAAGTTAGAAGAACAACTCCAAAATTGGATTAAAGAACAAGTGGCTAAAGATCCTAATAAATGGATTGCTGAAACCGTTGAAACCAAGACCAATGCTGAAGGTAAGTACATTATTCAATTTAATGGTACTTGGGGTCCAGCAAGAAATGGTAAAGATGTTGCTACTTATACTAGAACGCCAGGATACAATTTTGCTGATGCTGTTACATGGACACCGGATCAAGTAAATCGTCTTCACACTGTTGCAAATAGTCCTGCGGAAGGTAGTTTCTATACTGGTTTAGCTAATTACCCAAATCGAAAACACATTAACTATGATTGGCTCTATGTTTCTACAGTAAATACAGACAATCTTCGTGTCTTTACGCCATATAATAATAACCAGTTTACAGCTATGAATGGGACATGGGGGATTAACCCGGGTTGGTCCGGCACAGGCTTCGGTGTAGGGGTAACAAATGATACTCAAAACCAACTTCGTGCTGACTTCGCCCTCGCACCAGCTGAAGTTAAATTTAACATCACCAACTATGACTCAGGGGCAAGAACTGCTATTCCTGGGGATGTAGCTGAAACCGCGACAACCGGCTTACCTTACAAAGACTATACCAACGATCGCTTTAGAATTGTTTGGGAAGATGAAAAAGGGAACGTCGTTAAGACAGGTGCTGTTCAAGAACCTGATGGAACAGGTTCATTAAAATCAGAACCTCTTGATACAGATACTGTTCCTGGTGCGCCTATTACTAAGACCACTAACTTTGTTGCTAAACTATACCGCGTGGACTCAAATGGTAAGAATGCAGATTTAATTGCCCAAGATAACTTTACCGTTGAAGTCAATAATCACGTTGGATCTAAATACGATGAAGTTAAGTTTGAAAATCCAAAACCTATTGATAAAGCAAAATATGAAGCCAAGGGACTACCAGCAGGTCTTAAAATAGATCCAAATACTGGTAATGTCACTGGTAAACCAACTGAAGTAGGGGCCTTTGATGTTGAAACAAAGGTAACCGTACAAGACCCATCTGGTCCTGTTGAAGGTAAGCGGGTTTATAAATATTTAATTACAGATTCACCACTAGAAGATGGTGCGGTAGGAACTGAATACAATAAGACCATCATACCAACCCCAATTCAAGGCTATGTCTTCAAGAACGTTAAGGGTGAGTTCACTAAACCAGTCGCCGGCCTTACCATTAAAGGTAATAAGATTACCGGTACGCCGACTGCTAAAGTAGCGGCTACTGAAGAAGCGCCTAATACCAAGGTAACTTATGACATCTACAAGCTGAACGATAAGGGCGAAGAAGTTCTTATTAAGAAGGGCCATGTCGATAATGTTCCATTATCGATTACAGCAGCTAAGGAAAATGCTTCCTACGACCCAGTCTACAACCCAGCCCAAGCCAATGTCGGTGAAGAAGTCACCTCAACGCCTACATTCATTGACCAAGCTGACAAAGATACTGTCAAACCAGAAGGCGCTAAGTTCGCTTTAGGCGAAAACGCTCCAGAGGGTGCTAAAGTTGATCCTAACACAGGTGTTGTCACCTACACACCTAAGGCTGCTGACGCAGGAACCATGGTTAGCGTCCCAGTGGTTGTGACCTACAAGGATGGTTCACAAGACACCACCAATGCGCCTTTCATTGTCGCAGAACAAGACAAGATTAAAGATGTTACCGATCCAAATTCTCCTGTACCTGAAGGCTATGTGCGTCTGAAATTCAATGCGGACACCAAGGACGGTTCAGTAACTGGTAAATTTGCGGACAATTCTAAGGTGAAAGCCTTCGACGTTCTTAAAGGAACCAAGTTCAACGCCCCAGAAATTCAAACTAAATTTGATCAAGTTGTGCCTACAAACCCAGTAGCGGATAACCCTGCCAAGAAATGGTCATCATGGGAACCAATCTTTGACAATGAATTAGCCAAAGATACTCCGATTGAACAAGGGCTTAAAGGCGACACCCGCGAATACCATTCAGTTTACGAAGACAAACGCTTTAACGAAGACAATGACGGTATCGCTAAGGTTGAAATCGTTCAAGAACCAACCAAGAAGGAATATACCGAAGACAAGGAAGGCGACAACAAGCTTGACCCAACTGGCACTAAGGTGAAATTAACTGATGCCAATGGTGTAGAAAAAGTTGTTGAACCAAAAGACTTCGATAAGTATGGCATTAAAGTTGGCCTCAAAGACGTGCCTAACTACACCACTGATACACCTCTAACCAAGAAAGACCATGACGGTAAGAAGGTTGAAGTCACTGTTCCAGGTAAGGATGGCGAACTCAAGGCTGAATCTAAGGCCCCAATCAAGGTAAAACAACAAGAAAAGGATGCCTTAGAACCAAGCTATGAACCAACTGAAGCTAATGTTGGTCAAGCTGCTAAATCTAAAGCACCAAGCTTCAAGGACAGCGCTAATAAGCCAGCGGACACACCAGCCGGCGCAACTTTCGCTCTAGGTGAAGGTGCTCCTAAGGGCGCTACAATCGATCCTAAGACAGGGGAAGTTAGCTACACCCCTCAAGCAGCTGACGAAGGTAAGGATGTCAAAATCCCAGTTGTGGTAACTTATGGTGATAAGACCACCGATACAGCTGAAGCTACCTTCAATGTGGGTATACGGCCTGACGTTTATAAACCAACTGATCCAAATGCTCCAGTTCCAGAAGGCTACCATAAGGTAACGCTTAAAGCTGGTGAGGGTACTCAAGTTGAAGAAAAAGTTCTTCACGTAAGAGATGGTAAGGCTATTTCAACTGATTCGTATCCAGAGGCAACTATCGATCCAGCTAAAGCTAAGGACTACAAAGAACCAATCACTTGGTCCGTTGCACCTGATACACCAATTAGTAAAGACGAAGTCATTGTAGCTAATGCAACTAAGAAGACAGATACAGAAAAGAATGAACCACAAGCTAAGGACCAAACCGTTAAAGTCGGTGAAACACCAAAAGCAGAAGATTCAATCGCAAACCTGAAAGACCTTCCACAAGGTACCAAGGTAGCCTACAAGGAACCAGTTGATACTAAGACTCCAGGTGAAAAACCAGCGACAGTTGTGGTAACCTACCCAGATGGTTCAAGCGAAGAAGTTTCAGCTAAAGTCCAAGTTAAAGACTTAACTGATGCAGAAAAGAACGATCCACAAGGTCAAGATATCAACACTAAAGTTGGCGAAACACCAAACGCTAAAGATGGTATCAAGGATGCTGACAAGTTACCTAAGGGCACTACTTTTGACTTCAAGCAACCTGTAGACACCAAGACACCAGGCGACAAGCCAGCAACTGTTGTGGTGACATACCCAGATGGGACCAAGGATGAAGTTCCTGTAACTGTTAAAGTTACTAAGAACCCAACTCAAGCGGAAACAACTGATCCAACTATTCCAGCTAAGACTGAAGTCGAGGATAAGACTAACTTAACTCCTGAAGAAAAAGCTGAAGTTAAGAAGAAAGTTGAAGACGCTAATAAAGATAAATTCCCAGCTCCTAAGGAAGGTCAAAATCCAACCACAGTTGAAGTCGGTTCAGACGGTACCGCTACAATTACTTACCCAGATGGATCCAAAGACACCATCCCAGGCACGGACTTAGTAGTCGAAAGACCTAAGACAAGTGTTGAAGGTACACCTAAGACTGTTAAGCCAACTAAAGATCCTCAAGATACCGGCCTTGTTGTGAAGGACCAAGACGACAAGACCCCAACCAAGGTGACTGCTAAGGACGAAGATGGCCAAGATGTTCCGGTAACTGTTGACCCAGAAACTGGCAAAGTTTCCGTAACTCCAGGTCCCCATGTTGACGGCCCAATCACAGTCACCGTTGAAGACAAAGACTTACCAGACGGTAAACAAACATTCGAAGTCCCAGTTGAAGGCCACGAAGCCGGACGCGACGACAATGGTTCAGACAAGACTCAAGCAGATCTAACTGATCCAACTGTCCCAGCTAAGACCGAAGTTGAAGACAAGACTAACTTAACTCCTGAAGAAAAAGCTGAAGTTAAGAAGAAAGTCGAAGACGCTAATAAGGGTAAATTCCCTGAAGCTAAACCAGGTCAAAACCCAACTACAGTTGAAGTTGGCCCAGACGGTACAGCTACAATTACCTACCCAGATGGATCCAAAGACACCATCCCAGGTACGGACTTAGTCGTTGAAAGGCCTAAGACTACTGTTGAGGGCGAACCTAAGACAGTTAAGCCAACCAATGATCTTCAAGACACTGGACTTGTTGTGAAGAACCAAGACGACAAGACCCCAACCAAGGTGACCGCTAAGGATGAAGATGGCCAAGATGTTCCTGTAACGGTTGATCCAGAAACTGGTAAAGTTTCCGTAACTCCAGGTACCAATGTTGATGGGCCTATCACTGTCACCGTTGAAGATAAAGACTTACTAAATGGTAAACAAAGTTTCGAAGTCCCAGTAGAAGGTCACGAAAAAGGTCGCGACGACAACCATTCAGGTAAGACTCAAGCTGATCTAACAGATCCAACTGTTCCAGCTGAAAAGACTCCAGTCGCTGACAAGAACCACTTAACAGAAGATGAAAAGAATAATGTTAAGAAGGCTATCGAAGACGCTAACAAGGACAAATTCCCAGCTCCTAAGGAAGGTCAAAACCCAACAACCGTAACCGTTGATGACAAGGGTACCGCAACCATCACTTACCCAGATGGGTCTAAAGACACCATTCCTGGTGACCAATTAGTCCGTGAAAAGACTAATGTTGATGACACTGCAGTTAAAGCTGTTAACCCAACCGATGAAAAACAAGGTACCGGCGTTAAAGTCAACAATCCTGATAAAGACACCAAGGCAACCGCTAAGGATGAAGATGGCAAGGACGTTCCTGTAGTTATCAATCCAGAAACCGGTGAAGTGGAAGTCACCCCAGGGAAGAACGTTGATGGTCCGATTACCGTTACTGTCACTGATCCAGATCTACCAGGCGGTAAAAAGGAAGTCACTGTTCCTGTTAACGGTCATAAAGCTGGTCGCGATGACAACGGTTCAGACAAGACCCAAGCCGACTTAACTGACCCAACTGTTCCAACTAAGACAGAAGTCGAAGACAAGAACCACTTAACAGATGACGAAAAAGCAAAAGTTAAGAAGGCTGTCGAAGACGCCAACAAGGATAAATTCCCTGCGGCTAAGGAAGGTCAAAATCCAACTAAGGTTGAAATCGGCAATGACGGTACTGCAACCATTACCTACCCAGATGGATCAAAAGACACCATCCCAGGTAAAGACTTAGTGGTTGAAAGACCTAAGACAACAGTAGAAGGAACTCCTAAGACAGTTAAACCAACCAATGATTCTCAAGACACCGGACTTGTTGTGAAGAACAAAGACGACAAGACCCCAACCAAGGTAACCGCTAAGGATGAAGACGGCCAAGATGTTCCTGTAACGGTTGATCCAGAAACAGGTAAAGTTTCCGTAACTCCTGGTACTAAGGTTGACGGCCCAATCACCGTTACTGTTGAAGACAAAGACTTGCCAGAAGGCAAACAAAGCTTCGAAGTTCCAGTTGAAGGTCACGAAAAAGGTCGCGATGACAACGGCTCAGATAAGACCCAAGCAGACTTAACGGACCCAGTCGTTCCAGCTGAGAAGACTCCAGTTGCTGACAAGACAAACTTAACCCAAGAAGAAAAAGATGCGGTTAAGAAAGCTATTGAAGATGCCAACAAGGATAAATTCCCTGCAGCTAAGGAAGGTCAAAACCCAACTAAGGTTGAAATCGGCAATGATGGTACCGCAACCATCACTTACCCAGATGGCTCTAAGGATACTATCCCAGGTGACCAATTAGTCCGTGAGAAGACTAATGTTGACGACTCTGTGGTTACACCTGTTGACCCAACGGATGAAAAACAAGGCACTGGTATCAAGGTTAATAATCCTGATAAAGACACCAAGGTAACCGCTAAAGATGAAGACGGTAAGGATGTTCCTGTAGTCATCAATCCGGAAACCGGTGACGTGGAAGTGACTCCAGGTGCTGACGTTGACGGCCCAATCACTGTTACCGTTGAAGATCCAGACCTCCCAGGTGGTAAGCAAGAAGTTACCGTTCCAGTTAAGGGACACGAAGCAGGTCGCGATGATAACGGTTCTGATGTGCCTAATACACCAAGTGAAACAGTTGAAAAGACCACAGTAGATGACTCACAAGTCAAAGAAGTCAACCCAACTGATGACCAACAAGGGACTGGCATCAAGGTGAATAACCCTGATAAAGACACCAAGGTAACCGCTAAGGATGAAGACGGCAAGAACATTCCTGTTGTTATCAATCCAACAACTGGTGAAGTGGAAGTGACCCCAGGCACCGACGTTGACGGTCCAATTATTGTTACCATCACTGATCCAGAATTACCAGGTGGTAAGAAGGTAGTTGTGGTTCCAGTTAAAGGCCATGCTGCAGGTCGCGATGACAATGGTTCAGATGCAAGTCCAAAACCTGCCACTCCTAAACCTAATACGGTAAAACCAGGACAATCAGGTCACGGCAATCGAGTTGCTCAACCAGTTCATACAAACACTGTAGTACATGCAGCAACGACAAAAGCAAATCAACCATCAGCTAATAAAGCAAGCTCTGCCAAAGTACAAAGTCAACTCCCTCAAACAGGTGCAGTGGCAGGTCTAGCAAGCTCATTAGCTCTAGCTCTTATCGGAGCCGGTAGTATTCTTGCTCTTGGTAAAAGAAGAAAAGAAGACTAGGCTATTGATTTGACTTCATAGTTCAAAAAGCTCTCATACATAAGTATGGGAGTTTTTTCGTAGGGATTGATTCTATTTTTGATTAAAGTAATCTTATAGCGAATGTAAAGCAGGCTATGGCTATAATAACAAGGATAAATGGCAAAATTTTATAGATAAAGAAGTTTAAAACAGTAGCAATTCGCGAGTAAATTTTAACTAGTGATGGATGGAAGAATAGGGAAGCGAAATATATTAAATATAAGAGGCAAATGTTTATCTATTTAATATAAATCTTAGTTATGCAATTAAATAATTTTTTACAAAATTTTCTATTGAGAAATGAAAAGTGTAAAGTATATTTTAAGATATAATGCACAAACTCTCATACATAATTGTGTGGGAGTTTTTATCTTACTAATATACTGAACGAATTCGGCAGATGTGTAGCTTTTTTAAAATGTAAAATAAGAACTATAAAATAAACAATATTGTTCTTATATAGAACAAAATAATGTTCTTTTGCGTGTAAACTTTTATAAATTTAAATGGACAGGAAGGCTTTCGTGACAGGGCTTAGAAGCTAAATTATAGATTATATTCCCAAATAAAAGACAAAGTAAGATTTGTTTTTTTAAAGTTAATTATTATACTGTAAATTAAAGGGGATAACTCAAATGATATTTTAAATATAATTTAAAAACAAATATGTATTTTATATATAAATAAGGCCTATTTATAGACATCTATAAAGGGAGGTTATGGATATATAAATAGATAAAATAATAAATTATCTCTTTTAAAAATTTATATACATTGTATTTTTTTTTTTTTAGGTACTATATCTTTACAAAGTTCTTATTTATAAAAAACAAATATGTACGAGTATAAGGAGGACACATATGGTTGGAAAAAATAACTACCAAGTGAAAAAGGAGAAGCAGGGCAATAAGTTCTATCGCTACTCCATCAAGCGCCTAAGTGTCGGCGTGGCTTCTGTAGCTGTGGCTGCGGGGCTCCTCTTTGCGGGGGATGTCCAAGTGGCTCGGGCTGCTGGGACCAATGACGCTGTGAATGGTGACTTGAACTTAACTGTTGAAGAACAAGGTAAGGTTGATGAAACAGCCAAAGAGAATGAAAATCAGCCAAATACCCAAAAAACGACCAGTGACCCAGTCACCAAGCAAGTGATTCCTGCAGATGGTGGTGTGGCTGAAACCATCGAAACGGAAAAGGACTTGAAAGTTCAAGACCCTAAACTAGCTGAAAAAATCGAAAGCCAATCGGATAACGGGGCTTCTGACGGTGCAGTTTCAACGAAGCCAGCACCTAAAGCACCTGCATTAGAAGAACAGACAGAAGTTGCTAATGCGCCCACAACAGATGAAGATGGAACTGAGCGCACAGGGCAACCTTTGAACACTAATGATTTGAATGCGGCTCTCGATCAAAATAATCCTGACGGTACCTTAAAACAAAATAATATTCGCGACTATGGTATTGATATTGAGGACTTAACTGAAGAAGAAAATTTAGCTAAAGATACCCTCAAAATCGAAAACCGTGTCTACCTAGAAACAGTGCCACCAACAGATCGTTATGAAGTCCGTTACGAAATTGATGAGCGCTTAGCTAAACATATTAGCGATATTCGTTACATCGCTGATGAGAGTGATAAGACATCCGACCGTGATTTCTCTTTCACCCGGATGCAAGATGCTGAAGATCCAAGTAAGTTATCCAATACCTGGCGGGCTAATGCCTTTGATGTGAATATTGTTTCAACTTCAAGCAATCCTAACGCTTGGAATAACTATGATTCGATTTTCGGGTCTTCACAAATTGGTTTTTCAAGATTAGCGACAGTTCAAATTAAATTCAACAAGTCAATTGCAGACATTCTTGGTGCCTATCCCAACGCACGTCGCCGTAATGAATTATTCTTCAATGCCTATATCTACGATCCTGTAGAGAAGAAAATTGTTGAAGGCACTGTAGATACAGCACTCGTTAAGACTGAAGATACGAATTTGGATAAGTTGCAAGCAGCTGGCCATGCCCAAGAAGTCCAAGGTGAGTATTCTAATTCTAATGGCTTGGCTCAGTATGTGGAAGGTGGCACTTACAACCCGCACACCGGCCAATACGATGAGAATGCTAAGGTACGGGGGATTGCGGTTGACCAATACTTTACCAAGAAATCCTCAGACAGTAGTCCAAATTCTCCAGCAAGCTTCCACTTCCAAGCGGATGAACGTTTACTCCCATACATTAAAGGCGTAGGGATTTACAAACTATCTGATGGCTCAAGAGAATTTGATCCGAAATCACAAGTCTTCTACAATGGCTTGATCTTACATGGAAAGACCGGTATCGACAAGACTCTACCAATCGCCAATGGTGGAGGACTAACTGGTAAATTTGACCAATACTTCATGGATTACAATCCAAGAACTGGTGCCGGACGTTTCCGCTTAGATCCTAACGATAAGGACCAATTCAATGAAGGGATTGGCGCTAATCCTTCATCTGTTCGCGTGGTTTATTACCTCAAAGATGATGTGAACATTAAAGATCTAGCACCAAATAATCTGGACCAACGCTATGTCTTCAATGGTTTCTTCTTAGATGAGAAGGGAAATTATGTCGCTAATACCGAAGCGAATATTTCTTACAACTTCGGTGACTTCTCTGGCGACCCAAGCACAATCACTAATGAAGGTAACCCTGGTGTGGATGATACCTCACGGACTAATCCAAAAGAGGATGAATTGCCAAAACCAGCTAAACCTGAAATTAACTATGAATTAGCGGGCCAAAACCGGACCGTTCTGCTCAATACAGAAGTAACAGCTAAAGATTTAGCCCAAAACTTGACCAAGACAGCAGATGGCCAAGCTGTAGACCTTCCAGAAGGCACCAAGTTTAGCTTCGCTGACGATGAAGCAACTCAAGCTGCCTTAGTGGAATTGTTCGAGAAGGATGCAGACGGCAATGATAAGTTAGACGCTGAAGGCAATAAGATTTCACGCGGATTCTTTGTGGATACCTCTAAAGTCGGCCAAAGAGAAGTTAAAGTGGTTGTGGAATTACCACGTTCATCGACTTCTAACTTGATTTCTGGTTTAGTTGATGTCAACAAGCGCCCAGGTGAATCCGGTCAAAAAGTTTCTGAAGAACGCTTCATTCCACAAAGCAATGAAGATTCTCGTAACGAGAATTCAGAAGGCTTCTTCAACAACCAAGTTCACCAATTAGCAGATGCGATCACGCCAGAAGCTCAAGCCAAAAATGAAATTGACGTGACGATTTCTAGCTTGCTTCATGGTATTCCAAGTTCAAGCTTAGAAACCTTGAAGAAGTGGGACTATGTTATTGAATTCTCAGATAACTTGGCTAAACACATTACCAAGGTTGAGAATGGTGCTGGTGGCGAATTCGAACGGATCGTTAACCGTAATGGCGACAAGACCAATTCTTGGAGAATGCGCGCTTGGGGTGGGGCAGCTGATAAAGAAGCCCTGATGACCAACACAGCGATTGGTGCCCAATACAACTACCCCGCTAAGGTGACCTTAGATACTTCGATCAAGTCCATTATTGATGAGGCTGAAGAAGAATTGGGACGTCCTGTCACTAACGGGGACTTCGGTTCAACTTCCTTCATCTACAACAATGCCAACAAGGCCATGATCGAAGGCTCTTATTCTTCAACCTTCATGAAGGTAAACCCAACCCAATATGATGAAAAAGTAGCTAACGATAATGTTGCTAAGAACCCAACCTTCAATAACTGGTTCCGCCTATCCGGTGGGGAAGTCAGCTACAAGGAAGGCGACGAAGTGAGCCCATACACAGGTCTGACCGGAGACAAGATGCGCGGTTTTGTCTTTGACCAAATCTTCGCTAAGCAAGGTGGGTCATCACTGAACACAGCTGGTGCGACGACTAACCCAATCCACTACCACTACACGGTAGACCAACGTCTCCTGCCATATATTGAGTCTGCTGAACTCTACTATGTACCAAATGGAAAAGACTTCTATAACAACTCAGCAGTAGGCTTGGACAAAAACTATATCCCTCAAGCTAAAGTCTTCTTCAATGGTTTAGATTCACGTAATGATGACTTCCAAAGCGAATTTAACCGTGAAACGGGCGAAGGTATCTTCAAGCTCGATCCACAAAACGATACCGTCAGCCGGATCTTCAACTTTAATAACTCTCACTTGGATCCAGCAGCGGCTCGGATTGTTTATAAACTTCGTGATGGCGTAACGACAGAAGATATCTTGAAGGCATATCCAGATGCTAGCTTTGCCTTTACAGGTTATCTGACCCTTGATTCAGGTCCTGTTGTGCGAAACTCCAATGCCAATGTAGGCTATCGGATTTCAGATATCGATGGCGATGGTCGTCCTGATGAATTCCAAAATGATCGTTTGGCTAATTTAACCGAAGAAGAAAAACAAGTTCTTTCTCCAGTTGAGAAAGCGATCGTCAATGAAGGGCTCACAGGGACTAACGCCAATATCCTGGTTCAATCTGCCCGTGACAAGGACACTAGCATCCATGGTGTGGTTAACACAGGCTTTAGCCAAGAAGATGCACCAAGTGTTCAAGCGGCACTGGTTAACCCAGATGGCAGCGTGACGGAACTTGGAAGCTCAGCTGTTGACACACAAAGCGGTGAATACAAGATCGCACTGCCTGAAGGTCAAAGATTGACTCAAGGTCAAGACATCTTGATTACTTTAACTACAGGGGGCAAGACCCACTCAGCTAACTACACCACAGTCGGTGAAGGCAACCCTGAAGTTACCGCTAAGGTGGATGTGCTTGACCTCAAAGACATCAACAGCGACCAAAGAGTAGCCAAGGGTCAAGAAATGACTGGGGTTAAGGTTGATCAATTTGTCGATGCTGCTGGTCAAACTAACCCAGCTAGCGTTGAGAATGGCCAAGTTCACTTCGCGACTGTCGATACAGATGGTCAAACAGAAACTGAACCACTCGCTAATGAATTGAGTGTTCGGATTGCAACAACGGATGACCAAGGCAATGTAACCTACCAAGACCTTGCGAGCGCAGGCTTAACTTATGATCCTGCCACTGGCCAAGTAACGGGTAGCCCAATCTTGCCTGAAGGTGAAGAAGAACATACCTACACCATTGTGGTTGATGCCAAGAACGCGAAGTCAGGGTATGCCACAAACCGGACCTTTACGGTAACCGTTTATAGCCAAGCCTCTGAATATACGCCAGCCTATGAAGCAGTTGATGTGATCCCAGGCGACAAGGCGGAAACAGCTCGCCCAAGCTTTACCGATTCTAAGAATGAGCCTGCTCAACCAGCCTTAGACTCAGAAGCTGCTTACACCGCACCAGAAACTGTTGATGTTGATGGCACAAGCGTAGCGGTTCATGTGGACCCACAAACGGGTGTAGTAACTGTTGATCCAGCTGAAACAGCCAAGGTTCCTGGCAAGGCCATTACGGTTCCTGTTACGGTGAAATACCAAGACGGATCAACCGACCAAGCCAATGCAACCATCAATGTGACTGATCCAGAATTTATCGATCGAACCAATGATCCAGATGCCCCTGTTCCTGCAGGTTACAAGAAGGTTGAACTTGTTGCAGGTCAAGGCGTGACACCTTTTGAAGGTGGCGACAAGACTTATCACGTTAAGGAAGGCACCAAGATTCCAGCTGATAAGATCCCAACACCTACCGCTGCAGCAGGTTATGAAAATCCTGTCTGGGATAATGATCCTGCTCAAACGGTAACAGCTGATAGCCCATCACGTTTCACTGCGAGCGCAAGTCCAGCTCCTGAAGCCGACACTACCGCTCCAACTATCACCGTTTCCGCTAAGGATATCCAAGCAACGGAAGGGCAGCCAATCGACCCTGTTTCTGTAACGACCGATGATCTGGAAGCGACCGTGACGGTTGACGGCTTACCTGAGGGTTTAACTTACAATCCTGAGACCAAACAAATCGAAGGAACGGTTCCAGCGGGTACGGTGCAATGGACGGATGACCAAGATGAGTCCCGCGACTTCCCAGCAACCGTTAAGGCCGTGGACCCAGCCGGCAATGAAGCGACTGAGCCAATCAATGTAACCGTGCTTCGCGACACAGACGGTGACGGTCAAGCGGACCAAAACGATGAAGACGACGACAACGATGGCATTCCAGATAAAGACGATGATGCATCGAAAGTATGGGACGGCCTCGATGCTAAAACCACTGACACTATCGTAACCAACGGCCAAGAAGTGCCTGCCAATACTAAGGTGGTAACACCTAACAAACCAGGCGCTAAGGTGACTACTCCAGCTCCAGTTGATGGCCTGTCAGTTGACGAGAACGGTAATTTAGTAGGTACACCAAACGTGGACTTCCAACCAGGTGAAACCGAAAAAGTCGTTGAAATTCCTGTTGAAATTACCTCAACTGGCACTGGACAAAAAGATGATCAAGGGAAACCAACTGATGAGGCTATCCAACGGACTGTCAAAGTGACCGTAACCAATCCAAATCCTGCTGAAAGGCCAGCGGAATCCAGCGTGGAAGTGACGCCTAAATCACAAAACGCTCTGGAAGGTAAGGACATTACCCCAGTGACGCCGCAAGCGGACAATGTTCCAGAAGGCGGAAGCGTTAAAGTGACCATCGATGGACAAGACACTTATCCAGGTCTAACCGTGGACCCAGAAACTGGTCAAGTGACCGGCCAACCACAAATTACTGACTGGGCGCCTGAAGAAGAAACTCGGACCATTACGGTTGAAGTTTCTGTCTTAGATAAGGACGGCAAGCCTGTCACTGATGCAGACGGTAACCCAGTGACCGCTGAATCGACCATCACTGTTTACCGCGACACCGATAAGGATGGCCAACCTGACAAGGATACGGGCATGCCAGAGGATCCAAACAATCCAAATGTTCCAGGCATCGACCAAGGCGACAAGGATGACGACAACGATGGCTGGACTGACCAAGAGGAAAAAGACCGCGGTACCGATCCGAAAAATGAAGACAGCTTCCCACGTGTCACCGAACCCGGCGCTGAGAACCAACCTGGTCAAGACACCACTACAGTGACTGGTAAAACTACGCCAAACACTGATGTAGAAGTCAAGGACAAGGATGGTAACACCATCGGCACCGGTACTTCTGACGACCAAGGTAATATTAAGATCGATGTACCAAAACAAAATCCTGGTGACAAGATTAGTATTGTTCCTGGTAAGAAGGATGACCAAGGCAACTTCAAGCCTGTCACAGGCGACAATGGCAATCCTCAAGGTGGCGCTGAAACGGTCGTTAAGGAAACCCCACAAATTACCAACCCAGGGGCTAAGAACGAACCCGGTTCAGATAAAACCACTGTTACCGGTAAGACCACCGTTCCAAATTCAACCGTTGAAGTGAAGGATAAGGATGGCAAGACCATCGGCACCGGCACTTCTGACGATAATGGTGACTTCACCATCGAAGTTCCTCGTCAAGGAAGTGGTGATACGCTCATAATCATCCCATCTAAGGACTATACCAATTCAGATGGTACTGTCGAAACTCGGACCGGCGACCCTGTGAAGACCACTGTGACGACGACCGGCCGTCCAAGTGTCAAACAAGACAAGGATATCTACGAGCCTGAATATAAACCAGGTTCCGGTCAACCAGGCGACAAGGTTGAAATCGGTGAACCTATCTTTAGAGACGAAGACGGCAAAGTGGTCAACCCACCAGCTGGCACCAGCTTCCAACCCGGCGCTGGCGAAACCGGCATCAGCGTTGATCCTGAAACTGGCGCGGTCGTTATCGACGTTCCAGCTGACGCCAAACCAGGCGATAAGATTGAAAAATCTGTCACCGTCACCTATCCTGATGGTTCAAGTGAAACGGTAATTGTTACGGTTACGGTAGAGGAAAACGAGGGCAGTGGTGTGACACCAGTTCCAACACCTAAGCCTCAACCTGAACCACAACCAGAAGAACAGCCTGAAGTTGAAGATGAAGTAAAACCTGATCCAGAGGCAGAATCCAATGACGACCCTGTTAAAGCAGACGATAAGACTGTTTCAGTTAAGACTCAAACTCCTGCAAAGGAAGATAAGAGCAAGACTCAAGCAGCGCCTGCCCAAGTGCATACCCAACTGCCTCAAACCGGCGCAGTTGCAGGGTTAGCAAGCTCATTAGCTCTAGCTCTGATCGGAGCTGGTTCCATCCTTGCTTTAGGTAAAAAGAAAAAAGAAGACTAATCTCCACTGATTAGCTTCTCTTCCAGCACCTCGCTTAGCGGGGTGCTTTTTTTAAGCCAATAAAAAATAGCTCATTCTACAGAATGTAGAGTGAGCTACTTTTATTATCGAAGTGATTTTCTATTCTTCTAAGTGATTTGCTTTTTCCTTGGCGGTTTTGAGGAGGTTAGGACCGACTAATACAATGGCCATCAGTAAGCCAGCGGTTTGGATCCAAAAGATCGTCACATCGGTTAGGCCGTGGATTAATACCACACTGAGCAAACTACAGATTAAGGCGAGTTCGGGACGGATACTTGCATATCGTCGCATCTCATTGAGCATCCTTCCTAGACGGTAAAGGGGATAAACCAGGAGGCTCGACCCGATGATACCATAGGATAAGAGCGTATCTAGGAAAATATTATGGGCATGCTGGGTATACTTAGTAGTGTATTCACTATAAACATGCATATAGGTCAAGGGACCTTGGCCAAACCAAACATTATCCTTAAAGGCCTGCCAGCCGGTTTGCCAGATGTCAAAGCGGTCGGAAAAGGCATAAGCTAAGTCGTCAAAGCGTGGCATAAGACCCATCCCCCAAGCGATCAGTCCTAAGATACTGAGACCTAGTAGGGAGTAGATGGCGGTTTTCTTATAGCCGATCACATAAAAGAAAACATAAGAGGCGCCTATAATCACGATGGCACTGGTTCGGCAGCCGGTATAGACAATGGCTAGTAAATTACAAGCAATTAAAAAGAGACAGGTTAATTTTTTAGCTAAATGCTTAGTAGTCTTCATCCGATACATGGCGATAACGATAAAGAATTCTAGCATCATAGCGAAATAATTCGGGTTAAAAAATGTGGCCTCTACTCGGTCAGGGTGCACCTTATTCATGGCAGGAGAGATAAAGGTATAATCCCATTCTGAGATGATATCAAAGTGCTCTAAGAGGGTAAAAATAAAAATGATAATACTTGCAATTAAAGTAATGTTTACGATTTCGGTTAGATAGTCTGGTCGAACCTGTTTCGTATAGTAAATCGAATAAATAAGGGCAATTAATAAACCAACTGAGATCAGTCCACCCACCCAATTTTCATGCACAATAGAGATTAAAAAGGCATAAAAAGGGAAGGAAAATAAACTTGTGATTAAAGGGTCATCTGGCCAGTGTTTGGCCGAGAGCATTCCGGTGGCCAACAACAAGGTAAAAACGACCCCAAAAACAACAATGGTTATATAAAATGGAAAGAACAGGCTAACCAATAAGATGGTCATCAGTATGGATTGAATTGCTCCTGGTAAGAAGGCTTTGCCATCTTCTAGCAAGTAAGTCACCTACTTTCAGAAAGAGTATCAATCCTTTAAACTTTAGCCTAAATCAGCTTAAATTACAATCATTTTAAGCATCTTTAGCTAATTTTTTTAAAATTATTTATAAGTGATTGAGCGCTTTCGTTTTAGATCGACAATAAACATGCTAGAATAAACTTATATAGAAAGAGGCGAGTAGAATGACAGATTGGAAAGGCTTGGATCCCAAGGCGTTTAACCGCTATCGCTCCTGGAAGAACTCTAGCAATCCAGGAATTTGTGGATCCTACTGCTGTAGTGTCTTGGTACATTATCATACGCTCAAAGACACCGGGGTCGACTTAGATAAGGACACTTTAGTAGCAGGTTTTAAAGAAATTGTTGATGATAAGCGACCTTATCGCGGAAGTTTTATTTGGGATATCGCCTTAGCTTTATCCATGTTCTGTGAAAATATGCCTTATCAAGTCAAGGCGGGCTTACTGACTGAGATTAATTTGCCAGATTTGATCGACCAGGGTTATGGGCCATTTATTGTGGGTCTTCAAAAACCGCTAAAAAGTAGCTATGGCAACCATTGGATTGTGGTATATGCCTACAAATATAACCCAGCTGGCCAACTCATCTACCTAGCCTATGATAACCAAGGGCGTAGTCAGGTTGAAGTGCCTGCGAGTCAAAGCTTGACCTACTGTTATTTAACAGCTAAGGAGGAAGTGCCGGCTGATGTCTATATTAGTGATGCAGAAAAAATAAATCAGCTGCAAAGAAAACAAGGCATTGACTTTATTCCAAGTCGGTCCTATCAAGCCCATGAAGCCGTTAAAGAAGCTCAAGAGAAGCGTCGTTTTCTAGGAAAGGATTTTAACGAATGGAAAGATTTGATTATATAGTTATCGGTGGTGGTAGTGCTGGGATTGCTTCTGCTAACCGGGCAGCCGAATATGGAGCTAAGACCCTCATCATTGAAAAAGATGAAGTCGGCGGTACCTGTGTCAACCGAGGCTGTGTCCCTAAAAAAGGCATGTGGTACGGGGCTCATATTCTGGAATTACTAAGAGACTATGCTCCTGATTACGGCATTGATGCGCCCTTGAAGAACTTTGATTTTCAAACTTTGAAAAAACACCGGGATGAATATATTGACCGGGTACACAATTCTTACTTCAAAGGCTTTGAAAGTCGGGGCACCCACTACAAAAAGGGTTATGCCAAGTTTGTTGAAGACCATATTGTGGAAGTGGATGGCGAACAATTTTACGGCGAACATATTAGTGTTCTCACCGGTGGCCGTCCTGCCTTACCTGAAGGGATTCCTGGCATTGACTTAGTGGATGTGAGTGACGATGTCTTTAACTGGGAGGAATTACCAGACTCCTTACTAATTGTGGGCGCTGGTTATATTGCTGTAGAAATGGCCGGTATGCTACAAGAATTTGGGGTTGATGTAACGCTTGCCGTTCGTCATGAAGCTCCTCTCCGCCAATATGAACCTAGAATCACTGAATCCTTAATGGAAAATATGAAGAAACAGGGCATTACCGTACTCAGCAACCACAACGTGACCAAGATTGAGAAAACGGCAGAAGGTGCCTTTAAAACCACTTTTAAAGAAGATGATGAAGTCCTTAGTGACCGGGTGCTTTATGCCATTGGTCGTCAACCGAACACGGAAAACCTTGGCCTAGAAAATACCTCTATCGAGTTAACCGATAAGGGTTACATCAAGGTCGATGACTACCATAACACGACCGCGGACAAGGTCTATGCCTTTGGTGATGTGATTGGTAAGGTGGAATTAACCCCTGTAGCCATTAAGGTAGGGCGGACCCTATCAGATCATCTATTTAATGGTCAGGATCCCTTCTATTTAGACTATAATATGGTGCCTTCCATTGTTTTTGCCCACCCACCAATTATTACCATGGGCTATACCGAAGAATCGGCTAAGCAAGCCTTTGCAGGACAAAAGATTACCACTTATGACACCAACTTTACCTCAATGATTTCAGGAATGACCTCTAACCGGGAAAGTATTTATATGAAGTTGGTCTGCCTAGGAGATGAGGAAAAAATCATTGGTCTCCATGGGATTGGTTTTGGTGCTGATGAAATGTTACAAGGCTTTGCAGTGGCTATCTCAATGGGGGCGACGAAGAAGCAATTCGATCAAACCATTGCCCTCCATCCAACTGGAGCGGAAGAATTTGTTACTATGCGTTAAGTTTGCTTCATGTTTTGAATCTAGCTGGGAGAAAATCCCAGCTTTTTTTATGTATGTTACGTTTCTAATTATATTGGTACGTGTTCCAGCCACAGGACGAACGTCCATTTCAAAAACTGTTAACGCTCAGACAAGCTGAGCTTATGAAAGTTTTCTCCAATGGCTTCGTCCTTTGATGTGACTATCACACTATTTTTGTTTTTGAGTCAGGTGAATTTAGATGGTAAAATAAAGAAGTTATGAGAAGTGGTTTGGGAAGGAGGCATTCTGTGGTTAATCGCAAAGTCAGTTCAAGTCAAGAAATTTTAAAAGTCGCCTTACAATTGGTCCAAGAAGAGGGGATTCAAGCGGTCAATATGCGCCGTTTAGCCAAGCGCTGTCAAATATCTTTAGGGGTCTTATATAACTACTTTGAAGATAAGAATGACTTATTGTTGCAAACTGTGGCAGCAGTCTGGCGGGATATTTTAATTCCTGATCAATCTGAACATCTCAATCGGTCCAGCCGGCCCTTATCTCAAGCCTTTATGACCCTTTATCAGTTATTGGCTGCGGGTGCCAAGAAGTACCCCCATTTCTTCTCCCAACATACCTTGGTCTTTTCGCAATCACAAAAAGGCCAAGCCAATGCCCAAATGGATCGCTACATCAAGCATTTAAAAGGCTATTTCCTCCAGTGCTTAGAAGACGATCCGGCCATTCGCGACCAGGCCTTTAAAAAACACTCAGCAGACCAAGTCGTTGACTTTCTTTTTGCTATCTTTATTAATCAAGTGATGCAGGGAAAGCTGGATATGGAGCTCTTCACTGACTTTATCGATCGTTATCTTTATGACCATTAAAAAAGCGAACTTTACCGGTTGAAATCGTAAAGTTCGCTTTTAAGCTCATCATATTTTGTTATCAAATACTATAAGGCCCGGATAATGTGGGCAATACCGGAGAATAAGAAGTAAGCCCCAATCAAGAAGACTACTGTAAAGTAGGCAGATAGGGGATTAAAGAAGATCGAAATAGCAACGATAATCCCAACAATGCCTAGGAAAATGGAGAGGCCTCGACCTACGGGACTCACAAAACCAACTAGGGAGCTGGAAGTTAGAAGTCCGATTCCTTCAGAAATAAACCAAATGGCTACTAGGAAAGGAATGGTTAGGAAACCGATTTCCACATTGAAAAATAAAATAACCCCGATAATTAAATTCAAAATGCCCACAATTAACATGACTGTATAGTTTTGGTCACTAACTTGGCGTAATTGATGGCGAGTATAGAGGTTCACGATCCCAGAAACAATCGCTCCGGCTGCATAAAAGTAAATTAAGCTTACTAAACTCACTGTCGGATTTCTAAAACTAATAATGGCAAGGATAATAAAAATAATTCCTACAATGAGTTCGCCCCATTTTACGCCTTGTTGATTTTCATTCATTCTACCGTCTCCTTTGTCAAAATATTTTGTCAATTTATTTTTGAATATATTAACCTTATCAAAAATAAACAATAAGATCAAAGAATTGGCTCATTACATACAATCGGCTAAGGCAAGAGCTAAAAGATCAAGTCAATGGTAAACTATTATTAGAATAAAAATCATTGTTAGGTGAAAGGGTGTTGTTAGATGAAAATCGGTTTTATCGGCTTAGGTGTCATGGGAAAATCCATGGCCAGGCATTTAATCCAGGCAGGGTATGATCTTAATGTTTATAACCGAACCAAGAAAAAAGCCCAGCCCTTAATCGAGCTGGGAGCGCAATGGCTTGATTCCCCAAGTCAGATCGCTGAACAATCGGATTTAGTGTTCACTATTTTAGGCTATCCCCACGATGTCGAGGAAGTTTACCTAGGAAAGGCAGGGCTCTTTTCAGCTTGCCGGCCTGGGCAAATCTTTGTCGAAATGACTACTTCTAGTCCAAGTCTAGCGGTTAAACTTTACCGAGAAGGTCAAGCATTTGGCGTGAGCGTTTTAGATGCGCCGGTAACGGGAGGAGACATTGGTGCCCAAGAAGGACGCTTAACGACTTTAGTTGGCGGGGAGAAAGAAATTTTAGCTCAAATTAAACCCGTTTTAGCAACTTTTTGCCAACAGATAGAGTACTTTGGACCTGCGGGTAAGGGGCAAGACGCTAAGATGGCTAACCAAATCATGATTGCTGGCACCATGACCGGGATGTGTGAGGCACTGGCTTATGCGAAAAATAATGATTTGAACTTGGACCAAGTGATTCAAACCTTGAACAGTGGAGCAGCTGCGAATTTCTCCCTGTCCCAATATGGCCCCCGTATTCTTAAAAATGATTATAGTCCAGGCTTCTTCGTTAAACATTTTATTAAAGACCTAAGAATTGCCCTTGAAGTCGCTGAAAAAGAAAGGCTCAAACTTCCGGGAACCCAACTGGCCTATAACCTCTATCAAAAATTGGCCCATGAATTTAGTGAAGATGATGGAATCCAAGCCTTGATTAAATTGTGGTGGGGCTAGTGAATAAATAATTAAAGGCTATGCCGAGTAAAGTATCTAAAGCCTTAGCGAATTGGTGCTAAGTATTCAGATATTTCTAACTGGCATAGCCTTTTTTATAGTTAAAATCCTAACTTCTCATCTTCGATTCGTTGAATTTCTTGGTAGGTTTTTGCTAGGGTGAGGGTTTCATCGACTAATTGTTCTAAACGTAAGAGCACATCATCGGAAGAAATTTCATTAAGGGTAAAGTCTCTGGCGCTTAGGTAGACATAGCGCGGTGTAACATTAGCCTTCATATAGTTAAGGATAGGTTTTAATTGCAATTCAGGAATCAAGTAGTGGCGGTTAGACCCTGATGAGGCAAAGATACCCACGGTTTTATATTCCAGGGCTTTCTCTGGCAAGAGGTCAAAGACATTTTTCAAAGAAGCTGGAATGGAGGCTTGGAAGATAGGGGTTCCAATAAAGAGGACATCTGCCTCCATGACGGCTTGAGCGACTTCCAAGGTATCTCCCTTATAATCGAGGAAGTTTCTTCCGTCGGCAAAATCCATTTCCTTATCTAAGAGGTTAATAAATTGCACTTGGTGGTCACTGTATTGGTCCTTGGCTAAGATATCCAGGATAGCTTTGGCTGCCACTTCGGTTTTATGGCCCACATTGGAGCCGGATAAGACGAGTATTTTCAAGATCATTTTCCTTTCTCAATGAATTAGTAAAACTTTGCTAAAACTTATTGGTCTGACTTGGTATATTTTTTCACGGCGGGAATGATGGTCTCACCGAGGATATCAATCATGTGGAGAATATCCTTAAAGGGAATCCCTCCAAAGTCAATCTGGGCGGTGTAGCGTTGGTTGTTGTAGAGTTCGTGTTGGTAAAGGATCTTATCAATGATTAATTGGGGATCGCCAACCGTCAGAGCGTCACGGTAGTCTTTCCCTTGGGCGAAGAGACGCTTATTAAAGCCAGTCCCATTGACCCGCCTCATCCCTGTGTCTAAGTGGGGATAGAATTCTTTGAAGGCGGTATCCCGGTCTTCATTGACATAGAGGAAACCCGAAGTAGTGACTGGCATGGAGGCAACATCGTAGCCTTTTTCGCTAAGAATGGATCGGTAGATATCAATGGATTGTTTAAAGTATTCTGCAGAACCGCCTAGGGTAGTGATATACATAGGTACGCCTTTAAGCGCGGCTTTGATAGCGGAGTCTGGTGGTCCGCCGACAGCTCGCCAAATGGGGAGTCCATTTTTAGCCCGGGGAATTACCTCAGCGTCATGCAGGGGAGCGCGAAATTCTCCTTCCCAGTTGACCACTTTATTTTCATTAATTTGCAGGAGGAGGTCAAATTTTTCTTCATAGAGGGCCTCATAGTCCTTCACATCGTAGCCTAAGAGTTCAAAAATACCTAAACGTGAGGCCCGTCCGGCCATGACTTCCATGCGACCGTCGGAAATTAGGTCGATAGTGGCAGCATTTTCATAGACTCTGACTGGGTCAGAAGTGGAGATGATGGTGGCCGAACTACCTATTTTGATCTTTGATGTGGCTTGGGCAATGGCCGATAAGATCACCATATGGGCTTGGGATACAAAGTATTTTTGGTGGGATTCCCCCAAGTGGAAGATATCCACCCCCGCTTGCTCAGCTAGTTGAGCCATCTTGATAAATTGCTGGATCCGCTCTTGGGCTGAAATTTCTTCACCGGTATGGGGATTGGGCATATGGTCACCTAAACTATAAAGGCCAAATTCAATCCCCTGACTAGTATCAATTCTGGGAATAATGTGTGGGTTTTCAATTGTCATAAATAATCTCCTTTTTTCATAAAGTCATACTTTGCATTATGCTTGGGTATATTTCTTCACTGTGGGAATGACCTTTTCTGCGAAGAGGTCGAGAGTCCGTCGAATTTCGTCAAAGGGCTGGCCGCCAAAGTCAATTTCACCATTAAAACGTTGGTGACCAAATAATTCATACTGCATCAGCAGTTTATCAATGATTAATTGGGGATCACCGACCATGGTGGCCGATTTAACATTTTGCCCTTGGGCGAAGGCGCGTTTGGGGAAGGGTTGGCCGTTGACTAAGGGAAAGCCTGCTTCCACATAGGGCCAAAATTCTTGATAGGCTTGCTGGGTATTTTCTCTGACATAGAGGAAACTGCCGGTTTGGACAGGAATGTCATTCGGATCATAGCCAGCTTCTTGGGCAGCCTCCCGGAAGACCTTAATGCGGTGGGCAAAGGTTTGATTAGCTCCCGATAGGTGGGCTTGGTAAATGGGCATTCCTAGTAAGCCGGACCGCCGTGCAGAGTCATTGGAATTACCAATTCCCCGCCAAATGGGCAGTTTACCTGAAGAGCGTTCACTACGGGGCTGGACCTTGACCCCGTCTAGGTCAGAGCGAAATTGTCCTTGCCAGTTGACGGTTTCATTGTCATTGATTTCTTTTAGGAGGGCAATTTTTTCTTCGAAGAGTTCTTCATAATCCTTATAGTCATAGCCAAATAATTCAAAGGCTCCTAATCGGGAAGCACGGCCGGCAACAATTTCCATCCGTCCCTGGGATAGAAGGTCGATGGTTACCGCATCTTCATAGACTCGGACAGGATCTAACACAGACAGGGGAGTCACCGCTGAGCCTAGTTTAATGGTCTTAGTTTCCCGGGCAAGGGCTGAAAGAATGATCAAATTGGACTGGGAGACAAAATAGTCCTGGTGGGATTCCCCCACTTGAAAAGCATCGAAGCCGGCTTCTTCGGCTAGTTTTCCCAGTTGAATAATTTCTTCCATCCGCTCTGAGGCAGGTAGTTGTTTTCCAGTATGGGGGTTAGGAAGGTTATCTCCTAAACTGTACAAACCAAATTCTAGCCCCTTAGCTTTCTTTTCTTCTGGATTTGCTCTGGTCATTTTTTCTTCCTTTCTTATGTGTGTATTTTCCTATCGATTACTTATGCAGATGGTCTTGGCAGACTTTGGTTAAAAGTTGGTCAAGGGTGGCTAATTCTTCATTGTCAAGCGCATTAAAAAAGCTTCGCTGGAAGTTACTCAAGTCATAAGCTATTTTTCCGTAAAGGTCTTCTCCCTTACTGGTGGGAAAGAGCAGGTGGCTTCTGCCTTGAATTTCTTTTTTGATATAGCCATTTTCCTCTAATTTGTGGAGTAATTGGCTAACATTACCCTTAGTTACACAGAGTTGGATAGCAATCTCCTGTTGGTTAGTTGCTGGATGCTCACAGATATAAGACAGTAAATCAAATTGGGGCACATTAATCTGACAAGAGAAATCAGCTAGGGCTTGACTGGTATCTTGCAGGTTCCTCCGGTAAAGCCTTACCAGGGACTGGTAGATATTGAGGGCGTGATTATAATTCTCACAGCCCGATTCACTTGATGTCATCGTTCTCACCTCGTTATCAACATTTGGTTTAGTTATAAACAGTTTACCACTAAACATATACTAACAGGACTTATGCTAGGCGACAAATCATATGCTTGGCTAATAAAAATATATTTTTAGACCGTCTTGATTCGAAGGCGGTCTTTTTCCGATTGTTCGGTAATAGAGACTAATTTAGTGGGAAATTGGCCTTAAAAATAATATCAAAGCAATAAAACGTATTATGAAAACGATTTTATCAAATAATATACGTAATTAAATTGAAATTTTAAAATTATATGGTATATTTTTACATGTAAACAAGTAAATCACGAATATTTAATATTAATTCTACACAAATGTCTGTTATTTAAGGAGGCTGTCAAGTGATAAAAGTAGGGGTAGTGATGGGATCTCAATCGGATTGGCAAACCATGAGTCAAGCCTGTCAGATTTTAGACCAATTTGAAGTGCCATATGAAAAACGTGTGATTTCTGCCCACCGGATGCCAGATGAGATGTTTGCTTATGCTAAAAGCGCCCGTGAGCGAGGCCTAGCGGTAATTATTGCTGGGGCAGGAGGAGCAGCCCACTTGCCAGGCATGTTAGCTGCTAAAACCACCTTACCGGTTATTGGGGTTCCGGTTCAATCACACGCCTTGAGTGGCTTGGATTCACTCCTATCTATCGTTCAGATGCCAGCCGGTGTCCCCGTCGCCACAACAGCTATTGGACAGTCAGGGGCTAAAAATGCTGCCTTACTGGCGGTTGAGATTCTAAGCATTGAGGATGCAAGGCTCAGCCAAGCCCTGGAAGATTATCGAAAAAATATGCGTCAAGCAGCCATAGAAAGTAGTGATCAACTTGACTAAGACGATTTTACCTGGGGCAACCATCGGCATTATCGGTGGAGGTCAACTAGGACAAATGTTAGCCCAATCCGCTAAAGAAATGGGCTATCGGGTAGGAATATTAGATCCCGGACATAATTGTTCAGCCTCTCAGGTCGCTGATTTTCATTATGAGAAGGCCTACGATGACCGCCAAGCCTTAGCAGACTTTGCTTCTCAATGCGATGTATTAACTTTTGAATTTGAAAATATCGATACTGAATCCTTACAAGTTCTCGGTGATCGTGCCTATCTCCCTCAGGGGGTAGACCTGCTTCATTCTAGCCAAGACCGTCTCCATGAAAAACAGTTTTTAGAAGCTGCGGGTGCTCAAGTCGCTCCTTATCGGTCGGTCAAGACCATGGAAGACTTAGAACAAGCAGTCAGAGAATTAGGCTATCCTGCTGTTTTAAAGACGCGGCGTTTTGGTTATGACGGCAAGGGCCAACGGGTTCTTCATAGCCAAAAAGACTTGCCTGATTGTGTTGACTTACTCAATGAACAAGCTTGTGTGCTGGAGCAATGGCTGCCTTTTGCTAAAGAAATTTCAGTCATGGCTATTGGCGAACAAAATGGTCATGTGGTGACTTTCCCAGTATCGGAAAACATCCACGTCCATAACATCCTTCATGAATCTATCGTTCCCGCTAGAATTTCAACTGAAGCCAGTCAAGCCGCCCAAGACCTGGCCCATAAAATTGCTAAAGCAGGAAAATTGGTCGGTGCCTTAGGAATTGAAATGTTCTTAATGGCAGATGGAAATATTTTAATTAATGAACTGGCACCTCGTCCTCATAATAGTGGGCACTACACCATTGAAGCCTGTGATTTCTCACAATTTGATTTACATATTCGCGCTGTCTGTAGCTTGCCACTGGCTGAACCCAAACTATTAAGTCCGGCCCTTATGGTGAACGTTTTAGGACAACATTTAGATAAGGTCTTAGAAGCTGCTCCCAAGCATAGCGATTGGCACTTGCATATTTACGGCAAAGACCAAGCCAAGATAAACCGTAAAATGGGTCACATCACTTTGTTACCAGAAGATATGGAAGATAGTCTGCAAAAAATTGATGATAGTGGAATTTGGATTAAGGAGTAAATAATGACGGAAGAAAAGTTAATTTATAGTGGTAAGGCTAAAGATTTGTATCAAACCGATGATGATAAGTATTTAAGAGTTTTTTATAAGGACCAAGCGACTGCCGGCAATGGGGCTAAAAAGGAAAATTTACCTGGCAAGGGGCGGATTAACCAAGCTATTACCCAATTGATCTTCACTTATTTAGCTGACCATGGTATCGCTACCCATTTGGTCAAAGTGCTTAATGAACGAGAAGAAATCGTTGAGAAGGCGGAAATGTTTCCCTTAGAAGTGGTTTACCGCAATTACGCTGCTGGCTCCTTTGTTAAACGCTTAGGCATTGAACGGGGCTTAGCTATTGAAGGCGGTATCCTGGAATTCTTTTATAAGGATGACGACTTGAATGACCCACTATTGAATGATGACCACGTTCTCTTTCTAAAAGCGGCTAATCCTGCAGAAATTGCAGCGATTAAAGCGTTGACGAAAGAAATTAATGATTTATTAGTGAAGCTTTTTGACCGAGCAGGGCTGATTTTGGTCGATTTCAAATTAGAATTTGGAAAGAATGAAGCGGGAGATATTATTCTGGCTGACGAATTTTCACCAGATAATGCCAGACTCTGGGATAAGGACAGCGGGAAATCCTTTGATAAGGACATCTTCCGCAATGATCAAGGTGATATGATCCCTTACTACCAAGCCGTCTATCACCGTTTACAAGAAGTTATTAAAGATTAAGGACTATCAATTAGAAAAATCAGGGAGGTCACTATGTATACAGTTGAAGTATTTGTCACCTATAAGGAATCCATTCTTGATCCGCAAGGCCAAGCCATCATGCAAGGCGTCCACCAAATGGGCTATGAGGCAGTTAAAAATATTCGTCAAGGAAAGTATTTTCAAATGGAAATTGCCAAAGAGGTTGGCGATGTCGACCAAGCAGTTGCTGATATTTGTGACCGTCTCCTAGCTAATGTCAATATGGAAACTTACCGCTATACCATTAAGGAGGTTTAGCCGTCATGAAATTTGCTGTGATTCAATTTCCTGGATCCAATTGCGATATGGATATGTTGACTGCTATCCGTGATGTCTTGGGCCAAGAAGCTGACTATGTTCCTGCTAGTGCGACTTCCTTAGCGGGCTATGATGCCATCATGTTGCCAGGTGGCTTCTCTTTTGGGGATTATTTACGGACCGGTGCTATTGCCCGTTTTACCCCGATTATGGAAGAAGTGAAGCGTTTGGCTCAAAGTGGCAAGTTGGTTTTAGGAACCTGCAACGGCTTTCAAATTCTCTGTGAAAGTGGCCTTTTACCCGGGGCTTTTCTCCCTAATCGTGATCTAGCCTTCATCTGTAAAAAACAAGACTTAGTAGTTGAAAACAACCAAAGTCCCTTTTCCAGTCTCTATCAAGAAGGAGAGGAAATTACTTTACCCATTGCCCATGGCGAAGGTAATTATTACTGCGACCAAGCAACCCTAGCTGACTTAAAGGCTAACGGTCAAATTATTTTCACCTATGCCGGAGAAAATCCCAATGGTTCAACAGGTAATATCGCTGGGATCACCAATAAGGCAGGGAATGTGATTGGCTTAATGCCTCATCCTGAGCGGGCGGTTGAAGAAATCATTGCCGGTCAAGATGGGCTTAAGGTCTTCCAATCTATGGTCAAGTATTTTGAAACAGAGGGAAAGAGAGCGTGAAGAGTGTGAGCCAAGAACTAAGTCCTCAAGCAATTAAAGAAAGTAAAATTTACCGGGAATGGAGCATGACGGATAAGGAATATGACATGGTTGTCGATATCCTGGGACGCTTACCCAATTACACCGAAACTGGACTATTTGCTGTCATGTGGAGCGAACACTGTTCCTATAAAAATACTAAGCCTGTTCTAAGAAAGTTTCCTTCCCAAGGGCCTCAAGTCTTACAGGGACCAGGAGAAGGAGCCGGTATTATCGATATTGGTGATGGCCAGGCAGTGGTTTTTAAGGCAGAAAGCCATAACCACCCCTCAGCTGTAGAACCTTATGAAGGGGCTGCGACTGGTGTAGGCGGGATTATCCGTGACATCTTCTCCATGGGGGCGCGTCCCATAGCCTTACTGGATTCCTTGCGCTTTGGTCCCCTAAGTCATCAACGGACCAAATATCTCTTCCATGAAATTATCAAGGGGATCGCTGGTTATGGGAACTGTATTGGAATCCCAACGGTTGGTGGGGAAATTGCCTTTGATGATTGCTACCAAGGGAATCCTCTGGTTAACGTCATGTGTGTTGGCCTCATGGACCAAAAAGATATCCAAAAAGGTCAAGCCGCTGGAGTAGGCAATACCATTATCTATGTGGGTGCTAAGACTGGTCGGGATGGCATTCATGGGGCGACCTTTGCCTCAGCAGAGTTTAATGATGAAGAAGAAAGTCAACGTTCTGCTGTCCAAGTGGGTGACCCCTTTATGGAAAAACTCTTACTGGAAGCCTGCTTAGAAGTCATCCAAAACTGTCCCGATGAACTGGTAGGAATCCAAGACATGGGAGCTGCTGGTTTAGTGTCTTCATCCTCGGAAATGGCCTCCAAAGCTGGGACCGGATTAGTGCTAGACCTCGACCAAGTGCCTCAAAGAGAAAGCGGCATGACTCCTTATGAGATGATGCTATCCGAATCCCAAGAACGCATGCTTCTCTGTGTTAAAGCCGGCCAAGAGGAAAAAATTAAGGCAATTTTTGACAAATACCAGCTTGAGGCGGTAGTGATTGGTCGGGTGACTGATGATGGACGTTACCGGCTCTTCCATAAGGGCGAGTTGGTAGCGGATGTCCCCGTTAATGCCTTGGCTGAAGATGCCCCTGAATATGAACATGCCGTGATTAAACCAGCCTATTACCAAGGCCAAGATCAAGACCAATACCATGCCCAAGAAAAGGATGTCAATCGAATTCTACAGGGCTTACTCCAACAAGCGACCATTGCTTCAAAAGCCAAAGTCTACCAAACTTATGATTCCATGGTGAGAACCTCAACCGTTCTGGGACCAGGTTCAGATGCAGCGGTTGTCCGCATTCGTGGGACTAAAAAGGCTTTGGCTATGACTACTGACTGCAATGCCCGTTATCTGCGTTTAAATCCTGAACGTGGTGGTCAATTGGCAGTGGCTGAAGCGGCACGTAATATTGTGGCCAGTGGGGGACAACCCTTAGCTATTACCGATTGCTTAAACTTTGGTAATCCTGATGACCCTGATATTTTCTATGAAATTGCCACCGCGGCTCAAGGTATTTCTGAGGCCTGCCGTCTCTTGAATACTCCAGTTATCTCAGGCAATGTCTCCTTAAATAATGAAAGTAATGGTCAGGCGATTTATCCGACTCCTGTTATTGGCATGGTGGGCCTGATCAAGGATTTAAGTCATGTTACTAGCCAAGACTTCAAGCATGCTGGCGACCTTGTTTATCTTCTAGGAGAGATTCGCCCTGATTTTAATGGGTCTGAATTACAAGTGATGGAAACTGGTCAAGTTTCTGGTACTTTACTGGACTTTGATCTGGACCAAGAAAAGGCTAACCAAGCAGCAGTTCTCAACGCCATTCAAGCAGGTTATCTTGCTTCAGCCCATGATATTAGTGAAGGTGGTTTGGGTGTGGCACTTGCTGAATCCTGCTTCGGAAAAAATCTGGGAATCAAGGCTAAATGGGATAGAGAGGCTGTTGATTTATTTGCTGAAAGTCCTTCCTGCTTTGTCCTATCCGTCAAGCCTGAAAAGCAAGCTGACTTTGAAGCTTCTTGTCAGGCTAAGCTGACCTTATTGGGCCAGGTGACCGATGAAGATCAATTTTATCTTGAAGCCAAAGACCAAAGCATTGACCTAAGCGTGAGTGTATTGAAGGAGTTATGGGAAGGAGCCTTAGCGTGTCAGTTAGAAGAACAAGCCCATTCATAAAAGACCCCGACTATGTGACCACCTATATTGACCAAGAAAGCTATGACCTTCCCCATGAAGAGTGTGGTCTGATTGGTGTCTGGAACCATCCTGATGCTGCTCGGCTTAGCTTTTATGGCCTAATGGCTCTACAACACCGGGGCCAAGAAGGCGCTGGAATTACAAGTCTCAAAGACACAGGCCGGATGCAAGAATACCGTGGTTTAGGTCTAGTCAGTGAGGTCTTTTCTAATCAAGACCAATTCGATAAGCTTGCTGGGCAAGCTGCCTTAGGTCATGTCCGTTATGCGACGGCTGGCGACCACTCATTGAATAATATTCAACCCTTCTTATTCCACTTTTCGGATCGTGACCTGGCGCTAGCTCATAATGGTAACCTGGTCAATGGTCAATCTTTAAAGGAAGAATTAGAAGCACAGGGCGCTATTTTTCGCTCGACTTCAGATAGTGAAGTGCTCATGCACTTAATTCGCCGCAGCAAGGCTGATAATTTTAAGGACCAACTTAAAGAAGCTTTAGGACAGATAAAGGGTGGCTTTACTTATATCTTGTTAACCAATAAGGGACTGGTAGGAGCTTGCGATCCCAATGGTTTTCGACCTTTAGTCGTTGGCCAGTTAGACAATGGGGCCTATGTGATGGCTTCAGAATCATGCGCCTTGGACCAAATCGGAGCCAAAACTTTATTTGACGTCGAAGCGGGACAAGTGGTTTATATCACGGATGAGGGTATTGAACGAGAATTCTATACCGAAGACCGTCACCAAGCGATTTGTTCCATGGAATATATTTACTTTGCTCGTCCCGATTCCAATATCCAACATGTCAATGTCCATACCGCTCGTAAGCGTTGTGGGGAAATTTTAGCCCAGGAAAGTCCTGCTGAGGGAGCCGATATGGTGGTTGGCGTCCCTAACTCTTCTCTGTCGGCAGCCATGGGCTATGCGGAGGCTGCTGGCTTAGCCAATGAAATGGGTCTGGTAAAAAACCAGTATGTTGGTCGAACCTTTATCCAACCTAGTCAGGCTGAAAGAGAGCAGGGCGTCCGGATGAAGTTGTCAGCTGTCCGTAAGGTTGTGTCTGGCAAGAGTGTAGTCATGATTGACGATTCCATTGTCCGGGGAACGACTTCTAAGCGGATTGTGTCCCTTTTACGTGAAGCGGGAGCCCGGGAGGTTCATGTCCGTATTGCCTGTCCTCCGTTGAAGTATCCTTGTTTTTACGGGATTGATATTTCCAATACTAGAGAATTAATTGCTGCACAAAATTCAGTTGAAGAAATTTGTCAATTGATTGGAGCCGATTCTCTGGCCTTTCTCAGTCAAGAAGGCTTGATTAAAGGCATCGATTTACAAGGCCCTGGCAAGTATCAAGGTCTATGTATGGCTTATTTTAATGGCGATTACCCCACTGAATTATATGACTATGAAAAAGAATACCTAGAATCTTTGCAGGAAGAGGAGGTTAACCATGACTAATGCCTACCAAAATGCCGGAGTGGATGTGGAAGCCGGTTACCAAGCGGTGGAACGAATTAAAAAGCAAGTCGCAAAAACTTGGCGCCCAGAAGTGATGGGAGCGATCGGTAGTTTTGCTGGAGCGTTTTCTTTAGCCGACTTTGACTATGAAGAGCCTTGTTTATTAGCTGGCACGGATGGTGTCGGCACTAAATTAATGTTAGCTATCCAATCTCAGCGTTATGACACCATTGGGATCGACTGTGTGGCCATGTGTGTGAATGATATTCTCGCTCAAGGCGCTCAGCCCTTGTTTTTCTTGGACTACATCGCGGTGGGCAAGAACCATCCCGCTGTTATTGAGCGTATCGTCAAAGGAGTAGCTGAAGGCTGTCAACAGGCTGGAGCTGCCTTGATCGGTGGAGAAACGGCTGAAATGCCCGGCATGTATGATAGCAAGGATTTTGACCTAGCTGGTTTTGCGGTCGGTATTGCTGAAAAGAAACGGCTCATTACCCCCAAGAAGGTTAAAGAAGGGGATATTCTCCTGGGCCTAGCCTCATCCGGTTTACACTCTAATGGCTATTCTTTAGTGCGCAAAGTCTTTTTTAAGGATAATGATTTTTCTTTGGATAGCCATTTAGAAGAACTGGGTCCTGACCGTAGTCTGATTGATGAATTACTTATTCCTACCCGGATCTATGTGAAGACATTGCAAAGCTTAATTGAGCGTTCGCTGATCCATGGCATGGCCCATATCACGGGTGGGGGATTTATTGAAAATATTCCCCGCATTCTACCAGAAGGCTATAAAGCGCAAATTCAATTAGGATCTTGGCCAGTCTTGCCAATTTTTAAGGCTTTAGAAAAGTATGGTCAACTCGATTCGATGGAAATGCTGAATATTTTTAATATGGGGATTGGCATGGTCTTAGCCATCGATTCTTCTCATATTGATGAAGTTGAAAGTATCTTACATGACCAAGGGGAGTCAACTTACCGGATTGGTCAGGTTAAGAAGGCTAGTGATGTAAAAGAAAAAATTATATTTGAGGGGACATTATGATGCGATGTGCAATATTTGCTTCAGGACAGGGCAGTAATTTTCAAGCTTTGGTTGAAGCCTTCCAGGGCCTTCATTCTGAGATTGAGATTGCCTTTCTCTTTTGTGATACAGCAGGAGCGTATGTCTTAAAACGCGCTCAAAATTTACAAATTCCCGCCTTTCAATTTAGTCCCACTGACTTTCCTAGTCGCCAAGACTATGAAGAAGCTCTAGTCGATCTTTGTCAGAGGCATCACTTGGATTACATTTTATTGGCAGGTTATATGCGGCTGATTCACCAGCCATTACTCCAGGCTTATCCTAACCGGATTATTAATATTCATCCCTCCCTCTTGCCTAAGTTTCCCGGCCGTCATGGGATTAGGGACGCCTATCAGGCGGGAGTGCCTGAAACTGGGGTAACCGTTCACATTATCGATGAAAATATCGACCAAGGAAAAATTCTCGCCCAAGAAGCTGTAACTATTGATCCAGCATGGCAGTTGGAGGACTTGGAGACAGCTATTCATACAATTGAACATCAATTATATCCTCAAGTAATTTTAGAATTAGTCAGAAAGGAAATGAATCATGGCAAGAGCATTAATTAGTGTATCTAATAAGGAAGGTTTAGTAGAACTCGCCCAAGCCTTTAAGGAGGCTGGGATAGAAATCATTTCAACCGGGGGGAGTAAAAAGCACCTAGAAGCAGCTGGTATTAAAGTCATTCCTGTTGAAGAAGTGACTGGCTTTAAGGAAATGCTAGATGGGCGAGTAAAAACCTTACATCCTAATATCCATGCTGGAATTCTCTTCCAAAGAGACCATGCTGACCATGTGAAAACCATGGCTGATAACCACTTACAAGCCATTGATTATGTGGTGGTGAACTTCTATCCCTTTAAAGAAACCATTAGTCAGAGCCAGGTTTCATTAGCTGAAGCGGTGGAAAATATTGATATTGGTGGTCCTTCCATGGTGCGTGCTGGAGCCAAAAACTACCAGGATGTCACTGTGCTTACTGATCCTAAGGACTATGCCAGTGTCATCGATTCTCTTAAAGAAAAACAGGCAACGACTCTTGAAGAGCGCCAACGTCTAGCAGCTAAAGCTTTCCGTTTGACAGCTGCCTATGATGCATTAATTGCTCAGTATCTCACCGACCGTTTTGAAGAGGAAAAACCTGAACGATTAACCTTAACCTATGAATTAAAAGAAACCTTACGTTACGGGGAAAACAGCCAACAAGAAGCTGAATTCTATCAAGCACCTTTAGCTGATGACTATAGCATTAGCCAGGCTAAACAATTAAATGGTAAAGCTTTATCCTATAACAATATTAAAGACGCCAATGCAGCCCTAGCGTTGATTGCTGAATTTGACCAACCCTGTGCCGTGGCCCTTAAACATATGAATCCTTGCGGGGTAGGAATTGGCCAAACGATTGAAGAGGCCTTTGAACGCTGCTATCAAGCCGATTCCATGTCCATCTATGGGGGCATTGTAGCGGTTAATCAAGAAATTTCTAAAGAATTAGCGGAAAGACTGCATAAGATTTTCCTAGAAATCGTGATTGCGCCAGCCTTTAGTGAAGAGGCCTTAGCAGTGCTCAAGACCAAAAAGAACTTACGCTTATTAGAAGTGAAGGGCTTTGATCATAAGCTCTCTCCTGCCAAGGAATATGTTTCTGTAATGGGTGGTCTCTTAGTCCAAGACCAAGATATCCCTGCTTATGAGAATCACGAACAGTGGCAAAAAATGGGTCAATATGATGTCGATCCCAAAGATCTCCCTGCTTTAGAATTAGCTTGGAAGGTCGTAAAACACGTTAAATCCAATGCTATTGTGGTTGCCAACGGCCATCAAACGCTAGGCATTGGAGCAGGGCAAATGAACCGGGTTGGCTCAGCCCAATTAGCCCTTGACGAAGCCTTGGCTAATCCATTTGAAGTTGACCGCGACCGTTTAGTTTTAGCTAGTGATGCCTACTTACCAATGGCAGATACCGCAGAATTAGCGGCCCAACATGGCATTAAAGCCATTGTTCAACCTGGGGGTTCTATCCATGACGATGATTCCATTGCCGTGGTTGACCAAGCCAAAATTCCTATGTTAAAAACTGGCATGCGGCATTTTAGACATTAATTTCAGGAGGAGAATTATGAAAATATTGGTCATTGGTTCTGGGGGACGGGAACATGCCCTAGCGCTTAAGTTTAAGCAAGATGCAAAGGTTTCTGAAGTCTACTGCGCTCCAGGAAATCCGCTAATGGCTAAGGATGGCATCCACTGCTTAGACATTAGCATGGATGATTTCCCAACTTTAATTGACTTTGCTAAAGAATATGCTATCTCTTGGACCTTTGTAGGGCCTGAAATTCCTTTATTTAATGGGATTGTTGATGCCTTCCAAGCGGCTGGATTACAAATCTTTGGCCCCAGTCAATCGGCCAGTCGCTTAGAGTCTTCTAAGCACTTTGCAAAAGAAGTGATGCAGGCTCAAGATGTCCCAACTGCTGCTTATGTAGCCTATAATAATTTAGAAGAAGCCCGGGAGGAAGTAAAAGCAGCAGACTTTCCCCTGGTGATTAAAGCGGATGGTCCTGCTGCAGGCAAGGGGGTTAAAATTGTCCAAGACTTGACTAGCGCTCTAGAGTTCTTAGAAGAAATCTTTAGTGACCATCGTTATGGCAGTCAAAATGAGGTAGTTATTGAGGAATATCTAGAGGGAGTAGAGTTTTCCTGTTTCTCCTTAGTCGGAAAAGGGCAAGTCCTCCACTTACCTCTTGCTCAAGACCATAAGCGGGCCTATGACCATGACCTAGGGCCTAACACGGGTGGTATGGGGGCTTACAGTCCGGTTCCCTTTGTCAGTCAATCGGTCTTTAATGATGTCGTTAACCGGATTGTTGAACCAGTCTTAAAAGAGATGGCCGCCAGAAATTGCCCTTATTATGGGGTCTTGTATACGGGCCTAATTTTAACCCAAGAGGGACCCAAGGTGATTGAGTTTAATACCCGTTTTGGGGACCCAGAAACCCAAGTGGTCTTGCCACTTTTAGGGGATAATTTTGCTGGGGTCATTGATGACTTGTTACATGGAAGACCGAGTCAACTCACATCGGAAGCCGACCAAGTGAGTTTAGGCGTTGTTCTTGCAGCTGAAGGTTATCCAGGCACTTATCAAAAAGGCATGGTGCTGGATGAATTGATTACTAAGCTTCCTGATGGATTACAAATCTATGGGGCTGGTGTTGACTTGCGAGAAGGGCATTATGAAGCTAAGGGTGGAAGAATTTTAATGTTGGTAGCTAAAGGGTCATCTTATGAAACCTGCCGTGATCAAGTTTATCAATTCTTAGCCAAACACCCGATAGCAGGAACTTTTTACCGAAAAGATATTGGCCATTGGGTATTAGATAAGAGAGAGGAAGTCGGATAATTCATGTTAGAACGTTATACCTTACCGGATATGGGAGCTATTTGGTCCCTTGAAAATCATTACCAAGCTTGGTTAGAAGTTGAAATTTTAGCTGTTGAAGCTTGGAGTGAATTAGGTGTGATACCTCAAGCAGATGCCCAAGCCATTCGTCAAAATGCTCGCTTTGATGTGGACCGCATCAGCGAAATTGAAGCACAAACCCGCCATGATGTAGTTGCTTTTACCCGCTGTTTGTCTGAATCCCTAGGAGCGGAGAAAAAATGGGTGCATTATGGACTAACCTCGACCGATGTCGTCGATACCGCCCAAGGCTATCAATTAAAACAAGCTAATCGTCTCATTAAAAAAGACTTAGACCAGCTTTTAGGAATTCTAAAAGAAAAAGCTTTAACTTATAAGGACACCGTGTGTATGGGCAGAACCCATGGGGTCCATGCCGAACCAACGACATTTGGTCTAAAAATGGCACGTTTCTATGCTGAAATTAAGCGAAATATCGAACGCTTTAACCATGCAGCTAGAGGTGTTGAAGCGGGTAAAATTTCTGGTGCAGTGGGCACCTATGCCAACGTTCCTACTGACATTGAAACTTATGTCTGTGACCATTTAGGGATCCGTCATCAAGATATTTCTACCCAAGTTTTACCGCGTGACCTTCACGCAGAATACATCGCTAGCTTAGCTTTGATTGCAACCAGTGTTGAAAATATGGCCACTGAAATTCGTCACCTCCAAAGATCAGAAGTCCATGAAGTAGAAGAGTCCTTTGCCAAAGGGCAAAAGGGATCGAGTGCTATGCCCCATAAGCGTAATCCCATTTCTAGTGAAAATGTTACTGGTTTAGCTCGAGTTTGTCGTGGCCATGTGGTGACTGCTTATGAAAATGTCTCCCTCTGGCATGAACGTGATATTTCTCATTCTAGTGCAGAACGTATTATACTAGCTGATACCACGATTCTCGTAGACTATATTTTAAATCGCTTCAGCAAGGTCTTGAAAAATCTGAAAGTCTTTCCAGAGAAAATGCTGGCTAATATGCAAGCGACTCATGGCTTAATCTATAGCCAACGCTTATTATTAAAGTTAGTCGATGCTGGTCTGTCACGAGAAGCAGCTTATGATCTTGTCCAACCCCTAACCGCTAGGTCCTGGGACCAAGGTCAAGATTTTAGAAACTTGGTGGAAGCTTGTCCAGAAATTACTGACCGTCTGAGTTCAGAAGCTATTGATGATGCCTTTGATTACCATTACCATTTACGGCGGGTTAATGAGATCTACAGAAGATTAGGTTTAATTTCTGACTAGCTGAGTCAGTTTTTAGACCGATTAAAATAAAAAATATATTGATGAAAAAAGGAGCCCGAAAGCTCCTTTTTTATTTCAATACTTGCTTTGCATAGTTATATAATTTAAGGGCTATACCTAAGCGCATGTTTTCTAATTTACTGTCATACTTGCGATAATTATCCAGCGATTGTGTGGCAATACCAGTGGCCTTAGCTATTTGATAGCTAGTAATATTGCTTTTTAGCAGTTCTTCTATTTTATTAACGTCTATGATCATTATTATCACTTCCTTTTATCAAATGTAATCCAGACAACTAGAAAACAGAATATGACAAAAATAAATTCTTTCAATAGACTGATTCCTTTCTATGATCAGATAAGGGTATAAGAGAGTGGTGTCTCCTCTATATCCTTTAAGCGTAGACGATTGACTTATTCCTGCTTGGAAAGGTAATCGTCTTTTTTAGATCGTTCGAATAACTAAGCAATGTCAACGATCAAAGTTCAAACTCTACCCGCTACAGGTCCTTTTTTTCTTTCACTAACCCAATTTTTAATATGTTCACGCTTCTATATTCATTAAGCAGTAAAAACTGTGTAAAGTCAACAAATGGTCCAAACCAAATAAAAAAGCACCCTAAGAGGTGCTTTAATATTCCTATTATACAAAATTTTCTAAGAATTGTATTTTTTAGATATGGTATTTATAAAAATGATAAACTTAAATTTGCACTCTGCTATTTTCGCTGTTTTAGAGTGCAAAATTATTTCAGATTCTGTTGTTTTCTTAATCTTTCCAAAATTAAAAACGCTGATATATCAGCGTTTTGATCTTTATTAATATTTTCTGATTTTCTCAATATGCCGAAAATAGGAATCGAACCTACGACCTTTGCATTACGAATGCACTGCTCTACCGACTGAGCTATTTCGGCTTGTGACTTAGGAGTCAACTCCATTAGTATAGCATTAGCCTAGTGTAAAAAGCAAGTCTGTTTTAAAAATCAGAGAAAAAGGGAAAAATAATTTATTGTATTTATCATTCGTTAAAGGAAGGGCTTACATGGTATAATGGAATTAGCAATAAGTTATAAGATACTTCAAACGGCAAATAAAAGAAAAAGCAGGTGTATAGTATGAAATGGGAGGATTTACGTCGCAGTCGGAATGTCGAAGATCGCAGGGGACAGTCGACTGGTCCCAGACGGTCGAGTGGCGGCTTAGGTAACTTACTGAGTCTCTTATTCTTAACCCGAGGCGCCCCGCGTTGGCTGATTATCTTGATTTTGGCCTTTACTATTTTTGGCGGTGGCTCTCTCTTAGGGGGCGGATTGGGTAATAGTGGCAGTTCCACCGGTTCAGCCCCCCAAACAGAAGAAGTTAGTCAGGATGGAAGTCAGCAGGCTAGTGATCAAGAAAAAAAATTTTTGTCCGCTGTTTTAGGTAGCACCGAGGATTTTTGGAATCAGAAATTTGCAGATTATGGTAAAGACTATGAGCCAGCGCGTTTGGTACTCTATACTGACCATGTCCAAACTGGGGGTTGTGGCTTTGGTAGCGCTCAGGCTGGACCCTTTTATTGTTCAGGAGATAAAACCGTTTATATCGATTTGTCCTTTTATCGGGAATTAAAGAATCGTTACCATGCTCCAGGCGATTTTGCTATGGCTTACGTCTTGGCCCATGAAGTTGGTCACCACATTCAAACCGAGCTAGGGACCATGGCAAAATATCAATCTGCCATCCGTCGGGCCAGTGAAGATGAGAAGAATGCTTTATCTGTTCGTTTAGAACTTCAAGCAGATTATTACGCTGGTGTTTGGGCCCATTATGCTGAAGACCAAGGCTTACTCGAAGCGGGAGATATCGATGAGGCCATGCAGGCGGCCAATGCGGTGGGGGATGATACCCTACAAAAAGAAGCTTACGGGCGGGTAGTTCCAGATAGTTTCACTCACGGATCAGCTGCTCAGCGGCAAGCTTGGTTCCAAAGAGGTTATCAATACGGAGACTTAGAACATGGAGATACATTTAATACACGGTTAGATATCGAGAAATAATAAAGAGTGACAAGCGCGTCAAAAGGCAAGACCGCTGGAGCGAAAAGTCGAAAGAATTCACGCAGAGAATTCCTCGACATGTCGTGGTGTGGTTGCTTGTCTTGCGCTTGGAACAAATATAAAAAAGGCAGGGCTCAAAACCCTGCCTTTCAATTTATTTAGAACTACTTCAATTACATAAATAACATTTTATCGGATCCGTAGGTACGTCCTAAAGCTTGCATTGCTAAGACGTTGATTGGATGCCATGGGCCATCAAATTCTGGTTGGAAGAAGAAGTCTTGGGCTTCAAGTTCTTCTAAAGTCATCTTATGATCAATGACAACTGACATAATGTTACCTAATTCGCCAACACTGCCTTTTGACATGAATTGGGCACCGAGCACAACATGAGACTCTTTGTCAAAGTTGATTTGCATGTAGACAGTGTTATTGTCGTCATTTAATTCAGTAAAGAAGGTTGGGCGTAAGCGAGCGGTGACATACTTACTATCCACTTCACCATCATACCAGTCGGCATTAGAATCTTTGATTCCTGAAGTAGAGAATTCATAGTCGAATAAGTGAAGACCAGAAGTCCCTGAGACTGGACGAATCGTTGCTTCTTCACCTAAAGCATTTTTAGCTGCGACAATGCCTTGGCGACGAGCGGTAGAAGCTAAAGCATAGGAAACTTTCTTACCTGTTGGGCTAAATGGTACTAGAGTAGCATCCCCAGCAGCGTAAACGTCTTTTACTGAAGTTTCATGTTTTTCATTGACTTCAATAAAGCCTTTTTGGTCCATATCAACTAAACCTTCTAACCATTTGGTATTAGGTTTGATACCGATAGAAACAATCACGGTGTCAGCTTCATATGTATTCTTGTCAGTAACGACTGCACTGACTTTACCATCCTTAGTTTCGAAGGATTGTACCCCTTCACCACCATGGAAGGTTAAACCGTGAGATTCAGCATTCTTGGTTAAGATATCAGTAAATTCTTCATCTAAGTAGGTGGGTAAGATACGGTCTTGGAAGTCAATGACTGTGGTGTCAATTCCTGCTAGGGCATAAGCTTCAGCCGCTTCAATCCCAATATAACCACCACCGACAACGACAACTTTCTTAGCATCTTTCATACGGTCATGAACTTTTTGTGCCCAGTCACGACCACGGAGATAAAAGACATTTTCAGCGTCAACGCCGTCAACAGGTAGAGGGGTTGGGATGGCACCAGGGGAGAGGATTAACTTGTCATAGTCATCTGTCCGTTCACCTTCTGAGGTTTTAACGGTAACCGTCTTAGCGTCGCCATCAAAGGAAACGACTTCGGTATTAACCATGATATTAATGCCTTGTTCTTTGTATGAAGCTTCATTAGCGTAATGTAAGTCATCTAACGATTCGGATTCGCCTTCTAAGTAGGATTGGATCCCACAAGATAGGAAGGAAGCGGTTGAACCTGCTTCATATAAATTAATTTCTGCATCTGGTTGCGCTTCAAGAATAGTTTGAGCGGCTTCATAACCAGCATGCGATGTACCAACAATAGCGTATTTCATTGATATACCTCCATTTTTTATCAGCCTTTAGAAGCTGATTAACTTTTTAAGTAAAACAAACTTACTCTGACGTAAAATTTTACCTACAAGTTTAGTCTATACCTAATTAGTCAATGGGCTAAATGAAATGCTCATGATTCAGTTAAAAACCCAAAACCTGCTATGACAAGGGTTGAAATAATACAAAAAATGTATTTAATTGATAAATGATAGTTAATAATTTTTGCTAATTATTAAGAGTTAAAGAAAAAACGAGGCTTGAGATTGTTTAAAATCATAGCCTCGTTTTTATTAGTCACTTGTAATAGTCAGTTTATTGTTTTTTGTTCTCTTCCCAATTCTCTGCTAGTCCAGTGGAACGTAGAATGAATTTCACAATTTCTACGTAAACAATAATGGAAAGTGAAGCGAGAATGACTACTGTCCACATCATTGGCGCATTAGGGTCACCAACCAAATGCACAGTTCCGAAGGCATCATTTAGGCCTGGAACAAAGACAGTAATAAGGAGGAGGGCAGCCGATGCAATCGTTGCAATGTTTAACCACTTATTAGCAAAGGGATTGCTTTGGAATAGGGATTTGTGAACGGAACGACTGTTGTAGGCATGGGCTAATTGAATGAACGACAAGGTTAAGAATGCCATGGCTTCTGCATCTGGTAATTCAAAGCCCAGACGATATTTAGCTAGCCAGAAGACAAAGAGAGTAATCCCACCTTCGTAAATCCCTTGGTAGATAATGGCTGGTAAAACACCACCGGACAAGAGGTTAGTCTTACGTCCCCTTGGTTTATGTTCCATCACGTCAGCTTCAGGACCTTCAAGACCTAGGGCAATGGCTGGGAAAGTATCGGTCACTAAGTTAATCCATAAGATATGGATAGGTTCTAGAATTTGCCAGCCTAGGATAGTAGCGATGAAGAGGGTCATCACCTCTCCTAAGTTCGCTGATAGGAGGAATTGAACCGCTTTTTGAATGTTGGCAAAGACCTTACGTCCTTCTTCAACCGCGGTAACAATGGTCGCAAAGTTGTCATCGGCCAGGACCATGTCCGAAGCCCCTTTAGACACTTCAGTCCCTGTAATCCCCATACCAATACCGATATCGGCTTGTTTTAAAGAAGGCGCATCGTTAACCCCATCACCGGTCATGGCAACGACTTTATTATGGGTTTTTGATTGCCAGGCTTTAACAATTCGTACCTTATGTTCAGGAGCTACCCGGGCGTAAACAGAGAATTGTTCCACTTTATCGGCTAACTCTTCATCGGAGATGGTATCTAAGTAAGCTCCGGTAGTTACAGCACTCTCATCATTACTGTCGTCAATAATTCCTAAACGTTCAGCAATGGCTGCAGCCGTAATTTGGTGGTCACCAGTAATCATCACAGTCCGGATACCTGCATCCTTAGCAGTAGCGATGGAAGCTTTAGCCTCTGGACGTTCAGGGTCAATTTCTCCGACCATACCAGCATAAATCAAGCCACGCTCATGTTCTTCGCTAGTATATTCATCAGCTTCTTGGTCTAAGAACTTAAAGGCCATCGCTAAAACCCGTAGTGCTTGACGAGCCATACTGTTGTTAGCGTCTAAGAGTTTTTGACGGTAGTCTTCCGTCATTTCTTTAATTTCGCCATTGTCATAGTAATAATCACAGTTAGCAATCAAGACATCAGGAGCCCCTTTTGTCATCACTGTAAATTGACCTCTATCTTGGTGGTCAGGTGCAGTTGGATGGACGGTGGTTGACATTTTCCGTTCTGAATCGAATGGAATTTCACCAACCCGAGGTTGTTCATTTAGTAATGCTTTGACATCAAAGTCCTTATCGAGAGCAAATTGAATCATAGCGGTTTCGGTTGGGTCACCAGAAAGATCGCCATTGTTGGTTAGGGTGGAGTCATTATCCATGACCATTACCTTAAAGACTGGTTCCTTGAAATCAATTTGGTCAGAAGCGTCATGGAGTTCACCATTATAGTATACCTTTTCGATGGTCATCTTGTTTTGGGTTAAGGTACCGGTCTTATCGGAACAGATAACTTCAGTTCCCCCTAAGGTTTCCACTGCTGGAAGTTTTCTCACTAGGGCATTGCGGTCAGCCATTTTTTGGGTGCCTAAGGCTAAAATAATGGTTGAAATTGCTGGCAAGCCTTCAGGTAGGGCAGCAACAGCAATGGAGATTGAGACCAGTAACATTTCAACCCAGTCATAAGTTTCCATGAAGAGGCCAATCACGAAAATTAAGACAGCGATAATAACAATGGCCCAAGTTAAGAACTTGGTCAGGTCATTCATATCTTCTTTAAGTGGGGTTAATTTTTCGTCGGATTCTTCAATCATGGTTGCGATATGGCCCACTTCGGTATCCATAGCAGTCGCCACCACGATCCCTTGACCACGGCCATAGGTGACATTCGTTGATGAGAAGGCCATGTTCAACCGGTCACCTAAAGCGGCGTCTTCCGGAACGGTTTCTAGGGATTTAGTTACTGGAACCGATTCACCGGTTAGGGCAGCTTCTTCAATTTGTAAGGAATTGACTTCAGTTAAGCGCAGGTCTGCAGGAACGACATCCCCAGCTTCTAAGACGACAATATCACCTACAACGATTTCGCGTGAGTCAATCTTGATCGAGTCGCCATCACGAATAACATGGGCTTGGGGGGATGACATATCCTTTAAGGAAGCAATTGCGTCTTCCGCCTTGTTTTCTTGGATAACTCCCAAGATGGCATTAATTAATACCACTGCTAAAATAATAATAGCATCCACCATGCCTTCAACACCTTCAAGTACAACAGATAGGGCTGCTGCAATTAAAAGGATAATAATCATGGCATCTTTGAATTGATCAAAGAATTTTTGTAGGGTGGTCCGGTTTTCCCCTTCTTGAATCTCATTAGGACCATTTTTTTCTAAGCGGGACTTAGCTTCTGATGAGCTTAGCCCACTTTGCCGTGAGGTTTGTAGAGTATTTTCTACTTGGTCAACTTCTTGAACAAAGAAATTACTCTTATCACGAGTCTCTACCATTAATTTCACTCCTCCAATATAAATATTTATCATAGTAGTAAAAAAGACTTATACTACATTTCTGTAGCATAAGTCTCACCATTTAAGATAGCACCAGCAGGGCCTCTGCTTGATTACTGTTGTTGATACTATCGCAGCGAACTGCTGGTTACTCCCTTATGTGCTTTTACACTAAGCTATGCAATTATTATAAGCTAAAGGCGCCTTTATTTCAATTGCCAGCTCTAGAGAAAGTCTTGAATGATTGGGCATAATCGCTCAGTGATCGCTAGAACAGATAAAAGCCATGGACAAGAAGGGCAAGTCAAGTTATAGTAAATAGGTTGAAAAGGGGGAGCTTTATGACTAATCAATTAATCGAAAACTTGCAGCAAGAACTGCCCGATTATAAAAGCTATCAAATTGAAAATGTAATTACTATGCTTAATGAAGGCAATACGGTACCCTTCATTGCCCGCTACCGTAAAGAAAGAACCGGCTCCTTAGATGAGGTAGCCATTCAATCGATTCAGGAGGCCTATGAATACCAAGAACATTTAGAAGAACGTAAAGAGACTATTATTAAAGCCGTTGATGAGCAGGGCAAATTAACTGATGCCTTAAAGAAGGAAATTCTAGAAGCCGACCAATTACAGGCCTTGGAAGACTTATATGCTCCCTATAAGAAGAAACGGCGGACTAAGGCCACCAAGGCTAAAGAGCAGGGCTTAGAGCCTCTAGCGGACTGGTTGAAGACAAACCCAGTCTCCGGGGCGATTGAAGAAGAAGCTGAAAAATATATCAATGACCAGGTAGATTCGGGAGAAGAAGCTTTAGCCGGAGCCCACGAGATCTTGTGTGAATGGATTAGTGAAGTGGCTAAGTATCGTTCCCATAGCCGGCAATATGTCTGGGCAAAAGGCTATTTAGCTAGTAAAAAGCGGGCCCAAGCTGAAGATGAAAAAGAAACCTATGCAATTTATTATGACTTTGTTGCCCCGCTAAGTGAGCTCAAATCTTACCAGGTCCTAGCGATTAACCGGGCCGAAAAAGAAAAAGTGGTCAGCGTTTCTTTAGATATTAAGACCGAGCCTTTGATACAAGCAATCAGTGCAGATTTAATTGTTAAAGATTCAATCGCTGCCCCTCTGCTAGAAAAGGCTATCGAAGATAGTCTGGATCGTTTTCTTTTGCCACAAGCCTTTCGGGCCATTCGAACTCAAGTCACAGAAGCAGCGGAAGACCATGCCATTGATAATTTTAGTGAAAACTTGAAAAATCTATTGATGCAACAGCCTTTAAAGGGGCAAGTCGTCCTGGGATGGGATCCAGCCTATCGTACGGGCTGCAAGCTGGCCGTATTAGATGAAACTGGTCAGGTTTTGGACAAAACCGTGGTTTATCCTACTCCGCCACATAATAAAAAGGAAGCTGCAGCAAAGACGGTCACAGACTTGATTGAAAAATATCACATTGGCATTATTGCGATTGGTAATGGGACAGCCAGCCGGGAATCGGAAGAATTTGTCGCCCAAATGATCCAAGACAATCAGTTAAGTTGTCGCTATACCATAGTTAGCGAGAGTGGTGCCTCAGTTTACTCAGCTAGTGAAATTGCCCGTAAAGAATTTCCTGATTATCAAGTAGAAGAACGCTCAGCAGTAAGTATTGGTCGTCGCTTGCAGGATCCTCTGGCAGAATTGGTCAAAATTGACCCTAAAGCAATCGGTGTGGGTCAGTACCAACATGACGTGAACCAGACCAAATTAAATGACCAATTAGATTTTACCGTTGAATTAGTGGTAAACCGGGTAGGCGTAGAGCTAAATACCGCTTCAGCCTCACTCTTAAGTCACGTGGCTGGTCTAACCAAGACGGTGGCTAAGAATATCGTGACTTATCGAAACGAAAACGGGAAATTTGAATCCCGCAAGGACTTACATGATGTCCCTCGTTTGGGACCAAAAGCCTTTGAACAAGCAGCCGGTTTTTTACGGATTGCGGAAGGAAAGAATATCCTCGATAATACCGGTATCCACCCTGAGTCTTATGCCGTAACTGAAGCCATCCTAGCTGCTGATAACATTGACCCGAATACTATTAGAGATGATGACGTCCATTTAAAAATTAAAAATTGGAACATTAATCGTCTCTGTCAACAATATGATATAGGTCGAGAAACCCTAAAAGACATCCAAAAAGCGCTCTTAGTTCCAGGGCGTGACCCCCGTAGTCAAGTGGCAGGCCCAGTGCTGCGCCAGGATGTCGTCCAACTAGAAGACCTCAAGCCAGGCATGGCCTTACAAGGGACGGTTCGCAATGTGGTCGATTTTGGCGCCTTTGTTGATATAGGGGTTAAGCAAGATGGTTTGGTTCATATTTCAAAAATGAGTCATCATTTTGTCAAAGATCCCCAAGCTGTCGTTTCGGTCGGAGATATCGTTGACGTTTGGGTAGATTCCGTGGACGTTCAAAAAGGGCGCATTGGCCTAACAATGTTAGCACCTCAATAAGGTGTTGAGGGTTTGAGATATTTCTTTCCAGAATGAGAGGCATCAAGAAATTTCTTTTAAGTCGAGGGCCTTAAGAAAGGAAAGTAAAATGAAAGAGCGAGACTTAGAACACTTAGTTAGAGAAATTGCGGCCCAAAATTTTGCTTTTTCCTTTCAGGGACAGGTGACTTGGAATCCGCGCTTGCGCACGACAGGAGGACGGTTCATTCCCCGTCAAGATCGTTTAGAATTCAATCCCAAAGTCTTAGAAATTTTAGGAAAAGATACTTTAATAGGAATCATTAAGCATGAGCTTTGTCATTATTATTTATTTCATAGGGGGCAGCCCTACCAGCATAAAGATAAGGCCTTTAAAGACTTACTTAAATCAGTTGATGGCTTACGCTTTACGCCAGCTTTAGAGGATAATGTCCCCAGATATATTTATCGTTGTAAGCGCTGCGGTCAAAAATATTATCGTCAGCGAAGGATGAATATAAAAAAATACGCTTGTGGGAAATGTCGAGGGCCCATAAGTCTCATCGATCGCTAAAAAAGAGCGTTGGGAAAACCCAGCGCTCTTTTAACTGCTTTGTGAGTCACTACTGATCTTCTAATTTTGCAAAGGAATCTTCGATAATCTTACGCATCGCGTTGGCTGAATTATCCATGAAACCTTGTTCACGTTCGGTTAATTCTAATTCAATCACTTGTTCAATCCCTTGACTACCTATAATCGCAGGCGTACCAATATAGATATCGTCTTGTTGGTAGTTATCTTCAAGCAGGGCTGAAACGGGTAGGGTAGCTCGTTCATTATTCAAAATAGCCCGACAGATACGGTTGATACAACTACCAATCCCATAATAGGTAGCTCCTTTACCGTTAATAATGTCATAGGCCTTATTTCTTACATAGTCGGTGATTTCATCTTGTCGGGCTTGTTGGTCAAGGCGGTTATCGCTGGTAGCAAATTTTTCAATGGGTTGGCCACCAACAAGAACGTGAGACCAAGCACCAAATTCTGTATCCCCATGCTCACCGAGGATATAAGCAGTCACATCACGAGGATCGACATCTAGGGCCTTGGCAATTTCAACTCTAAAGCGGGCGCTATCGAGTGAGGTGCCGGTACCGATGACTTTTTCACTTGGGAAACCAGAGAATTTCCAAGTGGCGTAAGTTAAGATATCAACTGGATTGGAAGCTACTACAAAAATCCCATCAAAACCGAAGTCGACCACTTGACCGACCATGTCTTTGAAGATAGGTAAATTTTTGTCGACTAAGTCGAGACGGGTTTCTCCACCTGGTTTTTGAGGAATACCAGCAGTAAAGACAACAATATCGGCATCCTTACAGTCTTCGTAAGTCGCTTGGAAGATGTGTTTACGCGGAGAGAAAGGTGTAGCGTCTTCCAAATCAAGAACATCACCATAGACCTTGTCCTGATTGATATCGATGATACCTAGTTCACGGCCAACACCAGTAATGACATTGTGGTAAGCAAAAGCTGAGCCGACAGAACCATCACCGATTAGAATAATTTTAGCATCATGAATTTCTGACATACAATTCCTCCTATCATGAATTTATGAATAATATAGCTATATATTATCTAAAAATGGTTAACCTACACTTATAATGTAACCGTTTGCAGAAGTTTTTACAAGTTTATTTAATTTTTTTATTATTATTTTCTCAGAATAATGAAAAATACTTTAGCAAGAGCTTGATCACTTAAGCTATAGAGGCTGCCTGCTTGCTAGAGATTGAGCGATTTCCGTCTAGGCAAAATTTCCTTTATTTTCAGGCGGACTTATTTGCCAATTTCAGGCCTAATCGTTATAGTAAACGTGTAGGAAAGCTATTTTTCCTATAATCTAGGTTAATCTGCTATAAGTGATTAGCTATTGTTCTAGGAGATATTTACTAGGGCAATTCCTGTATTTATAGCAATGTAAGCGCCTATTTTATGATAAAATAAGCTTGTGTAAAATATCTAAAAAAGGAGTTCATATATGTCTAAAGTATTTGCTTTAAATGCTGGATCATCCAGTTTAAAATTCTCAATTTATGAAATACCTAGTGAAGAAGTTGTTGCTTCTGGTGTGATTGACCGTATTGGTCTAGGTGATTCTAACATTACCATTAAATATAATGGTGAAAAACATCAAGACGTTAAAGACGTGATGGATCATGACCAAGCAACTAAAACTTTATTAGATAAGTTAGAAAGCTTGAATATCATTGAAGATTACGATGAAATTGCTGGTACCGGTCACCGTGTTGTAGCCGGTGGTGAAAGATTCAAGGAATCAGCACTGATTGATGAAGAAGGCCTTAAAACGATCGAAGACCTTAGTGAATATGCCCCCTTGCATAATCCTGCTGAAGCCCAAGTCATTCGTGCCTTCCAAGAATTGCTTCCTGGCAAACCTGCTGTTGCTGCCTTTGATACTTCATTCCATACAACTATGCCTGAAAAAGCATATCTTTATGGAACTCCTTATGAATACTATGAAAAATATGGTGCTCGCCGTTACGGGGCTCACGGAACCTCACATAAATACGTTTCCCAACGTGCTGCAGAATTAATGGACAAATCCGTCGAAGAAGTTAACATCATTACCTGCCATATTGGTAATGGGGCTTCAATTACCGCTGTTCAAGGCGGCCAATCCATTGACACGTCCATGGGCTTTACCCCAGTAGCAGGGGTTGTTATGGGAACCCGTTCAGGTGATGTCGATCCTTCTTTACTGGAATTTGTTATGCGTAAAGAAAATCTAAGCATGGAAGAAATGCTTGCCGTTCTTAATAATAAATCTGGTTTATTAGGCATATCAGGGGTATCTTCTGACATGCGCGACGTTGAAGCAGCTGCTGACCAAGGTAATGAACGGGCAAAAATTGCCTTAGAGGTTTATGTCAATGCAGTTAAACGTTACATCGGTTCCTACTTATTCGAATTAAATGGAGCGGATGCCATTGTCTTTACAGCTGGTGTGGGGGAAAATTCTCCAGAATTCCGTCAAGCAGTCCTAGAAAATACTGATAGACTAGGTATTGAATTAGACAAGGAACGTAACGAATCGGTTGAAGAAGGCTTAATTTCAACCGATGATTCTAAAGTAAAAGTCTTTGTCATTCCAACAGATGAAGAATTAATGATCGTTCGTGATACGGTGCGATTAGGAAATATTAAATAAGCAAAATGACTTCAAGCAAGTGGCTAGGGCTGCTTGCTTTTTTTATTGTCTCCTGAGCAAAAAAACATTATTGTTTTTAAAATTTGCCTTTATTGAGCTTTCATAAGAAAAATTCCAGTGATAAAAACAATTTACTGTACAAAATGTAATCGCTTTCACTATAATGACCCTAGTTGGTGTTTTCAGCTAAAAGGAGGCTGTGAAATGGAAGAATACATTTTAGCAATAGACCAGGGAACAACAAGTACACGAGCCGTGATTTATAATCACCAAGGAGAAAGTATCGGTTCCTATCAAAAGGAATTTGACCAAATCTTTCCTAAGCCTGGTTGGGTGGAACACAATGCCAATCAAATTTGGAACTCTGTCCAGTCAGTCATTGCCGGAGCCTTTATTGAGACGGGAATTAAGCCGAGTCAAATCAAAGGGATTGGGATAACCAATCAACGGGAAACGACGGTGATTTGGGACAAGGAAACTGGGCGTCCTATTTACAATGCCATTGTCTGGCAATCGCGTCAAACCAGTAGTATAGCTGACCAACTCATAGCTGATGGCCATAAAGACATGATTCAAGAGAAAACAGGTTTAGTGGTTGACCCCTATTTTTCAGCGACTAAAATTCGTTGGATCTTAGACCAGGTCGATGGCGCTCAAGAGCGAGCAGAAAATGGAGAATTACTCTTTGGGACCATTGATACATGGATCGTCTGGAAATTAACCGACGGCGCTGTCCATGTGACGGATTATTCGAACGCTAGTCGGACCATGTTGTTCAACGTGAAGGATTTAGAATGGGACCAGGAAATCCTAGACTTATTAAATATCCCGCGTGAACTCCTGCCTGAAGTCAAATCCAATTCAGAAGTTTACGGCAAAACGATTCCTTTTCATTTTTATGGTGCGGAGGTTCCAATTTCTGGAATGGCGGGGGACCAACAAGCTGCCTTGTTTGGTCAACTTGCCTTAGAGCCAGGTATGGTGAAAAACACCTACGGCACGGGCGCCTTTATCATCATGAATATGGGGGCTGATTTTCAAGTCTCAGAGAACAATCTGTTGACTACTATTGCCTACGGGTTGAATGGAGAAGTCACTTATGCCCTAGAAGGGTCGATTTTTGTGGCCGGTTCAGCGATCCAATGGCTCAGAGACCAGATGGGTTTGATTGAGGACTCTCCTCAGTCAGAAGATCTGGCTAAACAATCTAAAGATGATGATGAGGTTTATGTGGTTCCTGCCTTTACAGGCCTCGGAGCCCCTCACTGGGATTCCAGGGCACGGGGAGCCGTATTTGGCCTCACCCGGGGAACGAACCGCAATGACTTTGTTAAGGCGACTTTGCAGTCTTTAGCCTATCAGACTCGGGATATTATCGATACCATGGAACTAGATACAGGCATTGATATTAACCTATTAAAGGTCGATGGCGGAGCTGCTATGAACGATTATCTCATGCAATTCCAAGCGGATATTCTAGGTATTGAAATTGCTCGGGCCAAAAACCTAGAAACTACTGCCTTAGGTGCTGCATATTTAGCTGGCTTAGCAGTAGACTTTTGGAAAGATACTGATGAATTGAAGAGTTTACAAAGTACTGGACAAAACTTTACCCCTTCAATGAATAATGCCCATAAAGAACAACTTTATCGTGGTTGGAAACAGGCAGTGAAAGCTACCCGCGTCTTTACAGCAGATGAAGAAGAAAGAGAATAAAGCTTATGATGGAGGTATTATCAGATGACATTTTCTGTTAAAAATAGACAACAAGCTCTGACCAAATTACAAGAACGTACCCTAGACTTATTGGTCATTGGCGGCGGAATTACTGGAGCAGGGGTAGCCTTGCAAGCAGCAGCGAGTGGTTTAGAAACCGGCTTAATCGAAATGCAAGATTTTGCGGAAGGCACCAGTAGTCGGTCCACCAAGCTAGTCCACGGTGGTATCCGCTATTTAAAAAACTTTGATGTGGAAGTGGTTGCCGATACGGTTAGTGAACGGGCAGTCGTTCAACAAATTGCCCCTCACATTCCTAAACCTGACCCGATGGTTATTCCCATCTACGATGAAGAGGGCGCTACTTTTACCATGTTTCGCTTGAAAGTAGCTATGGACCTCTATGATTCCTTAGCTGGGGTGAGCGATTCTAGCTATGCCAATACCGTTCTATCCAAAGAAGAAGTTCTCCAACATGTGCCAGGTTTAAAAGAAGAAGGCTTACAAGGTGGAGGCCAATATCTAGACTTTAACAATAGCGATATCCGTTTAGTGATTGAAAATATCAAAAGAGCCCACCAAGATGGTGCCCTGGTTGCTAGTCGAGTAGAAGCGATCGGCTATCTCTATGATCAAGAGGGCAAGATCAATGGCGTAAAGGCACTAGATCACTTAAGTAATGAAAGCTTTGATATTCACGCCCGCTATGTCATCAATACGACCGGACCATGGAGTGATGAAACCCGCAATCTCGATGAAGAAGACAACCGTATCGAAATGATGCGTCCTACTAAAGGGATTCACCTGGTTATTGATGCCAGCCGTTTAAAAGTCAGTCAGCCGGTTTACTTTGATTCGGGCTATGACGATGGTCGGATGATTTTTGTCATTCCTCGGGAAGACAAGACCTATTTTGGCACGACTGATACCGACTACACGGGTGATTACAAACATCCTGAAGTAGAGGCTGATGATGTTAACTATCTCATTGGAGCTGTCAACAATCGCTTCCCTGAGGCTAAGATAAGTATCGATGATATTGAGTCCTCCTGGGCCGGTTTAAGACCCCTAATCGCCGGGAACAGTGCCTCTGACTATAATGGTGGGGATTCAGGTAAAATTAACGACCAAAGTTTTGAGGATTTAATCGCGGTGGTTAAGGGCTATTTAAATGAAGAAAAGACCCGAGACCAGGTAGAACGGACTGTCGCTAACTTGGAAGGCTCCTTATCGGAAGAAACTCTAGACCCTTCTCAAGTATCACGGGGATCTAGTCTAGAACGTGATGAAAACGGCTTAATTACTCTCGCCGGCGGAAAAATTACTGACTACCGGAAGATGGCTGCCGGGGCTATGGAAAAAATTATTAAGCTCCTCAAAGAGGAACACGATAAATCCTTCCGCCTAATTAATTCAAAAACCTATCCTGTTTCTGGTGGGGAAATTAATCCGGCTAATATCGAAGGAGAGTTCTCCTCTTATGCTCAAATGGGGGTAAAACGAGGTTTATCTAAAGAAGAAGCTTATTATCTAGCAGCCTTTTACGGATCTAATGTCCCTAAGGTATATGCCTTAATTGACCAAGTGCCAGAGATTGAAGGCTTGTCTTTAGCTGAAACCATCATGCTTTATTATGCCCTAGAAGAGGAAATGGTTCTTACCCCTGTTGATTACTTTTTACGTCGGACCAACTACATGCTCTTCATGCGTGACCGCTTAGACCACTTACTTGAACCCGTCGTTCAAGCCATGAGTGATTATTTTGACTGGGATGATCAAAGTCGTCAAGCTTACCAAAAGGAATTAGAAGAAACACTGGCCAACAATGATCTTGTTGACTTAAAGAAGAAGGCTAATAGCTAATAAGATAACGTTTTGATAGAGGAGGAAGTAGGATGGCGACAGAAGTAATCGGTGAGTTTTTAGGGACACTCATTCTGGTCCTTTTAGGGGATGGGGTTTGTGCTAATGTCAATTTAGCACGGACCAAGGGACATAATGCCGGCTGGTTAACTATAACAATTGGCTGGGGCTTGGCGGTTATGGTGGCTGCCTATGCTTCAGGTTATTTAAGCCCAGCCCATCTGAATCCTGCAGTGACCATTGCCTTTGCGATTGAAGGTTCGACACCATGGTCCTCAGTGCCTGCCTATATTATTGGACAAATGCTAGGTGCTTTCTTAGGGGCAGTGATTTTATGGCTTCATTATCGGGATCATTTTAATGTAACAGAAGATCCTGACATGATATTAGGAAGCTTTGCTACCGCTCCTGAGATTTATGCACCAGCTAACAATTTAATCAGTGAGGCGATTGGCACCTTTATTTTAACTTTTGGAATCATGTCCTTTGCTCAAAATGACCTGGCTCCTGGTTTGTCTACTGCCTTGGTAGGGGGATTGATTGTCAGCATCGGGGCTTCCTTAGGAGGACCGACGGGATATGCGATTAATCCAGCCCGCGACTTAGGGCCTCGGATTGCCCATGCGATTTTACCAATCCCCCACAAGGGAGATTCAGACTGGTCATACGCTTGGGTACCCGTTGTCGGACCCATCATTGGTGGTGTGTTAGCTGCCATTGTCTTTCAGTGGATACCCTAATGATTAGTAATAAGTAAAAGTATCATGAGCAGTTAAAAAAGGCCTCACTTCAAGGAGTGAGGCCTTTTAATTACTCTTAGTTTTTATGCTTTCTTCCCTTTTTCATGTTTCACATTGTCTAAGTCGGTTCTTACCACTAAGACATCACAATTAGCGTTACGGATGACGTATTCTGAAACAGAACCAATGAAGAGGCGTTCCACAGCGTTTAGTCCCGTTGCACCAATCATGATTAAATCAGCATGGTATTCTTTGGAAAGTTCTTTAGCAATTTGAACCTTTGGTGAACCATAATCAATGACGGTTTGGATTTCTTTTACGCCTTTTTCCGATGCATACTTCTTGTAGTCATTAAGTAATTCTTTAGCTTGTTTGACTAATTCATCGGATAGGGTGCCTTCGTAACCAGTAGTCGTTTGAATCGAGCGTGTATCAACGATATGGGTAATGATTAATTCAGCGTCATTACGTAAGGCAACTTCTACCGCTTTTTTGAAGGCTAATTCAGCTTCATCGGAACCATCCACAGGTGTCAATATATGTTCGTAATTCTTATACATAAGGATCCCTCACTTTCTTTTTCTCTCTATAGCTATTATAGCATGAAAGCGGATAAAAAAATTAACTTTAAATAATATTCCTATTGAAAAAACCTAGGCTTTCACACCTAGGTTAAAAAATAATTCGATTATTTTTATGTAAGCCTCCAATGATACCGTGGAAATTCTATCTGTCTGAACCCGCGATATAGCAGGTGGGTTCCGGTATCCAACTTCAGTTGTCCACGTAATAGAGGCGTAACATCCATTGGAGCTCGCAGATCCCTAGATAGTAGTTGTTCGGTCAGCACATTTAAAAGATGCACGCATATCTTAGAGAACTTACATTACTATTAATTTAGCATGTCTAGGGCTTTTTGGCAAGCAGGAAAGCTTGAAGTGACAACATCTTATACTGGATTTATCGCTTATAAAAATTATTTTTGTTTTTCTCGCATTTGCCGCATTTGCTCTAAGGCTTGCTCATATTTGCCTGTTTGGCAGGCCTGGTAGTATTGCCTGTCCGACAAGGTTTCTGGTAAGTAATCTTGAGCGACCCAATGGTTGGGGTAATCGTGGGGAAACTTGTAAGCATTTCCTCTTCCCAATTTCTTAGCACCACTGTAGTGGGCATCACGGAGATGTTTGGGGATGACGCCAGCTTTTCCTGAACGAATATCTGCTAAGGCTTGATCAATGGCTTTGATGGCCGAATTGGATTTAGGGGATAGGGACAGGTCAATAATGGCATGAGCCAAAGGAATCCTGGCTTCCGGCAGTCCAATTTTCTGGGCAGCTTGGCAGGCAGTGACCGCCCGCTGACAGGCCTCTGGGTTAGCCAAACCAATATCCTCATAAGCGCATACCATTAAGCGCCGGCAGAGACTGTTCAAATCACCAGCTTCAATTAAACGGGCGGCGTAATGAAGGGCAGCGTTGACATCACTGCCACGAATGCTTTTTTGAAAGGCAGACACCACATCATAGTGCATGTCCCCATCTTCATCATGGTCAAAGGCCTTCTTTTGTAAACATTCCTCTGCTACGCCTAAGTCGATCAGAATTTTGCCTTCGGGATTCTCCTCAGTTGATAAAGCCGCTAGTTCTAATGCATTGAGAGCTGACCGTAAATCGCCATTGGAGTAATTGGCTAAGTAGTCCCTGGCCTCATTACTTAATTGAATAGGGTACTTGCCAAGGCCCCGCTCTTTATTTTCGAGGGCATGGTCAATAGCTACTTTGATTTGATCAGCTTCTAAAGGGTGAAGCTCAAAAATCTGTGTTCGCGACCGGATAGCAGGATTGATATTGATATAAGGGTTTTCGGTGGTTGCCCCGATTAGAATCAGTAGGCCGCTTTCTAAATGAGGCAGGAGAAAGTCTTGTTTTGTTTTATCCAGGCGGTGAATTTCATCTAACATTAAAATAAGACCGCCAGAAAACTTTGCTTCAGCCACGACTTCTTGTAGGGTCTTTTTATTATCTGTCGCCGCATTCAATTGCCGAAAACTTAACTTAGTAGAACCGGCAATCGCGCTAGCGATTGAGGTTTTACCAATACCAGGAGGCCCATATAAAATCATCGACCTTAACTGTTTCGCTTTAACCATCCGCCAGATGATCTTGCCAGGACCAACCAGGTGTTCTTGACCAACAACTTCTTCTAGGGTCTTCGGCCGCATTTTGTAGGCTAGGGGTGCTTGTTTATTCACACTGAAACTCCTTTCTAAGTACTTAATAACGTCAATCAGTATAACACATCCGTTTTTAAAAAGAGCGCTTTTGGCTTTTCCCCTGTTGTCTAGGACCAGATAGTGATACAATAGTGAAAAACAAGGGGGTAAGCGAACGAATGATCTATCTTGATTATGCAGCAACCACACCGATGACCCAACCAGTTATTGAGGCCATGAACCAAGCCATGCGTGAAAATTATGGTAATGCATCAAGTACCTACCGGATTGGTCGTCAATCACATGAACAATTGACTCGAGTAAGAGAGAATATAGCGGAGACGATTAATGCTCAGGCGGACGATATTATTTTTACCAGTGGGGCAACAGAATCTACTAATAGTGCCCTGATACAAACCGCAAAACGTTTAGCAAAGCAAGGCCGTCATATTATTACCACCGAAGCTGAACATCCTTCAAGTTACAAGACGGCAAAATATCTGGAAAAACAGGGATTTGAAGTGACTTTCTTGCCTTTCGATGAATATGGTCATATCTCAATTGAAGCCTTAAAGGATGCCATTAAAGATGATACCATTATGGTTTCAATTATTGCAGGGAATAACGAAGTTGGCTCTGTCCAAGATATCCAAGCCATTGGAGAGATTTGCCATGATCACCACTTATTCTTCTATACGGATGTGGTTCAAGCCTATCTCAACGTCCCTATTGATGTTGAAGCTATGCATATCGATGGCCTATGCGTATCTGCCCATAAATTCCATGGACCCAAGGGAGTCGGCTTTCTCTATTATCGTAATGCAGTGAGTGATTTTACCCCTTACCTAAGAGGGGGAGGCCAAGAACATGGCCATCGGGCCGGTACTGAAAATGTGCCTGGAATTGTGGCCATGGGTAAGGCCATTGAAATCGCCTACCAGGCTAGGGATGACCATCATCAAAAGCTGCTGGATTTAAGGAAATATTTTCTTAAAGAAGCTAAAGAACGGGGCCTAGGTTTCAAAATCAATGGTCCTAAGGAAGCTGAACTAGCCCATATTTTAAATATCTATTGGCCTAATCATCCTAGTGACCAAGTTCTGATTAAATTAGATTTAAAAGACGTTTATGTATCGGCTGGGTCAGCCTGCTCAGCTGGGTCGCTAGAACCGAGTCGGATTTTAGTGTCGATGTTTGGTGAAGAAAGCCCACGGATCAGTCAAAGCATTCGCATATCATTCGGTCAGCTGACCACAATTGAAGAAATCGATAAATTCTTAGACATTTTATTAAGCATTGCTTAGATATAGTGTAAACAAATTAAGGAGGAATGAAATGGCTTTTAAAGAAAAAGAACAATTAAAAGGAAGTCAAAAAACCTATCAAGTCCATCCTAACTGCAAGGCATATACTTTGCGGGACTATGGATTTACTTCCACTAAGGCAGGTAATTATCAAATTGAAATTTCTATTCGTCCAGAATTTCAAGCCAGTCACTATCTCTTATTAAAAGTACAAATTGATAAATCAGTGGATAAATTGCAAATGAACGTCACTAATAAGACGGGGCTGAAGGCGGTTAATGTTTACCAAAATTCCGATATGGCTGATTTAGCAAAACGCTTAGAGGAAATTTTAGCTGACTTAGTTGACAAGCAAGTCTTAGTAATCAGTGAAGACTAAAATTTGACATATAACCATTCTCCAAACTCAAGGACATTTGAAGATTTAATAAAAATTCAATCAAATGACTTGAGTTTTTTAGGTAAATTGTTATGATTACTACCTGGATAAGGCGATTGAGGCCTATCTAAGATTATCAACACAACAAAACGTGCGACCTTCAATCGTAAATTTTGTTAAGAAAGATGGTGATGTTGTGAGTGATAAGAAAAATAAAAAAGTTGTTTTAGGCATGAGTGGGGGAGTCGATTCCAGTGTTTCCGCGCTCTTGCTGAAAGAACAGGGATATGACGTCATTGGTATTTTCATGAAGAATTGGGATGACACTGATGAAAATGGCGTTTGTACAGCAACCGAAGATTACCGGGATGTACAAGCTGTAGCTAGTCAGATAGGTATTCCTTATTATTCAGTCAATTTTGAAAAAGAATACTGGGACCGCGTCTTCGAATACTTCCTCGATGAATATCGTCATGACCGTACCCCTAATCCTGACGTCATGTGTAATAAAGAGATTAAATTCAAGGCCTTCCTCGATTATGCTTTGGACCTAGGAGCAGATTACGTAGCTATGGGCCACTATGCTCGGGTGAGAACAAATGACCAAGGCGAAGTAGACTTGCTTCGTGGGGTGGATAGTAATAAGGACCAAACCTACTTCTTAAACCAATTGTCTCAAGAGCAATTACAACACGCGCTTTTTCCGATTGGCGAATTAGAAAAGTCGGAAGTGCGAAAAATTGCCGAAGACCATAACCTAAAAACGGCCCATAAAAAGGACTCCACCGGGGTCTGTTTTATTGGTGAGCGCGACTTTAATGCCTTCCTTTCCAATTACTTACCAGCTAAACCTGGTCTAATGAAAACCTTAGACGGCCAAGTGATGGCTGAGCATCATGGACTGATGTATTATACCATCGGTCAACGTAAGGGCTTGGGGATCGGAGGGACCAAGGTTGGTAATAATGAACCTTGGTTTGTTATCGGGAAGAACCAGGCTAAAAATGAACTCTATGTCGGCCAAGGATACCATCATCCCTTGCTTTATGCTGACTACTTATTAGCCAGTGAAGTTTCCTTTACCAGTGACCATTTCCCACGTGAAGACTTTACCTGCACCGCTAAGTTCCGTTACCGGCAAAAAGATATCCCAGTGAAAGTCAGCTTTTTGTCTGATGATCAGTTAAGGGTAGACTTTGAAGAGCCAGTTCGGGCTATTACACCAGGACAGTCGGTAGTTTTCTACCAAGGTGAAGTTTGTTTAGGGGGAGCAACCATTGACGCTGCCTATAAAGATGATAAAAAGTTACAATACCAATAATCAAATAGATGAATCATTTCTAAAAGCAGGCTATAAATTAGGATGATTTCAAGTTACAGCTGTAACTAGTTTTTGGCTTATCCAGGAAGACTTTATCTAACTTGGAAGCTAGAAGCTAAGCTACAGCTTTTTTCTTTATTAAGGGCGTGAAAGAGCGAAAATGGTATAGCGAGACTTTTATATAAAAGAAAGGCGAGCAGAAGGCAGACTGGTGGAGCATAAATCCTCTGCTATTCTGTGATATAATAGCCAAAGATTATGACTAGGAGGGATAAGGGTATGACAGTAACGGAAGATTATTTCATCGGCGAAGTTGAAGCTACCTTTTTTTCTAATCCAGATAATTATTATCGGGTGATGCGGATTACGGTTGATGATACCAACACCCTTTACTCCGAAAAAAATATTGTCGTGACAGGAAATTTTGGAACTATCCAGGACGGAACTACATACCAATTCTTCGGAAACTTAGTTGATCATCCTAAGTACGGGGTACAATTCAAAGTCTCCCATTATGAAGTAATAAAAATTACCAGTAGAGATGGCTTAATCAAATATTTATCCAGCGATGAATTTCCTGGAATTGGGAAAATATTGGCTGAGCGGGTGGTCAATACCTTAGGTGAGAAGACCATTGACTTAATTGTTAATCAGCCCGAACGTTTAAAAGATGTTAAGGGCCTGACCAAGAATAAACAACAAATGCTACATGAGAAAGTAAAGGCTAATCGTGGCAATGAGGATACCTTTATTCAATTATCGGAGATGGGTTTTTCTAACCACTTGGCAGGCAAGATTTATGCTAAATACCAAGATGAAGCGGTGGAATTGATTAAAGAAAATCCCTATTTCTTGGTTAAAAATATTCAGGGCTTTGGTTTTCAAAAGGCTGATTTACTGGCCCAACGTTTAGACTTTGCCTATGACTCGCCTTTACGCATCCAAGGGGCGATTACTTTTTCATTAGAAACAATTTGTTATAGCAATGGAGATACTTATGTTAAGAAGGAAGAACTCTTCCAGCAGGTTCTCAATCTATTAAATAAAAGCCAAATGAATCTGCAAATGGTTGATATGCAGCAAGTGGCTGACCGTTTGAGCGACTTGGTAGATACCAATGAAGTGATTGCGACTGAAGAGGGTTATTTTCTTCCGAGTCTCTATTATGCAGAGAAGGGGATTGTTAAACGTTTAAAACGTATCAAGAATGAACGAACTCAGCCTAAATATGAGAATGATAATTTGGCTAATGAAATAGAGGAAACCGAAGCAAAATTAGGTATTCAATATGGACCCGCTCAAAGGAAGGCAATTATTGAAGCCCTAGAAGAGAAATTATTTATTCTAACCGGGGGACCGGGTACGGGAAAAACCACGGTTTTAGAAGGAATCATCGATATTTATTGCCGGTTAAATAATATCCGCTTAGGGGATTATGACCCGAGTGATTTTCCTATTCGTTTGGCAGCTCCAACTGGACGGGCTGCCAAGCGGATGAGTGAAACTACTGGCCTAGTGGCAACCACTATTCATCGTTTAATCGGTCTCACCGGTGAAGAAGATGAAAATAATATCATAACTTCGGATAAAGAGACTATTGAAGGGGACTTACTGATTATTGATGAGATGTCTATGGTAGATACCTGGTTATTCTTTCAATTATTAGAAGCGGTTCCTGATGATATGCAAATTATATTGGTAGGGGATAAAGATCAATTGCCCTCAGTTGGTCCAGGACAAGTGCTGTCAGACCTCTTGAGAAGTCAGACAATCGCCTGGCGCGAGCTCGACGAAATATTTCGTCAAGATGCCAATTCAACCATTACTTTATTGGCTCATGATATAAAAAATGGGGAAATGCCTGTCGATCTTACCCAAAATAAGGCTGACCGGTCATTTTTCCGGGTAGATTATTTCCACTTAGCTGATTTTATTGCAGCGGTGGCTAAACGTGCTCTTGAAAAAGATTATGATGTTAAAGATATTCAAGTTTTGGCCCCCATGTATAAGGGTCAGGCCGGCATCGATCAGATTAACCAGAAATTGCAGGAAGGTTTAAATCCAAATACTGATGGCAATAAGCGCCAACTTAGCCACTTCAACCGTCTTTTTCGCTTAGGGGATAAGGTCTTGCAGTTGCAAAACCAAGCTGAAATGAATGTCTTTAACGGGGATATGGGAGAAATCGTGGCGATATTTTATGCCAAGGAAACGACCAGCCAAAGTGATGAAATAGTGGTTGATTTCGACGGCAATGAGGTCACATACAACCGGCAAGATTTTAACCAGTTAACCTTGGCGTATTGCGTCTCAATTCATAAATCGCAGGGAAGCGAATTTCCTATCGTTATCCTCCCCTTAATCAACCAATACCAACGCATGCTCCAACGCAATTTACTCTATACAGCGATCACCAGAGCTAAGCAATCCTTAATTCTCTGCGGTGAAGTCCAAGCCTTCCAATCTGCCATTCAAACCCAGGCCAGCCAACGCCATACTAACCTTTACCGCTCCCTACTTGAAGAAGACGAATTACTTCCTAAACTGAACTCGCAGCCAAGTGAATCAAGTCCTCGTCAGGATCAAAGTACCAGGTCTCAAGGAGATGAGTCAGGGGGCCAGCAAGAGGATCCTGGAAACTCGGGAATGAATGTGAAAGTCGATTGGTTAACCCCTGCCTTACTTGAAAGTGGTCAGATCGATCCTTTAATTGGTATGGATGGCATCAGCCCCTATGATTTTTAAGCAATGAAATCAGCCGTTTATTTTTTCTCTTTTACTACCCACGTGCAAAAAGTACCCGAAAAAGCCTAGTTAAAGCAGATAGAAGCTAAATTTGCTGATCCTGAGTTTATAAAAACTAATAAATTTATTCAAATATTGCAAAAATCTTGTTTATTTCTTAAAATATCGATAAAATGTGAGTATTGGATTTATTTAGTTAGGCTAGAAATTTAGCTCATTTAGAAAGGACTGACGGCAATGGCTTATATTAATGGCAAGCGCCCTGAGAAAGGAATTCTAGGCCCTTTAACTTTTGATAATGTGGAGAAGAAGACAGAACTTTTTGATAAAAGTTTTTGGAGATACGCGCTAAGGAGTGTATACGCCACTTTATTCTTAACTTTTGGGACAGCAATCGCTATGATGACCGCTCAACAAGCCAACTTAGTAGCGCCAGGGTTAGGTAAATTTACTTTTGCCTTCTTTTTTGCATGGTCATTGGTACTTATTATTTATATGAATGGTGAATTAGCGACTGCTAATATGAACTTTTTGGTAGTTGGAGCACGAAAAAAATACATTAGCTGGCAAAAGGCTTTTACGATTTTAATGGTTTGTGTGTTATTTAATTTTATTGGTGGTCTTGTTTGTGCCTATATTTTCTCAAGAACCACGATTTTCCAAGATTTACCTGCTGATCATTATTTATTTACAGCAGTTTCAGGAAAATTTGTTAAATCAGCGCTTACAATTTTTATTGAGGGGATTTTAGCTAATATTATCGTTAATAGTGCTGTGGTTGCTAGCAATCGGATGGTCAACGCTGATGGCCGGGTTTATGCGATTATCTTTATTATTTTTATTTTTGCCTTCTTAGGTTACGAACACGTGATTGCTAACTTTGTTTCCTTCCCATTAGCTTTCTTCTCCAATGGAGGCCCTGTTGACGGGATGACCTTGGCTAATGTGCTTAAGAACTTTGTCTTTACTTTCTTAGGTAACCTTGTTGGTGGTGGCTTTGTCATTGGCTATGTTTATTCCTGGTTAGGAGATAAAGAAACTTCCTATGTAGACTAGTTTTCTTATTCGCTAGGAATCATTAATAGTTGACAAATGAAAATTAAAAAGCGTATAATAAATTCGCTTAAATGATTGAAAAGGCCATGTTTCTATTTAGTTGATAGAGAGAGTGCATCTGTGGTGAAAGCACTCAGTAATAGAAATGCTCCCTTTTGACAATGCAAATGAAAATTTGCCGCTACTCGCGTTATCCAGTATTTTAATGAAGACATAATATCGCACGTTGATGTTATAAATGAGGTGGTACCGTGCTACGGCGCCCTCATCTAATAACATCAAGGTGCTTTTTTATTTTATAGGAGGTTTTAACACATTATGAAGAAATTAACGGGTGAAGAAATACGTCAAATGTGGATGGATTTTTGGAAGGGCAAGGGGCATGATATCTACCCTAGTGCTTCCTTAGTTCCAGACAACGATCCTACTTTACTTTGGATGAACTCCGGGGTTGCTGCCCTAAAACATTACTTAGATGGGTCAGAAGTTCCGGAAAACCCAAGAATTGCTAATGCGCAAAAATGTATTCGGACTAACGATATTGAAAATGTTGGAGTTACCGCTCGCCACCAAACCTTCTTTGAAATGCTCGGTAACTGGTCAGTAGGGGATTACTTTAAAGAAGAGGTTATTCCTTGGGCTTGGGAATTCTTAACTGATGAAAAATGGCTAGGACTGGATCCAGAACTACTCTATATGACCTACTATCCTGATGACGATGTTTCCCATGGACTATGGCAAAAGGTGACTGGTTTATCAGAAGATCACTTTGTTTCTTTAGAAGATAACTTTTGGGATTTAGGTGCTGGTCCTTGTGGTCCCGATACGGAAATTTTCTTTGACCGGGGGAAAGCTTATCAAGATCTTGACGATGATGATCCAGAGATGTTTCCTGGGGGAGAAAATGAACGTTATCTAGAAATCTGGAACATCGTTTTCTCTGAATTTAACCACATGCCCGACGGTAGCTATGAAAAATTAAAACAACATAACGTGGATACTGGGATGGGACTGGAACGGATCGCCTCTGTCCTACAAGAAACCCCAACAAACTTCGAAACCGACCTCTTATTCCCACTGATTAAAGAAGTTGAAAAATTATCTGATGGTAAAAAATATGGGGAAAGTAAGGAAACAGATACAGCAATGAAGGTTATTGCTGACCATATCCGCGCCGTTAGTTTTGCAGTTGGTGATAATGCCTTACCATCAAATGAAGGCCGGGGCTATATTTTACGTCGTTTAATCCGTCGTAGTGTGATGTACGGTCGTCGTTTAGGCATCCAAGGGAGTTTCTTGGCCAAATTGGTTCCAATTGTGGCAGACAAGATGGAAAAACACTATCCAGAATTAAAAGAAAAAGAGGCCATTATTCAAGAAGTCGTTGATCGTGAGGAAAAACGTTTCCAAGAAACCATCGCTGACGGTGAAAATATTATTAAAAACAAAATCGCTGAATTGGAAGAATCTGGTGAAAATTCACTTGACGGCCAATCCGCCTTTAAATTATACGACACTTATGGTTTCCCATTAGAACTGACTGAAGAATACCTGGCTGAAAAAGGTTTTTCTGTTGATATTGATGGCTTTAATCAGGCCATGGAGGAACAAAAGGAACGGGCACGTGCGGCTAGAAAAGACCAAGGTGGCCTAGCGGTTCAATCAACAGTGCTTGGTGAAATTGATGTGCCTTCTCACTTTACCGGTTATGAAGAAGATGTTACTGAAACTAAGATCAATGCCATTGTTTACCAAGATGAAATCAGCCAGGAAGCACCAGCCAATAGCAAGGCCTATTTCATTGCTGAAAAAACACCATTCTACGGTGAACGTGGTGGGCAAGTTGGTGACTCAGGTAAGCTTTACAATTTGGATGGCGAATTATTAGGTTATATCCGTGATACTAAACACGCTCCTAATGACCAAAATTTACATTATATTGACACTGTTCAACCGATTAGTGTGGGCCAAGAAGTTCGCTTAGAAGTGGACAGCGCTCGTCGTCGCTTAATCCGTAATAATCACACCGCTACTCACTTATTACACCGGGTCTTAAAAGATGTCTTAGGTGAACAAGTTAACCAAGCGGGGTCTTTACTTGATGACCATTATCTCCGCTTTGACTTCACTTATTTTGGACAAGTGAGTCCAGAACAACTTGAAGAAGTTGAAAGACGAGTTAATGAAAAAATTTGGGAACAAATCCCGGTTGAAACCATCTTTACCACAGTTAAGGCGGCTAAGGAACATGGGGCCATCGCGCTCTTCGGTGAAAAATACCTTAAACTCCATGATGAAATTCGTGTGATTAATATTGATGACTGGTCCATGGAACTTTGTGGTGGGACCCACGTTAAGAATACCGGATTCATTGGCCTATTTAAGATTATTTCCGAATCAGGGATTGGTTCTGGAGTACGCCGGATTGAAGCCTTGACTTCAAAAGCTGCTTATGAATACTATGAAGCTAAATTAGGTCTCTTAAACCAAGTTCGCGATGCTTTGAAGGTTAAGAAAGCGGAAGATTTACCACACCGTCTCCAACAATTGGAAGGTGAACGCAAGAGCCTAGAATCTGAAGTAGAATCTCTCCATGCTAAGGCTAACCAAATGGCTGCTAGTCAAATATTTGATGCCGTTAAAGAAAGCAACGGGGTACGCTACATTGCTGAAGAACTTGACCATAAAACTATGGATGACTTGCGAGCAATTAGTGACGAATGGAAACAAAATAACTATTCAGATGTCCTCGTTCTCGCTACAGCTAACGGTGATAAAGCCAACATGTTAGTTGCTGTTTCAGCTGACAAGGTTAAAGAAGGCTTAAAAGCTGGTGACATCATTAAGGGACTTGCTCCATATATTAATGGTGGCGGGGGCGGTCGTCCTGAACTTGCCCAAGCAGGTGGTAAGAACCCAGCTGGTATCCCTGATGCGCTTAAGGCTTTAGAGGAAGTTCTGAATAAATAAAGTGCTTGTTAGTCGCTAGATTTTTCGTTACAATAGATTCAAAATGATGTGGAGGTGTCTAAATGAGTGGAAAAGATGAAACAGTACTCTTTCGCTTCGATGAAAGTAAAGAAAAAGATGTAAAAGAGACACTTGAAATAGTTTACGACGCCCTAGTAAGCAAGGGCTACAATCCAATCAATCAAATTGTAGGATATTTATTATCTGGCGATCCTGCGTATATCCCACGTCACAATCAAGCTAGAAATCTTATTCGTTACCATGAACGCGATGAGTTATTAGAAGAACTTGTTAAAAGCTATATGAAGCAAAGTGGTCGAGAATAAGCATGCGTATTATGGGTTTGGATGTGGGTTCTAAAACGGTTGGCGTAGCCATAAGTGACCCTTTTGGCTGGACTGCCCAAGGAATCGAAACCATTAAAATTGACGAAGAGGCAGGGGAATTCGGTTTTTCACGCCTAAGGCAATTAATTGAAGCTTATCAAGTAGAAAAGCTTGTTATTGGATTGCCTAAAAATATGAATAACACTGAAGGCCCTCGAGCTGAAGCATCGCGTCATTATGGCGATATGGCTATTGAATTATTCGACTTACCAGTTTTTTATCAGGATGAACGGTTAACTACCCAGCAATCGGAACGTTTTCTGATTGAGGCGGCAGATGTGAGCCGGAAAAAGCGTAAAAAGGTGATCGATAAGTTAGCTGCTGTTCTCATTTTACAGAACTATTTAGATAGTCATTCACATTAGTATGAAGGAGCATTGTATGGCTGAAGATTTAGATAATTTAATTACTTTATATGATGAAGAAGGTAATGAGCGTTTATATAAAATTTTATTTAGTTTCGATTCGAAAGATCTGAATAAATCTTACGTCTTAGTTTACCCAGCCGAAGAGGAAGGCGAAGAGTTAAATATCGAAGCCTATGCCTATGAAGAGGGCAAAGACGGAGAAGGTAGCTTATTGCCAATTGAAAGTGAAGAAGAATGGGATATGGTAGAGGAAGTGTTTAATACTTTCGTTCAAGACCCAAACTTAAATCAATAAGCCAAGGAAAGAGAATATGATATGAGGTCATATTCTCTTTTATTATTAGTGGCGGTTGACATACGGGGCTGTGACTTTGGTCACCGCCTCTTTTTATGTGATGATAGGATAAATGTTTCATTCTGGTTAAATTTTTGGCTCTAAGTTTACAAATAGCATCTTTATCAGTAAAATGCATAATAGCTTATTTTGTTCAAAGCAGAGTCTTTTTATTATGAAATGAGGAAGCACGATGTTTAATGATGAAGAAAAGAAAAAAAGAGTAAAGCGAGACCAGGCTAGGGTCAATGCTTTAGAAAAACAAGAAAATGTTCAGGCTAATCGGATTATCCGCTGGATTATTATTACTTTGCTCCTTATCTGTATTGTCTTTGCTCTACTAATGGGAACCTTAGTAGCTACTGGTGGTTTTGGAGAGGAAAAAGAAACCCAAGTGACCATTCCTCAGGGAGCAAGTGCTAGTCAAATTGCTCATATTCTTAACGAAAATGATGTCATTTTTAATGAAAGTCTCTTTAAGATCTACCTCCGTCTATCCAATCATGATCCAATTCAGGCGGGAAGTTATCAATTGAAAACCTCGTCTGGCTTTGGTGAAGTCATGAATCAACTCTCACATGCCCAAGGTCCGGCTACCCAAGCGGTCTTAGTCAAAGAGGGCATGAATGTTGAAGAAATTGCTCAAGTGATGGCAGATTATTTTGGAATTACTCAGGAAGAAGCCTTGAAGCGGATTAATTCGGAGGACTTATTGGCAGAAGAAGCGGCTAAGTACCCAGAATTACTCAAAGATGTGGTGAATAATGACCAATTACGCTATCCCTTGGAAGGTTACCTTTTCCCGGCCACCTATGAATTAACTCAATCCGATACCGTAGAAAGTTTTGTCGACAAAATGCTGGCAGCTAGTGAGACTATTCGACAAAAGTATAGTGACACTTTAAAACAACAGAGACTTTCCTGGCATGAAATCTTAACCCTGGCTTCAATTATTGAGAAAGAAGCTTCTACTGACGAAGATCGTAAAATGGTATCAGGAGTCTTCTATAACCGTTTAGCCGAGAATATGCCCCTACAATCGGATATTACCTTGAATTATGCCCATAATGAGCATTCTACCTATGTGACTATCGAAGATACCATGATTGATTCGCCATATAATCTCTACCAAAATACTGGTTTAGGACCTGGTCCCTTTAATAACCCAAGTGAGAGTGCTATTCAAGCGGCCTTAAACCCAACCCCTAATGATTATATGTATTTTGTAGCTGATTTAAGCACTGGGAATGTCTATTTCTCAAAAACTTACGAAGAACATGATCAATTAGTCCAAGAATACGTTAGTCCAGAGGATGCCAAGCTTCAAGAACAATAAAAAGCCATATTTACATTGCTAAAAAGTTAGTAATATGGTATTATTTTGTATATTTTAATCGTATGTGTTAGGAGAATGTTAGATGTCAGAACAAACTTTCCCAATGACCGTAGAAGGTAAGGAACGTTTAGAAGCGGAATTAGAAGATTTAAAATTAAATAAACGCCCTGAAGTGATTAGCCGAATCAAGGTTGCTCGTTCATTTGGGGACTTATCAGAAAATTCAGAATATGAATCCGCTAAAAATGAACAATCCATTTTGGAAAGTCAAATTGCTAAAATCGAAAATATGATCCGTTATGCTGAAATTGTTGACCCTGATGCCTTAGGTAAGGATACGGTAAGCATTGGTAAACGGGTTAAATTTCAAGAGCTTCCTGATGGCGAAGAGGAAGAATACGAAATTGTCGGTAAAGCTGAAGCAGATCCTCTTGGTGGTAAAATTTCAAATGAGTCACCAATAGCAAATGCTTTAATTGGCAAAAAAGTTGGCGATGAAGTGGAAATTGAAACTCCAGGCGGGGCTTTCAGTGTTAGAATACTCGCAGTAGAAACTGCTTAATAAAGTTAATTGAAGGAGACTGGACGAGAGATCTAGCCTCCTTTTATTTGTGCGCATTTGAAGTAAAGCCTGTCAAAAGGCTGATCTGAAATATCTTTTAAAGAGTTGATCTTTAACGATAGCTGTTCAAATTGTCTATCAGTTAGGGAATCACTTGCCTTGTCATTCAAGTCCTTAGCGGCGCTCTCAAATTCTTTTAGTTGAGTTTGGAAGGGGGAGGGGATGTCCTTTCAGAAAAGTTGAACGATCAGCAAGCTGATCTTTTCATCTTTTTTTCCAAGGAATCGCACTCCCTGATCCTTCCTCACATCCTTGTTTTATTGTATATAAAATAATTAAATAAAAATATTTCGCTACTTAGCAAAAATGGTATAATAATAAAATAAGTTGTTGAAGGCGACTTCTTTATAAGAAGAAGTCGCTTTTCCTATTGGTAAATTGGGGATTTAGCCTAATTAATTTATGTGAAAAACAACTTTAGATGTCAATATTTAATCTGTGAATAATGATTTTATGGGCGCTGAGATGCAGATTTTATGATAGATAATATCTGCTTATAAAAGGCGCAAATCTTTATTATTTCACAATAAATAGCGTATTATAAATTTCACATGAAATAAAAATACTAATAGATATAGGGAACTTTTAAAGCGACCTGGTGCAAATCGATATGTTAAATTTTGCTCTTAAATCAGCCTTTAGTAGGCGAATAATGCTTTTAATCGTTCTTCTTTTGACAACTTTATATGAGTTGACGATCAGCCCTATACTTATACTGAAAGGTTTGGTTTTATGAAAAATAGGCGCTTTATTGTAGATACGATCGTGGTTGGTTTTACCTTGTTTGCTACTTTTTTTGGAGCAGGTAATTTGGTTTTCCCTCCATATATGGGAATTATTGTAGGAGAAAATTGGTCTGCCAGTGTTATTGGTTTGGCTTTAACCGCGATATTAGTGCCGGTCTTATCAATGATAGCTATTGTTAAAGGTGGAGGATCGGTAAAAGCAGTTTCCGAACCAATTGCTCCCTGGTTTTATAAGATCTTTAACTGCATCACCATGTATTTAATTGCCTTATTTATTTTAATCCCACGTACTGGTGCAACGACTTATGAAGTAGGTTTTCGTTCCTTGTTTCCTTGGTTACCTAACTATGTCGTTTTAATTGTTTTCTTTACTGTTGTTTATTTCCTCACTGTTGATCAATTGGGCGTGGTCGATAAGATTGGACGCTATCTTACGCCTGCTTTGATTGCAATGGTCATTGGAATTATTATTTTTGGTATGATTAACCCAGTCAGCCCCAATATGGCGGCTGCCCAAGTCGATAATAGCTTCGGTTGGGCTTTTACCGAAGGTTATCAAATGGGGGATTTAATAACTGGATTACTCTTTTCTAGTGTCATGATTATGACAATTAGACATAAAAAATATAACCATCAAGCAGGGATGCGGATGACTATCTGGGCATCTGTCATAGCTAGTGCCTTATTATTATTCATTTATGGTAGCTTGTTGTGGCTAGGGGCTACAGCGTCAACGATTTATAGCCCTGATATTGAAAGAACTCAGTTATTAATTGCCATTGTTGAGCAAACTATTGGTGGCGCCGGAAAAATTATTCTTTCCATCGCTATTACCTTAGCTTGCTTAACGACTGCTACGGGATTATTAGCTTCAGTAGCAAACTTTACCCAAGAGCTTACTCGTCAGAAATACCCCTATACCTTTATCGTTTTTGTTTTTTGTATTTTTTGTGTGGTACAAGGGACTGTCGGGGTAGAGAAAATTGTAGGATTGAGTGAGCCCTTATTTGCAGTTGCTTATCCATTAGGAATCATTGTTACTTTAATCGGTTTATTTAGAAAATATATTCCTAATGACGGAACGACTAAAGGAGCAGTCCTATTAACCAGTATCTATACGGTGGTTGAAGCGCTTATTCAATTAGACTTTGCTCCTAAAATATTCGAAGATTTTGTTCGAATAGTTCCCTTTGGCCCCCAAGGTTTTGGCTGGGTGACTATGGCTCTTTTGGGAGCGGGTATTGGTACTCTGGTGTGGAAGATTCAGCATGGAAATTACCGTGGAAAGATCATTAAAGGTTATGCAAAGTAAGCGAGAAGGCTAGATTTATTATCTGGCCTTTTTTCTTTGTAGTCATTAATAAATTTATTTGCTTACTAGTTTTTAAACTGTTTATAGATGTTTAGAAATGATAATACAATATTTTTAATTAATTGTATGAATATTAGTTATTTCAAGGGCTTTTGCTTGCTTTGTTTAATACAATATTATATATTATTTTAAAAGGAGTGATTTTATGAGAAATCGTTTTAGAACCTATCTAGGTGCTAACGATGCAGAAGCCGGGTATAACTTATCCTGGGGAGCTGTATTTGCTGGCCTAGTAACTTTTATTGCTTTATTAATTACTTTTTCCTTAATTGGAAATGCCATTGGATTTGGTATGATCCAACCGAGTGCACAAAATCCACTTGATGGTGTTGGTACCGGTGTTATGGTCTGGTCAGTTATTTCATTAGCACTATCATTTTTAGGATCAGGCTTTGTTGCTGGGGTAACTGCACGTCGAGTAGGCGCAGTCCATGGCTTTTTATCATGGGCAATTTTCCTAGTGGTAACAGTTGTATTACTAGGACAAATTGTTGCTTCTGTTCTAGGTTTTGCTGGTAATGTTATTGGTCAAACTGCTAGTGTTGCTGGTGACGCTGTCACAAGTGTTGCTTCAAACGCTGGAGATGCTGTAAGCGAAGGCGTAAATGCTTTAGCAAACAATATTGATGTGAATAATCAAGATATTCAAAATCTTAACCAAGACGTTCAAAAAGTCTTAAGAGATACTGACATTCGCGAATTACAACCAGAATATTTATCCGACCAATTAAATGGCGCGACAAATGATATTGCTAATGCAGCTCGTGAAGTTGTCGTCAATCCACAAAATTCTGAACAAGTATTTAACGACTTGGCAGATACATTAACTAGCCGTGTCGACAATATTTCAGAAAACGTAGACCAAGAGGCTGTTTCTAACGCTATTGCTTCTAACACTGATCTAACTCAACAAGAAGCAGAAGAAACTACTCAAAATATTATTGATGGATATAACCAAGCTGCTGATGAAGCACGTAACCAAATTGAAAATGCTAATAATGCCATTCAAAGTACCCAACAACAACTTGACAATAATATTCAACAATTACGTCAAGATGCTGATGATGTTTCAGATGGCATCTCACAAGGCTCAATCTGGGCATTTGTTGGTGTCCTATTAGGCTGTGTCCTATCATGCCTAGGCGGTTTATTAGGTACTAAATCAGTTACTGGAAATGTTGATGAAACTAATATGTAGTTTGATCTAAAGACATCATGTCTTTAGAATAAAATGATATTAACAGCAAACAGATCACTACTCCTTATTATTAGAGGAATGGTGATCTGTTTTAAATAGTAAGCATTTAAGCTGGTTTTGTAATAAATATGGCTTATGCTTAATGAATTAACTGCTATAAATTGTGCTGCAATCGATAGTATGTTAATATTATTCATATATTTAATTTCATAGCCAGCCAGCTTGTATTAGATGGGAGAGACGAGCGTATGGGTCGTAAACCAAAAATAACGGCGGAAATGCAGTCACTAGTGGAAACTGAACTTCGGCGAGGAACCAGTAATTCACGGATAGCTAATTTATTAGATATGCCTTATGAACAGGCAAATGAAATCATTGATACTATTAAGGAATCTATTCGGCCTAATATAGGTGATGTTGTCAAGTTTCAATTCAGAACCTATACAATTATTGGAGAAATCGAAAAGCTTCTTACTAACTCTGCCATTTTAAAAATTGATTGGAGTCAGTCAAGTCGTCCAGCTAGAGATATCCTTGAAGAGAGGACTGTAGTCAATTTTAAAGATATTGAAGAATATGTGTCGATAGCTTCAAGTGACGATGACAAATAACAGATAAGAAATAACAATAAAAGCAATTTTTTGAGAAATCAAGTTGATTTCTCTTTTTTTATATTTTTATAGAAAATCCTTTCAAAAATAAGGTTTATTACATACAAAAATAAATGATAAACACTAACAAAATAAATAGTATCGCTGATAAAATAGCGAAAAAGGTTTGACAATTAAATTTGTATAGCTTATTATCAATACATGTTGATCTTTGATTAACTTAAATTTAAAAATTAAGAATGATGTGATTGCTATGAAAATAGTTGAAACGGCATCCGCCTTACCGCGAAAAGTTATGTCGAATGAGGACTTGGAACAGTTCGTAGATACTAGTGACGAATGGATAAGCAAAAGAACAGGGATTAAGCAACGTTATCTTGCCCTTGAGGAATCTTGTATTTCTTTGGCCCAAGCAGCTGCGCAAAATTTAGTCAATAAAGCTAATATTTCTCCTAATGAAATTGGCTTAATCATTGTTGCTAGTATGTCACAAGAGCATTCTTCACCAAGTGTAGCTAGTCAAGTTCAAGCTAAATTAGGAGCTACTAAGGCAGTTTGTTTTGACATTTCAGCTGCCTGTAGCGGATTTGTCCAAGCTTTCTCCCTAGCTGATAAATTAGAGGCTTATTACCGAAACGGTTATGCCATAGTTATCGGCGCTGAGAAAATGACCAATCTCATGAATTGGAAAGACCGCTCAACTTGTGTTTTGTTTGGTGATGCTGCTGGAGCTATTCTGGTTCAAGCAAATGGCCATTCAGCTATTATCCAAGAATCACTCGCTTGTGATGGCAGTCAAGGAGCGGCGATAGTTGCTGGAGGTACTAGCCTAGCTCGATCAGTCAGTTCTGATTCTTATTACCAAGACCCTAGTTTAAAGATGAAGGGCAGGCAAGTTTATGATTTTGCTACCCGGCAAGTACCAAAGCAAATAGAAGCGGTTTTAAAATCTGCCAATCTGACTATTAATGATATTGACTATTTTGTCTTACATCAGGCAAATGCAAGAATATTAAAAGTTTGCCAGCGTAAGCTTAAAATACCAGAGGAGCGCCTGGTCCAAAACATTCAAAATTATGGGAATACTTCCGCTGCATCGGTAGCCCTTGTTTTGAATGAGCTGCGGAAATCAGGAGCGCTTAAATTGGATGGCAGTCAGAAGATATTATTATCAGCTTTTGGCGGAGGCCTGACTTGGGGGACTTGTATTGTCAATTGTTGAGCGACAATGTTAGTATTGAGAAAGATACTATAAAAAAATCAATGGAGGAATTTATAATGAGTACATTTGAAAAAATTCAAGAATTAATTTGTGACCAGCTTGATTTAGATAAGGAAGAAGTTACTCCTGAAACTAAATTTCAATCGGATTTAGATGCTGATAGCTTAGATTTATTCCAAATTATCAATGATATTGAGGACGAATTTGATGTCACTATCGATGAAGATGAATTGAATATGGAAACTGTCCAAGACTTAGTTGACTTTGTTGACAACAATAAATAATCCTTACTAATGTATCGGGATAATGAAGGAAGTGAATCGCTTTGAACACTCTATGGAAGCAAATGGGAGTTAAATATCCTATTATTCAAGGAGCCATGGCTTGGGTAGCAGATCCAGATCTGGCATCTGCCGTTTCAAATGCTGGTGGTTTAGGAGTTGTAGGGACGGGGAATGATCCTGTTGAAGTGGTGCGAGAAAAAGTTGAAACCATGAAAGCAAAAACAGATAAGCCTTTTGCAATTAATGTGATGTTACTCAATCCACATGTTGAAGAAGTTGTTGACTACCTATGTCAATCGGGTATTTCAACAGTCACTACTGGAGCAGGATCACCTGGTCGCTTTATGAAGCAATTTCGTGAAGCAAATATCAAGGTTATCCCAGTTGTTGCTTCCGTAGCACTTGCTCGACGCATGGAAAAAGAAGGCGTTGATGCAGTGGTTGTCGAAGGGACGGAATCTGGTGGTCATGTGGGAAAAACAACGACCATGGCTTTACTTCCCCAAGTAGTCGACGCGGTTAATATTCCCGTTATCGCTGCAGGAGGAATTGGTGATGGTCGGGGAATGGCAGCAGCATTGATGCTTGGAGCCTGTGGGATTCAAGTAGGTACACGCTTTGTTTGTGCCAAGGAATCCAATGCTCACCCTAATTTTAAGGAAAAGATTATTAAAGCTAAGGATATTGATACCGTCACAACAGGAGAAGCTACAGGCCATCCAGTTCGGGTTTTGCGCAATCGCTTGACCAAAGAGTACTTGCGAGTTGAGCGAATTGAAGCGGGTAAAGAAAATCCTGATTGGGAGCGCCTAGAAGCTTTGGGAAGAGGAGCTTTACGGCGAGCTGTTGTAGAAGGGGATACCCAAAATAGTTCCCTGATGGCTGGTCAGATTGCTGGCTTAATTAATAAAGAAGAGAGCTGCCAGGAAATACTCCAATCCTATATGGATGTATGCCAGGCAACGATCCGAGAAAAAGCTAGCGAATGGCTATAATTAAATAAGATGCAGTGAAGAAAAATATTTTTTAACTGCTTTTTTTTACCCAAATTACTTTATTTAATGATAAAAATTAAAACTTTATTAAAAGAAAGGGCAAAAAATGAAAAAAATTGCTTATCTTTTTTCTGGCCAAGGGGCACAATACCCTGGTATGGGCAAAGATTTATTCGAACATCATGCTGAAGTCATGGAGCCATATTTTGAAACGGCTGAAAAAGTTCTTGGCTATGATTTAAAGGCCATGTGCTTTGAAGAAAATGGCCTGCTTAATCAAACAGAATATACCCAAGCTGCCATCTATACAGTTTCATCAGCTATTCTAGCCGTCTGGAGAAAATTATTTCCTGAGCCCCCTGCCTATTTAGCTGGATTAAGTTTAGGCGAATACACTGCCTTAGCTTATAGCGGTGTCTTTTCCTTTGTTGACGGGTTAAAACTACTGAGAAAACGTGGCTTATATATGAGCCAAGCAGTTGCTCCCGGTCAAGGGAAAATGCTAGCTGTCATGAAAACTGACCGCAAGTTGATTGAGAGGGTCTGTGAAAATATTATGGACCATCATTCTGGCTATGTCTATCCGACGAATTACAACTCTCCCAAGCAAATTGTCATCGGGGGAAATAGTGATTTAGTCGACCTGGCTAGGGATGAATTGAAGGAAGCGGGGGCTAAGCGTTTAATTCCTCTAAAGGTTTCCGGGCCCTTTCACACCCAGCTGATGCATCCTGCCTCTCTACGATTAGCCCAAGTACTTAAAGATGTGGAGTTTTCCCCTCAAGAAATTCCTGTTGTCGCTAACACAAGTGGACAAGTTCATGAAGATGGAGAGATTAAACAAGATTTACTTCAACAAATTCAATCACCGGTCAAATGGGCGGATTCGATTGAGTATCTCATTCAAGCAGGCGTGGATACTTTTATAGAGATTGGACCAGGAAAAACACTCACTAGTTTTACCCGGCAAATCGATAAGTCGGTGACAGCCTTAAATATTGAAGATGAAGCGACATTAAATAAAGCATTGACTATTTTACAAGGAGATTAAAATGACAGAAAAACCTACAGCACTCATTACTGGCGGAAACCGTGGTATCGGAGCAGCTATCGCTAGAGAATTTGCCAATAAGGGTTACAATTTGGCCTTGGTAAGCCGATCAGGATCCAGCCAAGCTCATCTTGATGACTTAAGTGAAAGGGGTGCTAAAGTACTTGATTTGAAAGCAGAGGTCCAAGATTTTGACCAAGCTCAAGCAATCATAAACCGCTGCAAAGAAGAGTATGCTCACATTGATGTATTAGTTAATAATGCTGGGATTACCCGTGATACCTTACTCATGCGGATGAAGGAAGCTGATTTTGATGCAGTAATTGACGTTAATTTAAAAGGTTATTTTAACCTCATGCGTCATGTGTCAAAAGTGATGTTAAAACAAAAAAGCGGCAATATTATTAACATTGCTTCTTTATCTGGACAAATAGGTAATGCTGGTCAAATTAACTATGCTGCTGCTAAGGCAGGTGTGATAGCTATGACTAAGACGGCTGCGCGCGAATTAGCTAGTCGCGGCATTCGGGTCAATGCCGTTGCCCCTGGTTTTATCGCTAGTGATATGACGGATAAATTATCAGATAAGGTTAAAGAGCAGATGATTGCGCAAATTCCTTTAGGGGACTTTGGGCGGGTAGAAGATATTGCTGGTGCCGTTTACTTCTTAGTCAAGAATCCATACATCACTGGAACCACTTTAAATGTTAATGGTGGTTTATATATGGAATAAATGAAAGACAGAGAAGGATAAAGGAGGAACTTAATGAATACTAGAAGGGTAGTTGTTACGGGCTTAGGAGCGGTAACACCAATTGGAAATAATGTCAGTGATTTTTGGGAAAATTTAAAGGCAGGCAAACATGGCTTTGCTCCAATCACACAATTTGATGCCAGCGATACAGGAGTGACTTTGGCGGCTGAGGTTAAAAACTTTGATCCCAAAGACTACCTTGATCGTAAATCGGTTAAAAGAATGGATCCCTATGCTCATTATGGGGTGGTCGCTTCTATGGAAGCAGTAAAGGATGCTGGTTTAGATACTCATAACATGGATACAAACCGCTTTGGGGTATATTTTGGTACCGGTATTGGTGGGGTTCAAGAAATTGAAAGAGGGGTAAAAAAATCAGTTGAACGTGGTCCTAAACGGGTTAACCCTCTCTTTGTCCCAATGGCTATTTCCAATATGGGGGCCGCAAACATTTCCATGCAACTCGGTCTACACGGGCCAGCCTTGACCATGGTTACTGCTTGTGCATCAGCCAACAATGCTATCGGAGAGGCCTTCCGCTATATAAAACATGGTTATGCTGACTATATGCTTGCTGGTGGGGGTGAATCCGCTATTTGTGAGATCGCCATCGCTGGATTTGCTAATTTAACAGCCTTATCCCTTTCGACAGATCCTGATCGTGCCTCCATTCCTTTTGACAAGGAACGTAATGGTTTTGTTATGGGCGAAGGCGCTGGCATGTTAGTGTTAGAAAGTTTAGAAAGTGCTCAAAAGCGGGGGGCAAAAATTTATGGTGAGATTGTCGGCTACGGTCAAAGTTCTGATGCCTATCATCTTACTGCGCCTACCCCAGAAGGACTAGGAGCTAAAGCTGCTATTGAACAAGCCTTAGCTGAAGCAGCTTTATCTGCGAACGATGTGGACTATATTAATGCCCATGGGACTTCAACCCAAGCTAATGATCGAGCTGAGACTATGGCAATTAAGTTAGCCTTTGGGGAAGAATTGGCCCATAAGATTCCGGTATCCTCAACGAAATCAGCGCTAGGGCACTTATTAGGTGCAGCTGGAGCAGTTGAAGCCATTGCCTGCTTGAAGGGCATGGAAGATTCCTATATTCCTGCAACCTTAAATTATCAAGTCAGTGATCCTGATTGTGATCTGGATTATGTAGCTAATGAAGGACGTTCACAAGCAATCAATGTAGCGATTAGCAACACGCTCGGCTTTGGTGGCCACAACACAGTTTTATGTATGAAAAAGGTGAGTGACTAATGACCCCTGAAGAAATTAAAGAACTGATTCATTTAATTGACCAATCAAGCCTAAGAGAATTTGAATTTGTTGATGACGATTTCAAGCTTCACCTGTCTAAAAATGAGCAAGCACCACAAGTGTTTACTAATGAAACGCAGCCAGCTATTACAAAAGCAGAAAAACCTGCTCCTGCTGATCAAGCTCAAGGATCCTCCGAAGCTTCCAGCCAAGCTAATCAACAAGTCAGCCAAACTGATGAAGTTCAGGGGGAAATCATAGAAAGCCCTCTGGTCGGGGTTGCATATTTAGCACCAGCTCCTGATAAAGACAACTTTGTTAAAATTGGCGACCATGTCGAAAAAGGCCAAAGTCTATGCATCATTGAAGCCATGAAAATAATGAATGAAATTCACGCCACCACTTCAGGAGAAATTACTAATATTTTTGTCAATGATGGTGATGTGGTTGAATACGGCCAAAAGCTTTTTGAAATTAGCTAAAGGCTGTCCTTATTTTAGAACATAGGCGTGATAAAGGATTTAAGGAGAGATTCGTTTCTTCCTAGCTGATGACAACTACTAGTGTAAAAGGAGAAAAAAATGGAAAATCAAGAACCAATTTTAAGCGCCCAAGAGGTTATGGATATTATTCCTAACCGCTACCCCATGTTTTTAGTGGATGCGGTTTACGAACTTGAGGTCGGCAAGCGAATCGTTGCTCGTAAAAATGTGACAATTAATGAACCTTTCTTTGTGGGGCATTTTCCAGGAGAACCGGTAATGCCAGGAGTTCTTCAAGTTGAATTAATGGCCCAGGTCGGTTCAATTGCCTTACTTAAGGGCTTAAATACTGAGGACAAGAAAATGACCGGTTATCTAGCGGCTGTAGACAAGGTAAAGTTCCGTCAAAAAGTCGTCCCAGGGGACGTTTTGACTGTTGAAGTCAATATTTTAAAGATGAAAAAATCGATAGGGACTGCAAAGGCTGAAATCCGTCGCGAAGATGGTAAGGTGGTTTCTTCTTGTTTAATGACTTTTGCCGTTGGAGAAGCGAAATAGAGCTGGTGACTTATGTTTTCAAAAATTTTAATTGCTAACCGGGGTGAGATAGCGGTTAGGGTAATTAGAACCTGTAAGGAAATGGGCATTGATACCGTGGCAGTTTATTCAACTGCTGACAAGGAAGCCTTACATGTGCAATTAGCAGATGAATCTGTTTGCATAGGAGGGCCTCAATCCAAGGATTCCTACCTAGATATGCAAGCGATTTTATCTGCAGCTTATGTGACTAATGCTGAAGCCATTCATCCAGGTTTTGGTTTTCTCTCGGAAAATAGTAAATTTGCCAGGCTCTGTCAAGAAATGAATATCACTTTTATCGGGCCTAGTGCTGAAGTCATTGACAAAATGGGTGATAAACAACACGCCAGACAAACGATGATGGCAGCTAATGTCCCAGTTATTCCTGGCTCTAAGGATTTCATCCACAGTGCTAGTGAAGGTTTAGCTGAAGCCGAGCGAGTAGGCTATCCAGTTTTACTGAAAGCCACTTCAGGTGGTGGTGGTAAGGGGATGCGTCAAGTTGATTGCCCAGAAGACTTACAAAAACAATTTGATGAAGCTAGTCGTGAGGCCCAACAAGGCTTTAACGATGCCAGATTATACTTAGAAAAGGTTATCCATCCAGCTCATCATATTGAGGTTCAGATCCTGGCTGATCAAAATGGCCATGTTATCCATTTGGGGGAACGTGAATGTTCCTTACAAAGAAATCATCAAAAAGTTCTTGAGGAAACCCCAAGTCCCTTTATCAGTGATAAAACCCGCCAAGCCATTTGCCAAGCGGCTGTGCGTGCTGGAGAAAATGTTCAATATACTGGGGCGGGGACTATTGAATTTTTAGTTGATGACGATGAAAACTTTTATTTTATGGAAATGAATACCAGGATTCAAGTGGAACATCCTATTACTGAATTAGTTACCGGTATTGATATCGTAGCTGAACAAATTCGAGTGGCTTATGGTTACGACTTGTCTTATCAGCAAAGTGATGTCCATTTTTCGGGACATGCCATTGAATGTCGTATTAATGCTGAACAACCCGAAAAGAACTTTCTCCCTTCGATGGGCAAATTTGATTTTATCCATTGGCCGCTTGGGGGGTTAGGCTTAAGGGTCGACTCAGCCATCCTATCTGGTAGTGCTTTGCCCGCCTTTTACGATAGTATGATTGCTAAGGTTATTGCCTATGGTGATGACCGCGAGTCAGCCTTATTAAGAATGAAGCGGGCATTAGAAGAATTATGCATCGAGGGGGTTAATACTAACCAGCAATTTCTCTATGATTTGTTAGCTGCTCCTGCCTTTCAGCTAGGGAATTATAATAATGAATACCTGGAAAGTCAATTTCTTCCTCAATGGTTGGCCGAAGTTCAAGCGGAGGCCAGTGAAGAAGATAGTTAAGGAAAAGTCTAGGAGGTGAGCCTTGTGCGGCTGTTAAGACGAAGAAAATATTTAAGTGTACCTGAAAAAGAAAGCAATAATGAAAAGGATCAGACTCATAAACCCCATATTCCCGATGGGATGTGGCAAAAATGTCCTGATTGTAAGCAGACCGTTTTAAGTGCTGATTTGGCTGAGACTAAGATTTGCCCACAATGCTCTTATCATTTCCGGATTTCTCCTAAGCAACGCATTCAATTAATTTGTGATCACGGTCAGCTAGAAGAAGAACTTATTTTCCAAGATGAAATGACTAATCCAATTGATTTTCCTGACTATGAAGCTAAAAAGCGCTCCAATCAGGAACGAACGGGTTATGACGAAGCGGTCACTTGTGGACTTGCAAAAATTAAAGGTCAACCACTTGCTTTAGGAATTATGAATCCTTTCTTTATGATGGGGTCAATGGGAAGTATAGTTGGGGAAAAAATTACGCGTTTGTTTGAATATGCCAAAGAACATGCTTTACCCGTCTTGCTTTTTACGGCCAGTGGTGGAGCCCGGATGCAGGAGGGAATTATTTCTCTGATGCAAATGACTAAAATATCAATCGCGGTCGAAAGGCATAGTCAGGCGGGCTTATTTTACCTCACTGTATTAACCGACCCTACTACGGGCGGTGTTACGGCTAGTTTCGCTATGCAAGGTGATATCATTATTGCTGAACCAGGAGCGACTATAGGGTTTGCGGGCAAACGAGTTATTGAGCAAACTATCCATCAAAAGATTGAAGAAGGCTTTCAAACGGCAGAACATCAATTGGAACATGGTTTTGTCGACCGAATTGTCCCCCGTCAGCAATTGCGAGATGAGATAGCCGATCTACTCTTACTTCATAGCCGGGAAGGGGATATTCATGACTACTAGTATTAAAAGAAATTTCTTAGCTAAGGAAATTTTAACTGAAGCACGTTCATCCGACCGTCCCACGGCTAGGGAAATGTTTACTGCTTTAGCAGATGATCATAAATTTTATGAACTTCATGGTGACCGCAAATATGGCGATGATGGGGCGATATGTGGTGGCATTGGTCAGATTAATGGTCAAGCCGTTAGCTTTATCGGTACGCAAAAGGGACATGATGTTGAGGAAAATATTACGGCTAATTTTGGTTCCCCCCATGCAGAGGGTTATCGTAAGGCCGTGCGTTTGTTTAAACAGGCTGAAAAGTTTAATCGCCCCATTATTACTCTTATTAATACTGCAGGAGCCTTTTGTGATATTGAAGCCGAGGACCGGGGAATTGGTGAATCAATCGCCAAGTCTATTCAAACTTTGGCAAGCCTTAAAGTCCCAAGTATCGCTATCTTAATGGGAGAGGGTGGTTCTGGTGGGGCCCTTGCTTTAGCTTCAACCAATCAGGTCTGGATGTTAGAAGATGCCATGTATTCAATTCTTAGTCCGGAAGGTTTTGCCTCCATACTCTGGCGCGATGCTAGCCGTCGTGATGAGGCCTGCGAGGTCATGAAGATGACTGCCTACGACTTATTAGAATATGAAGTGATCGATAAAATGATTCCTGTCTTTGAAGGGGAAGAACATTTATCTTGGCAGGCCATTATTCAAAACATTCGCCTGGAATTAGAAAAACAATTAAGCGCATGGCAAGCTATTGATAGACAAGTACTGGTTCAAGAACGTTATGATCGCTTTAGAAAATTTTAAATATAAACATTTAACTAAAGAAAAACAGACGAAATTCGTCTGTTTTTTACTTTTAGAATTTGTTACAATGATGAATGAGCTTTAGGACTGTATATAGTCTATTTTTTAGTCTCGGAAAGAGGTAATCGTATGGGGGAATCCCTATCATTTCCTAAACAAGAACAACGGTATTTACGCCTAGCTGTAGATGCTTATCTCGACGACCGCAATAACGATGCGGTCGATCTCTTTTACCAAGCGCGACAAATTGCTAATACATTGACTGATCTGCAAGAATCAGCTTTAGAAGTTTTTTGTGAGAAAGCCTGCTACCAAGAAGCTATCGATCTTTTTGATGAGATAATTATTAAGCAAGATTGTATCAATGCAACCAATAATTGGATTCAATATTTTGAGGATCTGGCGGATAGCTATAGTGGTTTAGAAGAGGCTTATAACAATGAAAAGGCTAGTAAAATTCCTTATGAATTTTTAGACCTTTTAACATCCGCTGACTTTTCTCCTCTAGCTGATGATTTACCTATTTCACCTGAGGAATTTGCTGAGAAAATAATGAGCACTGACTTATTAAACGCTAAAGAACAGACTTTGATTTATCAAAACTTACAGAGCTTACCTTTTGATGAAGCCAAAGAGTTGATTTATATTCTCCTCCAATCTAAACGAATTCATCTTATTTTTCAAACGGACTTAATTCATCTTCTGGTAGAAAACCAAGAAAAGGGTTCTTATTATTTAAGGGACTGGCAAGGAGAAAAACGGCTAGTTGACTTTGCTGATTTGAAATTAGCTACAGATGAGCCGGCTTTTAAGGCAGGCGTTGGTTATATTGATAGCGTTTATCAAGACGATCCTTTTTTGATGGATATTATGCACCAAGAGTGGCTACTCTTTTATTGTGCGGTTTATCCCTTTTTTGATACCCTCAACATGAAAGTAAAAGAAGTTATCAAGGGATTAACCGAGATCATGGGTCATGTTAAAGCAGTAAATGATATGAAATATCAAAAAATTCGAACTATTCGAAACTTAATTTATGATGGCATTGGAGGTCAAAATGATCCGCTTAACCATTGATGCATCCGTTGATGTGGAAACGGGACATGCAGGTATAGGTTGTGTATGGCTCGAAAATGGTGAGCAATACCAATTAAAACATAGCTTGACGGAGAGAATGGATAATCATTTGGCTGAGTTTTACGCCTTACATTATGCCCTTAATGCTCTGCTCGAGAAGGGGAGAGAGGCAGAGTGGATTCTTTGTCAAAGTGATAGCCGTATTGTAGTAGATTCGGTGAATAAACAATATCACAAGCGCGATCCTTACAAGACTTTACTAAAAGTTTGCCTAAAGCAAATAGATAAATTTGCAAACTTTAATTTAGTCTGGGTACCTGAAAGCCAAACCAAGGGAGCTGACCATTTGGCCCGACAAGCTATGCGCCAGTCAAGAGGCCATAAATAGCAAACTAAATATTTTGCATAAAATTGATAACGTTTGACATAAATGCTAAATTCTAAATAAAAAAGCGGCCAGGAATCGATTTCCCGGTCGCTTTTTCATATGGTCCTAGTCGCGTAAAATGATTTTAATATAGGGTTGAAGGTGAGGAATTAGCGTCTGTTTGCTTATTGTCGTTTTCTTTATCTTTGCTTTGACTTTCTTCAATTTCAGCTTTTCCCGCTTGGACTTCGTCTGCTTTTAAGGAGGCACTAGAGATAGTGTCTTCGTTAGGACTTGCCTTAGCTTCCTCATCCTGACCACTCTTCTTAACGGTTGGACTTGACATGCTATCAAGGTTTTCACCGTCCATAGCCGCCACCCGGTCTAAACGTTTTAATTCTCTTACTGTATAATCGCGGCCAGGGTCATTTTCAACCTTAGTTGCATAGTATTCTTCTAACTCTTCTTCGGTTTCATTTAATAATTTGTTTGGAATATTTGGATCGCCAAAGCTGCCACGACGAACAGGTTCATCGATCGTATCAAGAATCCCTTGTCCGTTATAAGTCCAACCTAATAAACCAATGTATTTTCCTTGACTATCAAACAAGGCCTGGTAGGTAATAAATAATTTATCACCATTGCCGTCGACATACCAGAATGAATAACTTTTTCTTTGTCTGGTTGCTAATTCATAGGCTAATTTTCTGGAAACGCCACGGGCTTGTGGTGGGTGGCAGTCTGTATAAAGTTCGCCTAGGTGAGAAGTTGAATAGGTATATGTCTTAGCATCTTCGTTAAAATATTGGAAACGTAAGTCTGGTCCAACAAAGATCAGTTCTTCTCCAATGGCATTAAGGATAGCGTTGATTTGTTCTAGGGTCAAACTACCATTTTTAAAGTTAACCCGCATTTCATCTTTGATAGGGGATTCTGATAGGCGGTCTTCATAAGTGATATCAGAAGCATCGGTTAAGATATGCATGGTATTTTGACGCATTTGTTGGCTAGATTGACTAGCTCCTGAAATCGAGTCAAACTCAAACTGTTGCAGATCTAGAATTTGTTGGCGCATTTTATCAATGGCAGGTTTTTGATCCACCAATTTATCGCTAGTTAAGTCATACTGTAGGTCCTCAATGGCGTTTTTCGAGAAAGTCATGGTCACACGCATGTCATCACTTTCAGAGGAGTACTTGCCTGCCTTGTATTTAGCTAAGGGTTCACGTTGGCCACTAGCGACTTCTAGGGCAAAGTTAACGGCATTTTTAATCCCATTTGAGGAGAGGGAAGCCCCAGAAACGCCATCAACTTCGGTTGAATTCTCAGCAAGAATCCGTTTGATGACTATTGGCATGGCTCTCCCACCAATTTCAGCCGTGTCATATTGTTGGGTAACTTCAATGTCTTCAATCTTATTTTTTGAAACGGTAACATTGACTTGAATGTGGGCTGAGAACCCCTTAGCTTCACCAGCATAGGTTCCTGGAGTATAGCTAATTTCTTTTTCCTCAATGCCTTGCGCCCGGTTTAGGGCTTTACCTACTGCTTTCTTAAAGGCCTTAGTTGTCCCTGAAGCCCCGGAAACCCCATCAATATCCACAGAATTATTTTCTAGAGCACGCTCGATAAGAATAGGAAGTGCTTTGCCCCCGACATTAGGCGTTTCTTTTTGAATAATGACATCAATTTTTTCAATAGCTTCTTCACTAACTGTAACATTAACCTTTAGTGGCCCAGCAAAACCCTGGGCATCGCCAGAATAAACTCCTGCTTTATATTTAGCCATAATCGATTCTCCTTTTCTTAAATTATGATCTTAGTCATGAAAATCACTACTTATCTATTTTTTCACAATACCTATGATTATTTGCCCCCTAATTCTTTACTTTACTTATAATTTATCATAAAGCTATGGCTTCATAGCGATACAAAATATTTCCTTTGTTTTTATGAGAGCTTACTTATAAAATAAAGGCAAGTGAGGGGAGAGTCCGTCAATGAAAATTAAGAATCGAATTACCAATGCTTTTCGTTATTTAATGGTTGAAAAGGGGTTTGATCATATTGTTGTGGAAGATATATTAAAGGAAGCCGGCGTTGCCCGGTCGACTTTTTACCGCCGTTTTCATGATAAGTATGATGTGATGAATTATTATTTTGTCAGAGAATTGGCTGAGAATAGTTCACCCTATGAGAAGAGTTTAGAGTTCTATGCCAGGTCAGTGGCTGAATATTATTATATTGTTGCTAAGGATCCTCTTTATTACCAGGAAGCCTTCAAAACAGTAGGACAAAATTCCTTTTCACATTTCATTTTTGATAACTTTTATCAATGGCTAATTAAAATGAAACAAGCAGCCAGTGGCAGTGACTATGTGTCCACTGAAGACCTCTATGCTTTTTCTTTTGCTTCAGCGGGATGTTTGGAGATGATCAGTCGTTGGGTAAAGGAAGAGATGCGGATTCCAATGATTGATATTACCCAGTGGGAACTCAGGAATGCGCCTGGGGCAGTTTTGGAAATGTTTCAAGATTCTGATATGGCCAGTCGTCAATATATTACTAAAGAAAAAATTCAAAAGATTTTAAACGATGTTCAGTTAGAAGTCTCTGAACGACCGGACTACCTCAAAAGCAAGTAAATATTTTAGTCCGGCCATTTCTTCGCTTGGAAAACAGGTAAAATAGGCCTGCTAGATTGGACGGTACAAATCTATAAATACATGATAAACTAAGCATAAGTAGTGTGACTAATTATCTGTTGTTTAAAGGGTGAGGGCATGTATCAATTCTTAGATTATTTAAACAGTGACCAATCTGATTCCGATTTATTTGTCAAAAATGTTTTGATTTCTTTAGGACTTATTTTAATCGGTTTTTTATTTATGAAGGCCTTGGGCTGGTTTTTACCCCGCTTATTTAAACGCGACAGTACAGCGCAGGCCTTTATCCGGGTTACCCGTTTAATTTTGATTCTCTTAATTAGTTTTTTTATTCTAAGTATTTGGTTTACCCGAGTGGAATTATTCGGTGTAATGATTATTATCGTGGTTGGTTTTGCGGCTTTAGCGTCTAAAGACATTATCGTTGACTTGGTTGCTTATATTTATATCTATGTTCGCTCGCCCCTGAGAATAGGTAGTGCAATCGATATTAATGGCGTCTCCGGTGAAGTAGTCGATTTTGACTTTTTACAAATTAACTTGGCTGAGATCGGCAAGTTAACTGAAAAACGCTCCTATACCGGACGCTATGTTTCGGTACCTAACCGTTGGATATTTGATCACGCCGTCTATAATTACAATCATGACAGTCCCTTTGTCGTTGTTGACGTCATGGTACCAGTTGATTTCAGAGAAGATACTGAAGAAGTGATGAAGATTACCGCTCGGGTAGCTTATGAACAATACAGTAAGTTTATGGATAAATGTGACGATGAATCCTTAGAAATCTTTGAACGAAAAATGGAGAGTTTAGGAGCAGATAAAAAGCCTAAGATTCGTATCGAGGTAGGAAATAGCGCCTATAAGGTTTTTGTTGAATTCTTTACCAGTTATGATGCTATTGGTCAAAATAAGATGTTGATGCAGAACGCTCTTTACCAAACCTTTGTGAATAAGGGCATTGAGGTGCCAATTATTCCAGTGGTTAAGGTTGAAAATTAGGCTTAGGCTAGTTTTTTCTTATGCCGTTCTTAGTTTGCTTTAGTAGGAAAGTGCTTTCATGGTACACTAGCAATAAGAAGATTTTCCTATAAAAAAGAAAGGGTTATGTGATTATGAGTAATAAATTTAAAGCGGTGGTGGAGGGCTTCCATGGCCCGATTCAAGTAGAAGTAGGCATTGATCCAAAGCTAGGAAAAATCGATTCGCTTGATGTGGATTATAGTGACCAGGCCCTGGTAGGAGGCCTAGGAATTGAACAAATGAAGAAAAATATCCTAGCCAAGGGATCGAGTAGTGTTGACGCTATAACTGGTGCCAGTTTTTCAACTCGGGCTTTGCGTTCGGCTGTTGAAAAAGCGGTTGCACTCGCTCAAGGAAAAATATCAGAAGCTGATGCCTTAGACCCTAGCATTTTTGCTAAGGTTGAGGATGGAATAGATGCGACGTCGTCGGCTAGTCAAAAATTGAAATCCGGGCCCAAGAATACTTCTCCAGTAGAGCCAGCTATCCCATACCGTGATGACCTTGATCTAGCTGAAACTTATGATGTCATTGTGGTTGGGGCCGGAGGAGCTGGGCTAGCAGCTGCTGCTGAAGCCAGCCAAGCTGGCCTCAAGGTCTTAATTTGTGAAAAAGCAGGCATAGCCGGTGGAACGACTAATTATTCAGGCGGTGTAATACAGGCTGCTGGTACTGACCAACAAAAAGAATTTACCGAATTTACTGATGACAGCCCAGAAAAACATTATCAGTTATGGTTAAAGGCAGGAGAAGAGAGTGTTGACCCTGAACTGGTTAAAGATTTAGCCCAAGGCGCTCCAGACAATATCAAGTGGTTAGAGAATTTAGGTATTCACTGGACTTCTGTTTATGGGCATAACCATATTCCCTATATTGAAGAAGACCTCCATGCGGAT